>NZ_JBQWSN020000006.1:0-177306 GCF_052598215.2 Thauera sp. ZXT1-4 | reverse complement strand
CAGCGCAGGCGTGCGGCCGAACGCGCCGCGGCGCTCGCCGATGAGCGCACGCAGGGGTGAACTTCAGGCCCGGCGGATAAGGGCCCGCAAGTAACACGGACGAGGCCGCAGGCGCTCAGGCGCCGGTGGCCGCGGCCATGCGGGCGAGGGCCTCGTCCAGTGTCGCACGCGGGCAGCCAAAATTGAGCCGCAGCCACCCGGGCGCACCGAAGTAGCGCCCGTCGGACAAGCCGACACCGGCTGCCTCAAAGAACGCTGCGACATCCCCGATGTTGTATTCCGCGATGAGCTCACGACAATCGAGCCACGCCAGATAAGTCGCCTCCGGTCGTGCTAGCGAGATGCCCGGCATGGCCGCGACCGCCTCCATGACCCGGTCGCGGTTGCCACGCAGATAGGCGAGCAGCGCCTGCCGCCAGGGGTCACCATCGCGGTAGGCGGCCTCGGCCGCGACCATGCCGAGCACGTTCACATGCGGCACGATGCCGCGCATCGCGTGACGGTAGCGCCGGCGCAGCCCAGCGTCCGGAATGACGGCGAAGGCGCAGTACAGCGCTGGGACGTTCCAGGTCTTGGACGGCGCCATCAGCGTGATCGTGCGCTGCGCCGCATCGGCATCCAGCGCAGCGATCGGGCGATGCCGGCAGTCTTCGTCGAGCACCAGGCCGCAGTGGATCTCATCGGAGCAGATCAGGAGGTCGTGCTGGCGCGCGAAATCCGCCAGTCGGCGCAGTTCCGCTTCGTCGAAAACGCGCCCCACCGGGTTATGCGGCGAGCACAGCAGCAACATCTGGCTACGCGCATCAACACTCGCCTCCAGCGCCGCCCAGTCCCAACCCCAGCGCCCCTCCTGAAGCACCAGTTCGCAGCGCTGCAGCACCCGGTCCGTGTTCTCCGGTGCGGACAGGAAGGGCGGGTACACCGGCGCCGCGGTGAGCACCCCGTCGCCCGGTTTGCCGGCGATCGCACAGGCCAGGTTGAAGCCCGTCACCACACCCGGAAGCCAGACCAGCCAGTCGGGATCTATGGTCCAGCCATGGTCACGCTGCAGCCCCTCGACGACCGCCTCGACCAGGGACGGCCAGGCGTCGGTGTAGCCGAACACGCCATGATCGATCCGGCGATGGAGCGCCTCGACCACGGCGGGCGGCGCCGCAAAGTCCATGTCGGCGACCCACAGGGGCAGGACGTCCCGCCCCGCGTAGCGGCCCCACTTTTCGCTTGGCAGGCTGCGGCGGTCGATGATGCGGTCGAAATCGAAGGCGGGGGCGGTCATGGCGAGAGCGTCGGAGGTTGCGCGAGGGGCATTGTCCCGCATCGGGGTGGAGGGCGCAGCCCTTGAGCGATGGTTGGTGCAGCTGCGATCCATCAGCGGGACCGGAATCGAAGCCACCGCCTACACGCGCCGCCTTGTGCAGGGAAACTGCGTGGAGGCGGCCGACGGAGAGCCTATCCAGCTTGCCCGTCGTTCTTTACCACCCCGAAGCGTTGCAGGGTGTGCTCGCGTGCGGCAGCGTGGTCCACGATCGGTTCCGGGTAGTCGACACCGATCTTGGTACGGCACGCCGTCTGGTCGATGCCACCCAGGGTCCATGGCGCGTGGATGAACTTGTCGGGCACACGTGCAAGTTCGGGCAGGTAGCGGCGGATGAAGCGGCCCTCGGGGTCGAACTTTTCCGACTGGGTGACGGGATTGAAGATGCGGAACCAGGGCTGCGCATCGCACCCGGTGGAGGCCGCCCACTGCCAGCCACCGTTGTTGGCAGCGAGATCGTAATCGTTGAGCCGGGCGGCGAAGTAGCGCTCACCGAGGCGCCAGTCGATGCCGAGGTCTTTTGTGAGAAAGGAGGCCACGATCATGCGCAGCCGGTTATGCATCCAGCCGGTCTGGTTCAACTGGCGCATCGCCGCGTCCACGATCGGGTAGCCCGTGCGCGCCTCGCACCATGCGGCGAAGCGCTCGGGGGCATCATCCCATTTGACCGCCTCATACTCCGGACGGAAGGCGTGATCGACCACCCGCGGGTTGTGCCACAGGATCTGGTGATAGAAGTCGCGCCAGATCAGCTCCGACAGCCAGCTGTCGGCACCCTCGCCGCCTCGGGCTCGAGCGTGCGCGGCGAGTTGGCGGATCGACACCGTGCCGAAGCGCAGATGCGTGGACAGATAGCTGACGCCCTTCACCGCAGGAAAATCGCGCGCGCGCTTGTAGCGGTCGATGCGCGCGGCGAAGTCCTCGAACAACCGCCGTCCGCCACGCATGCCCGTGGGCAGGTTCAGCTCGGCGAGCCCGGCGGGTTCGAAGCCGATATCGGCCAGGCTGGGCAGAGTTTCACCCATCGGCTTCGGCGCCAGGTGCGCGGCGTATTTCTCCACTGGATACGCCTTGAGCTGGAAATCATCAATCGCCTTGAGCCAGGCGGTCTTGTATGGCGTGAACACGCTGTAGGACTTGCCTGCCTGCGTCAGCACCTCGTCGCGCTCGAAGATCACCTGGTCCTTGAAATCCTCGTAGCCGATGCCGGCTTCCGCGAGCGCCTGCGCCACCCGGCTGTCACGCACGATCGCGCCGGGTTCATAGTCGCGGTTGGCGACGACCTTGTCCACGCCGAGCACTGCGGCGAGGCGCGGCAGCACATCCTCGGCACGGCCGTGGCGCACGATCACCCCAGCCCCCACCCCTCCCGCTGCGCGCGCCATGGCCCCGAGCGCTTCATCGAGCTCGATCAAGCTGGCATGGATGAACTCGACACGGCGATCCCGGCGCGAGGGCAGCGCCTCCAGGATCGCGGTGTCGAACACGAAGGCACAATGCACGCGATCGGCGAAGCGCAGGGCATGATGGAGGGCCGCATGGTCAAAGCTGCGCAGATCGCGACGAAACCAGACGAGAGCGGAAGGCATTGATCTGTCCAGGACAAATAAAGCCTGCATTATGACCCAGCCCGTAGCGCCAAGAACGGGGTCGATGGGCGTAAAATGCCGTCCATGGATACGCCCACGGCCAATTTCACACACCACTTCCTGATCGCCATGCCCAACATGGTCGATCCTCACTTCGCGCGCACCCTGACCTATATCGCCGAACACAATGACCAGGGCGCGCTCGGTCTCATCGTGAACCGGCCGATCGACATGACGCTCGCCACGCTTTTCGAGCGCATCGAACTCCCACTGGAAGCCGAAGGCTTTGCCGCCCAGCCGGTGTATTTCGGTGGCCCGGTGCAGACCGACCGCGGCTTCGTGCTGCACCGGCCACTCGGCGACTGGCACTCCACGCTCAAGGTGACCGACGAGGTCGGCCTGACCAGCAGCCGCGACGTGCTCCAGGCCATCGGCGCGAACGGCAAGCCGGAGCAGGTGCTCGTCACCCTTGGCTACGCCGGCTGGGCCGCGGGCCAGCTCGAGCAGGAACTGCTCGACAACGCCTGGCTCACCGTACCCGCAGACATGGCCATCGTATTCGATCTGCCACCCGAAGAGCGGCTTGCCGCCGCGATGCAGAAGCTGGGCGTCGACTTCACCAACCTGAGCGAGGTTGCCGGGCATGCCTGACGCGGTTGCCGCCGCCCTGCCCGCGCGCGGCACCGTTCTCGGATTCGACTTCGGCCTCGCGCGCATCGGCATTGCCAGCGGCGAGCTGGAAACCTGCCAGGCCAGCGCGCTCACCACCGTGCACGAAGAGGCCAGCGACGCCCGCTTCCGGGCAATTGCCGCCTTGATCGAGGAATGGCGGCCGATCGCCCTCGTGGTCGGCATTCCCACCCACCTCGACGGCACGGCGCACGAGCTTACCGCGCGCTGTCACCGCTTCGCGAACCAACTCCACGGCCGCTTCGGGCTACCCGTATTCACCGCCGACGAACGCCTGTCTTCGGTGGCGGCCGAACGCGAGCTCGCCGACGCCGGCCGCAAGCACTGGCGCGAACGCAAAGCGGTACTCGACGCAGCCTCCGCGCGGCTCATCCTGCAAACTTTCCTGGACACCCGACGCCATGAAGAACCTTGACGCCGAAGCCCTCTACCGGCAGCTCGCCGAGCAGATTCGCCCCCACGTCACGCCTAAAACAGCGCTCGTAGGCATCTACACCGGCGGCCTGTGGCTGGCCGAGCGGCTGCACGCCGAGCTCGGCATCACCCAGCCACTGGGCGCGATTGACGTCTCGTTTTACCGCGACGACTACGGCAGCAAGGGTCTGCATGCCAGCCCCCAGCGCACCGAGATCCCCTTCAACGTGGATGGCGCGCATGTGATCCTCGTCGATGACGTGCTGTACACGGGGCGCACCACTCGGGCTGCACTCAACGAACTGTTCGATTTCGGCCGCCCGGCGATGGTCGAACTCGCCGTACTGGCCGACCGTGGCAGCCGTGAACTGCCGATCGCTGCGCGCTACTGTGCGCACACCCTGCCCCAGGCGCTGCCGCGCGAGCAGAGCCTGCAGTTGCAGCGCGACGAGAACGGCCGGTTCACACTCGCGCTGACCGGGAACGGATAACCGCCGTACGGACACAGCGCGACTGCGCTGCTCCGTCTTCTCATCACCCTCTCCCTTTCCTGCCCACTCGCTGACACCGAGGCACGCCCGATGCGCCACCCCCAGCTCAACCAGCACGGCGAACTGCAGCACCTGCTCACGCTAGACGGTCTGCCGCGCGACATCCTCACCGCCATCCTCGACACCGCCGCGCCCTTCACCGAAGTCGCCGAGCGCGAGGTCAAGAAGCTGCCGCTGCTGCGCGGCAAGAGCGTGTTCAACCTGTTCTTCGAGAACTCGACACGCACCCGCACCACTTTCGAGATCGCCGCCAAGCGGCTGTCGGCCGACGTGGTGAACCTCAACATCAACACCAGCTCGGCGGCCAAGGGCGAGAGCCTGCTCGACACCGTCGACAACCTGTGTGCGATGCAGGCCGACATGTTCGTCGTGCGCCATGCCGCCAGCGGCGCGCCGATGCTGATCGCCCAGCACCTGCGCAATACCCGGCGCGAACACATCAGCGTGGTCAACGCCGGCGACGGGCGGCATGCGCACCCGACCCAGGGCCTGCTGGACATGTATACGATCCGCCACTTCAAGCAGGACTTCAGCAACCTGACGGTGGCGATCGTCGGCGACGTGCTGCACTCGCGCGTCGCGCGCAGCCAGATTGCCGCGCTGACCACACTCGGTGTGCCCGAGGTGCGCGTAATCGGCCCCAGGACCCTGCTGCCGACCGAAGTCGAGAAGCTCGGCGTCCGCGTGTTCCACGACATGCGCGAGGGCCTGAAGGGCGTCGACGTGGTGATGATGCTGCGCCTGCAGAACGAGCGCATGAATGGCGCGCTGCTACCCACGCCGCAGGAGTACTACAAGATCTGGGGCCTGACCGCCGAGAAGCTCGCGCTCGCCAAGCCCGACGCCATCGTGATGCACCCCGGTCCGATGAACCGCGGCGTCGAGATCGACTCGGCGGTAGCGGATGGCGCGCAGGCGGTCATCCTGCCCCAGGTCACCTTCGGCATCGCCGTGCGCATGGCGGTCATGAGCATGCTGGGCAGCCGCTGAGCGCCCGCCACCGGAAGACGAACGAGCATGAACATCCTGATTTCCAAGGGCCGCGTCATCGACCCGGCCAACCGCAGCGACGCGGTGCAAGACGTCTATGTTTCGGGCGGCAAGATCGTCGCCCTCGGTCAGGCCCCGCAGGGCTTCGTCGCCGAGCGTACGATCGACGCCAGCGGCCTCGTGGTCGCCCCCGGCTTCATCGACCTCGCCGCGCGCCTGCGCGAACCCGGGTTCGAATACCGCGCCACACTCGAGTCCGAGATGGAGGCGGCGATGGCCGGTGGCGTCACCAGCCTGGCGATCCCGCCCGACACCGACCCGGCACTCGACGAGCCCGGCCTGGTCGAGATGCTGACCTACCGCGCCAAGAAGCTGAACCGCGCCCACATCTACCCGGTCGGAGCACTCACGCTCGGGCTCAAGGGCGAGCGCCTGTCGGAGATGGCCGAACTGGTCGAAGCCGGCTGCGTGGCCTTCTCGCAAGCCAATGTGCCGGTCGTCGATAACGCCGTGCTGATGCGGGCGCTACAGTACGCCGCAACCTTCGATTTCCGCGTCTGGCTGCAGCCGCTTGCACCCTTCCTGTCGCGCATTGGTCACGCGCACGACGGCGAGGTCGCCACCCGCCTGGGCCTCACCGGCATCCCGGTCGCGGCCGAGACGGTGGGACTGTACACCTACCTCGAACTGGCCAAGGCCACTGGTGCGCGCCTGCACATTACCCGCCTGTCCTCGGCCGCCGGCCTCGCCTTGATCGACCAGGCGCGCACCGAAGGGATGGACGTGACCTGCGACGTATCGATCAACCACGTCCATCTGTGCGACATGGATATCGGCTATTTCGACCCCAATTGCCACCTGATCCCGCCGCTGCGCAGCCAGCGCGACCGTGAGGCGCTCTGCAAGGGACTCGCTGACGGCCGCATCAACGCCCTGTGCTCGGACCACACGCCGGTGGACGATGATGGCAAGCAGACCCCATTCTCCGAGTCCGAGCCCGGGGCCACCGGACTCGAGCTCCTGCTGCCGCTGACGCTGAAGTGGGCGGACCGCGCTGGTCTTTCGTTGCTCGACGGCCTCGCCCGCATCACCTCGGACGCGGCGAAGATCGTCGGCATCACCAAGGCCGGCCACCTGTCGGTCGGCGCACGCGCCGACGTATGCGTCTTCGATCCAGCAGCCCACGGCATCGTCACCCGCGAGGGGCTGAAGAGCCAGGGCAAGAACACGCCCTTCCTCGGCATGGAACTACCCGGAAAGGTGCGCTACACCCTGGTCGAGGGCCAGGTGATGTACGAAGGCCGCTGAATCCTCGCCGGCGCGGAGATCAGGCGCCGAACAGCAGGGGCGCGAAGCCGTTGCGCACCCCGGCGAGCACCATCAACACGATCTGCAGCACCAGCAGTAACACCAGCGGAGAGAGGTCGACATTGGCAATGGTCGGAACCACGCGACGGAAGGGACGCAGGAACGGCGCAGCAAGCGAGTGCAGCACCGGTGCCAGCGGCGCGTGCGGGCTCACCCAGGACAGGATCGCCGAGCCGAGCACGACTGCAAACAGCAGGTACACCATCATTCGCAGCAGTTCGATCAGCCCCACGCCCAGCAGACCGGCCAGCACCGACGCGGAATCACCGCTGAAGGCGGCACCATGCAAACTGAGCTCGAAGGCCACCAGCAGCACCTGCACCACCCAGGCCGGCAGCAGGCTGGCCATGTCGAGCCCGAACAGGCCAGGCACGACACGACGCAGCGGACGCACGGCCCAGTCGGTGGTGCTGACCACGAACTGGCCGAGCTGGTTGCGGAAGGATATGCGCTGCCACTGCATGTAGAAGCGCGCCAGCAGCATGAGCGTGATGAAGCTGGCCAGCACGTCAACCACCAGCAACAGGATGTTCGCGAGCATCGCTCAGTCCTTTCCGAGTAATTCACCGAGTTCGCGGCCCCGCGCCTCGGCGGCGCCAACCGCGGCGACCAGCACATCGTGCCAGCCTGCACCAGCCAGATGGGCCAGTGCCGCCTCCGTCGTGCCGCCCTTGGACGTCACCTTCTGGCGCAGCACTGCGGGCGCGTCCGCCGAGCCCGCGGCCAGCTTCGCCGCGCCGAGCACGGTGTCGATCGCCAGCCGGCGCGCGGCCACCTCATCGAAGCCCAGGCGCTGACCCGCAGCTTCCAGCGCCTCGATGAAGTGAAACACATACGCTGGGCCACTACCCGAGATCGCCGTCACCGCATCCATCTGCGCCTCGGTTTCGGCCCACACCGTGCTGCCCACCGCGCTGAGGATGCGCTCGGCGTCCTCACGCCCGGCGGAATCCACCGAGGGATCCGCGTACAGGCCGGTCACACCGGCACCGATTAGCGCGGGGGTGTTGGGCATGCAGCGCACCAGGCGGGTGTACGGGCGCCCTTGCCCCCCCAGCCAGCGGCCGAGGTCGGCCAGGCGCAGGCCGGCGGCGATGCTGATCACGAGTTGCCCGTCGAGGCGCCCCGCGAGCGGAACAAGCGCCAGCTTCATCTGCTGCGGCTTGACTGCGAGCACGACCACATCGCAGTCCAGCGCAGCCTCGTCGAAGGCCGCCACCGCGCGCACGCTGAACCGGCCCTCGAGTACCGCGCACGCCTCGCTGCCGAGTTCCACGACCTGGATGTCTGCAGGCAAGAAGCCACGTTCCAGCATTCCGCCGATGAGGGCAGTGGCCATGTTGCCACCACCGAGGAAGGTAATCTTCATTCAATGACCTCGAGATAAAGTCTGATGTGCGCGCAGGCGCCGATCAGGCCGATGTGACGCCCGCCCGCGTCTGCCGCTCGCCGAAGATCGCGGTGCCGACGCGCACGATGGTCGCCCCTTCGGCAATGGCCGGCTCGATGTCGTGCGACATGCCCATCGAGAGCGTATCGACTTCCAGCCCACCTTTGAGGAGCGCATCACGCAGACTGCGCAGCAAGCCGAAGCGGGCACGCAGAAGTGCCACATCCTCAGTCGGCTCGGGAATGCACATCAGGCCGCGCAAGCGAAGCTGTGGGAGAACGGCAACCGCGTGCGCCAGCTCGATCGCCTGCTCGGGCGCGACGCCGCTCTTGCTGTCCTCACCGCTGACATTGACCTGGACGCACACGTTCAGCGGCGCCAGGTGCACATCGCGCTGTGCGGACAGACGTTCGGCGATCTTCAGCCGGTCGATGCTGTGCACCCAGTCAAAGGCGTTCGCCACCGGCCGCGTCTTGTTGCTCTGCAGCGGACCGATGAAATGCCACTCCAGCCCCATCCCGCGCAGGGCCTCGACCTTGTCCACGCCCTCCTGGACGTAGTTTTCACCGAACACGCGCTGTCCAGCCTCGGCCGCCTCGCGCACCGCTTCGGCCGGCCAGGTCTTGCTGACGGCCATGAGCCGGACATCATCAGTGGAACGTCCGACAGCGTGGGCAGCGGCCGCGACACGGCTGCGGACGGCAAGCAGGCGCTCGGCGATTGTCGTCATGATTCGTGGCCTATTTCCTTGGGGAGCGAAGCGCGAAAAGTATAGCATTGCGCTGTTCGCCCGATTTTCGTTCAACCTGCCCCGCATACGGGGCGCCACTGCGCCGGAAAGACCATGGACATCACCGAACTGCTCGCCTTCGCGGTCAAGAACAAGGCCTCCGACCTCCACCTTTCCGCCGGTCTGCCGCCCATGATCCGCGTACATGGCGATGTCCGGCGCATCAACCTGCCGCCACTCGAGCACAAGGAAGTGCACGGCATGGTGTACGACATCATGAACGACGGGCAGCGCAAGCAGTTCGAGGAAACCTGGGAGTGCGACTTCTCTTTCGCCGTGCCCAACCTCGCCCGCTTCCGCGTCAACGCCTTCAACCAGAATCGCGGTGGCGCAGCCGTCTTCCGTACCATTCCCTCCAAGGTACTTTCGCTTGAAGAACTGAACTGCCCGAAGATCTTCAAGGATATCGCCAGCCAGCCGCGCGGCATCGTGCTCGTCACCGGCCCGACCGGCTCCGGGAAGTCCACTACGCTCGCGGCGATGGTCGATTACGTGAACGAAAACGAGTATGGCCACATCCTCACCGTCGAAGATCCAATCGAATTCGTGCATGAATCGAAGCGCTGCCTGATCAACCAGCGCGAGGTGCACCGCGACACCATGTCCTTCAACAACGCCCTGCGCGCCGCGCTGCGCGAAGACCCGGACGTGGTACTCGTGGGCGAGATGCGCGACCTCGAGACCATCCGCCTCGCGCTCACTGCGGCCGAAACAGGCCACCTCGTTTTCGGCACCCTGCACACCTCGTCGGCAGCAAAGACCATCGACCGTATCGTCGACGTCTTTCCCGCAGCGGAAAAGGACATGGTGCGCTCGATGCTGTCGGAGTCCCTGCGTGCGGTGATCTCGCAGACGCTGCTCAAGACCAAGGATGGCCAGGGCCGGGTGGCGGCGCACGAGATCATGATCGGCACCCCCGCGATCCGCAACCTGATCCGCGAAAACAAGATCGCGCAGATGTACTCTTCGATCCAGACCGGCCAGAACGCGGGTATGCAGACCCTGGACCAGTGCCTCGCCGACCTGGTGCGGCGCAATGTGGTCTCGGCGGCAGAAGCCCGCCACAAGGCGCAGAACAAGGAAAGCTTCGCCGGTTGACCGGCATCCCCCACTCTCCCGCCCGCAGGAGCACAAGCAGATGGAACGCGATCAGGCCCTCAAGTTCATGCACGATCTGCTGCGGCTGATGCTGCAGAAGAACGGTTCCGACCTCTTCATCACCGCGGGCTTTCCGCCCGCGATCAAGATCGACGGCAAGATCATCCCGCAGTCCAACCAGATCCTGCAGCCCCAGCACACTTCCGAACTCGCCCGCGCGGTGATGAACGACCGCCAGGCCGCCGACTTCGAGGCCCACAAGGAGTGCAACTTCGGCATCTCTCCCGCCGGGATCGGGCGCTTCCGCGTAAACGCTTTCGTGCAGCAGGGCCGCGTCGGGCTGGTGCTGCGTACCATTCCGCAGAAGATCCCGAATTTCGAGGAACTGGGGCTGCCGCCGGTGCTCACCGACATCGCGCTCTCCAAGCGCGGGCTGGTGATCTTCGTGGGCGGCACGGGCACCGGCAAGACGACCTCGCTCGCGGCGATGGTCGATTACCGCAACGAAAACACCTACGGCCACATCATCACGGTCGAGGACCCGATCGAGTTCGTGCATCCACACAAGAACTGCATCGTCACCCAGCGCGAGGTCGGCATCGACACCGAGAACTGGGAGGCTGCGCTGAAGAACACCCTGCGCCAGGCCCCGGATGTGATCCTGATGGGCGAAATCCGCGACCGCGAGACCATGGACTATGCGATCGCCTTCGCCGAGACCGGGCACCTGTGTCTGGCGACGCTGCACGCCAACAGCGCCAACCAGGCGATCGACCGGATCATCAACTTCTTCCCGGAAGACCGCCGCACGCAGCTGCTGATGGACCTGTCGCTGAACCTGCGCGCGATGATCTCGCAGCGCCTGCTGCCGGTGAAGGATCGCAAGGGCCGGGTGCCCGCGGTCGAGGTACTGCTCAACTCGCCGCTGATTTCCGACCTGATCTTCAAGGGTAACGTCCCCGAGATCAAGGACATCATGAAGCGCTCCCGCGAGCTCGGCATGCAGACCTTCGACCAGTCGCTGTTCCAGCTCTACGAGGACGAACTCATCACCTACGAAGATGCACTGCGCAACGCCGACTCGATCAACGACCTGCGCCTGCAGATCAAGCTGAACAGCCGGCACGGCGAACCCATCGCCGACGGCGCGCTGAGCAATCTCGGCCTGATCTGAGCTCACCCATCCCCAGGCGGGCGTCGAGGGACGCACGCCCGGGAAATGCGCTCAGATCAGCGACGGACCGGCGACGATCGCCGCAGCATCCTTTTCGCTGATGCGCACACTGGCGTTCATGATCACCAGCGCGATGAGCCAGTCGCGAAGGCGCTCGGCGCCACGAACTTCCAACTCCACGAAGCGGCAGCCGATCTGCCCGGCCGACTCGGTGCAGTTCATCGGCTCGGCGCGACCACGGATCCGGTCCGGAACGCCTTCGCGTTCGAGCACGAACTCGAACACACTGCCGGAACCGAGCGGAACGTCGGCTCCGATCGAGAAACCCTCGATCGAGATGTCGCGCAGTGCCGTGCGCTGATCACCCGAGCGCAGCCAGATGTACGGGACACCACGACGGGAGGCGATGAAGCGCTGTATGCGCCGCCGCTCACCCCCCTCCATGGCCGCGAGAGCCGGCGCGTGCGCGTGCGCGTTCGCCCCCACCCTCAGCCGCGCTCCTGGCGCACTCTGGCGATGAGTTGATCGGCCACCTTGAGAGTGTTCTCATGGCTACCGGTCATTGATGCCGAGGTCAGGTACTTGCCGCCGACGACGATCGCCGGCACGCCCTGGATCTTCATCGCGCGTGCGAGCTGATCCGAGCGCTGCACCAAGGAGCCGACGCCGAAGGACTTGTAGGTTTCCATGAACTTCGCGGGGTCGGCGACCTTGCCGGTGACGAACTCTCTGACCTGCTCCTCGTTGAAGAGGGGGCGCTTCTCGTCCTGAACCGCTGCAAATACGGTCGAATGGACCGTATCGAGTTCCCCTGCGATCTCGGCGGTGTAATACAGCCGTGCCAGCCCGGCAAGCTGGGCATTGTTCCAGACCGCGGGCACGACACGCAGGACCACATCCTCGGCGAGCGTCTTCTTCCACGCCGAGACCAGCGGATCGAAGTCCCTGCAGTGCGGGCAACCGTAGTGGAAGAACTCGTACACTTCGATCTTCGAGGGGTCGTCACCCGGCTGTGCCGGGTCCAGAACCTGGAAGGGGTCGGCCGCCCCCGCCAGGCCTGCATAGGGCAGCGCAAGGGTCAGACCGGCAAGCTTGAGGGCATCACGACGATTCATGCAGAACTCCGTTGGCTAGGTATGGGGCTGTTGATCCGGCCTTGCTCTGACGCGGCGGACGGCCGGTTGTTCCGCACCGCGCGGCCTCCACGCTCAGGGGTTGCGGCTGACCGAAGCGTTGAATCCGGCCTCGGCCAGGCGGGCCCGCATCGGGTTCATGTCTTCGGGAGTGGCAAACGGTCCCACGCGCACGCGATGCACGACCCGCCCATCGGAAAGCTGGGCACGCTGCGCGCTGGCCTCGATGCCCGACAGCGCAAGGCGGGCCTTGAGGTTGTCGGCTTCGCTCGGATTTTCGAAGGCGCCAACCTGGAGATAGAGCCGCACAGGCGACGGCTGCACGGGCTGCGGCACGGCCTCGACCACGGGCACGGGCTGCACTGCGACCTGCCCGGGTGCGGGCACATTGTCGCCCTGCGGAAGAATGCGATAGAAATCGAAGTCCTGCTTCGCGACCGGCCGGTCTCCCGGCTTTCCGGGCAGCGCGGCAGGCCCGCCCTGCGATGGCGCCTCCACACGCGGCACGGTAGGTGCCGGCTGAAAGGGGTTCGAACGGGTGAAATACCACGCAGCCCCCGCAGCGATCATCGCTCCGAGCACCAGCCCGATGAAGATGCCGATGAGCGTACCCCCCGCGCTTCGGGCGGGCGGGCGCGCGGGCTTGCGGACGGGCTTTCGATCACGACTCACGAGCACTCTCCGTGGCTTACATCGACTCGGGCGCGGATACGCCCAGCATCTTCAGTCCGGTGACCAGCACCTGGCGTACCGCGGCGGCGAGCGCAAGGCGGGCGAGCTTGAGTGCCTCGTCCTCGACCAGCATGCGCTCGGCGTTGTACCAGCTGTGGAAGTCGCCAGCTAGATCCTTGAGATAGAAGGCGACCTGATGCGGCGCGTAGTCGGCAGCGGCGTTCTGCACCAGTTCGGTGAAGCTCGCCAGGCGCGCGCACAGGGCGAGCTCGCGCTCGTTCTGCAACAGGCCGAGATCGGCCTCGGCCAGTTCGACAGTCTCCCCGCCCCACTGGCTGAGCACCGAGCACACCCGGGCGTGAGCGTACTGCACGTAGTACACCGGGTTCTCGTTGCTCTGGCTCTTGGCGAGGTCGAGGTCGAAGTCCAGGTGCTGGTCGGACTTGCGCAGCACGTAAAAGAAGCGGCACGCATCATTGCCGACTTCCTTGCGCAGTTCACGCAGGGTGACGAACTCGCCCGAGCGCGTGGACATCGAGGTCTTCTGACCGTTGCGGTACAGCACCGCGAACTGCACCAGCGCCACCTCGAGCTTTTCCGGCGGCAGGCCGAGCGCGGCGATAGCGCCCTTCACGCGCGGGATGTAGCCGTGGTGGTCGGCGCCCCAGATGTCGATGATGCGGTCGAAGCCGCGCTCGTACTTGTTGAGGTGGTAGGCGATGTCGGAGGCGAAATAGGTGTACAAGCCGTTCTCGCGCTGCACGACGCGGTCCTTCTCGTCGCCGAAGGCGGTGGAGCGGAACCACTTGGCGCCGTCCTGCAGGTAGATGTGGCCCTGCTTCTCAAGTTGGGCGACCGCGCGCTCGACCAGGCCGGTGTCGAACAGGCTCTGCTCCGAGAACCACTTGTCGAAGCGCACGCCGAACTCCTGCAGGTCCTCGCGACCGTCTCCCAGTTGCTCGTTGAGTGCGAAGCCGTGCACCCAGGGGTAGTCCTCGCCGAGCAGTTTCTTGGCGTTGGCGATCAGCGCGTCGAGGTGCTCCTCGCGTTGCTGCTTGGCCTCATCGTCCTTGCGCTCGATCGGCGGCAGGCCAGGCGTGCCCGCGAGCACCTGCTCGACCGTTACCTTCGCAAAGCGGTCCTGATGGGCGTCGCGCATGTCGCGCCCCATGTCGATCACGTAATCGCCCTGATAGGCGTTGGGCGGGAAAGGAATCTCGACACCGAAGAAGGCGAGATAACGCAGCCAGGTCGACAGCGCCAGGATGTCCATCTGGCGGCCGGCGTCATTGACGTAATACTCACGCGTGACGTCGTAGCCGGCAAACGCCAGCACGTCCGACAGCGAGGCACCGTAGGCCGCACCACGGCCATGGCCGACGTGCAGCGGTCCGGTCGGGTTGGCGGAGACGAACTCGACCTGCACCTTGACGCCCTTGGCAGCGCCGCGGCCGAAATCCACACCCTTGCCCAGCACCTCGCGCACGATCGCGGTCTTGGCATCGGCTGCCAGGGTGAAGTTGATGAAGCCCGCACCGGCAACCTCGGCCTTCTCGACCAGCGTCGAGGACGGCAACTCTGCCAGCAACAGGTTGGCGAGTTCGCGCGGATTGCGCTTGAGCGGCTTGGCCAGCTGCAGCGCGAGGTTGGTGGCGAAATCACCGTGGCTGGCCTGTTTCGGGCGCTCCAGCAGGATCGGGGTATCGACCTGATCGGGCGCTACGCTCTTCAGCGCGGTTTTCAGCAGATCGGTCAGAAGGACTTTGGGGTCGGCGCTCATGGCACTCGGATTGAATTCGAAACGGCGGATTATAGCGGAACGGAAAGCCCCGCCCCGGCGAGGATGTGAGCGCGCTTTGCAGGCCAGACGCACAGCACGCGCCCCCGGAGGGTGCCAACCCCGCAGGAGCGGGGGGCGGTACGGTCGGGCGAGCACTTGGGCGCGCGTTCCATCCACGCCACTTTCGGGCTAAAGTCCGCGGTTTGCATCTGTCCGGCTTTCCACCGTGCGCATCTTCCGTCTCGTCAAGATTGTTTCCGTCAGCCTTCGCTTTGGCCTCGACCGCATGGTGCTCGACGCCGACAGCAGCGGCCGGCTGGCACACGTGTGGCACAAGGTCTTCTTCTGGCGGACATTCACCGAATCGCGCGGCGCGCGTCTGCGCCAGGCGCTGGAGTCGCTCGGGCCCATCTTCGTGAAATTCGGCCAGATGCTGTCGACCCGGCGCGACCTGCTGCCCCCCGACCTCGCCGACGAACTTGCCCTGTTGCAGGACCGCGTACCCCCCTTTCCCACCGAGCAGGCGCTGGAAGTCCTCGAAGGCTTCTACGGCAAGCCGATCGACGAGGTGTTCGACGACTTCGAACGCACCCCGGTCGCCTCGGCCTCGGTGGCGCAGGTGCATTTCGCCCGCCTTCCGGACGGCACCGACGTCGCGGTCAAGGTGCTTCGCCCCGGCATCGAACGCGTCATCGAGCACGACCTCGCGCTGCTCGAGGTTGCCGCCGTGCTGCTGGAGCGTATCTGGCCCGAAGGCCGGCGCCTGAAGCCGCGCGAGGTGGTCGCCGAATTCAGCAAGTACCTGCACGACGAACTCGACCTGATGCGCGAGGCGGCCAACTGCTCGCAGCTGCGGCGCAACTTCACCGATTCGTCGCTGCTGATCGTGCCCGAGGTCTATTGGGACTGGTGCGGCCGCAAGGTCATGGTGATGGAGCGCATGCGCGGCGTGCCGATCTCGCAGACGCCAGCACTGCTCGCCCAGGGCACCGACCTGAAGGCTCTGTCGCGCGCAGGCGTGGAGATCTTTTTCACCCAGGTGTTCCGCGACGGCTTCTTCCACGCCGACATGCACCCGGGCAACATCTTCGTGCATCAGGACGGGCGCTACATCGCGCTCGACTTCGGCATCATGGGAACGCTGAACGAGGAGGACAAGAACTACCTCGCGCAGAACTTCCTCGCCTTCTTCAAGCGCGACTACCGTCGCGTGGCGCTCGCCCACATCGAGGCTGGCTGGGTGCCGGCCAAGACACGGGTAGACGAATTCGAAGCGGCGATTCGCACCGTATGCGAGCCGATCTTCGACAAGCCCTTGAAGGACATTTCCTTCGGCAAGACCCTGCTACGCCTGTTCCAGACCGCGCGCCGCTTCGAGATGGAAGTACAGCCGCAGCTCGTGCTGCTGCAGAAGACCCTGCTCAACATCGAGGGTCTCGGCCGTCAGCTCGATCCCGAGCTCGACCTGTGGAAGACTGCCAAGCCCTTCCTCGAGCGCTGGATGGACGAGCGCATGGGTGTGCGCGCCCTGGTGCGCGGCATGAAGGAGGAAGCCCCGGCCTGGGCCGGTACGCTGCCGCAGCTGCCCCGCCTCGTGCATCAGGCGCTGACCGAGTCACAGCGTCATCAGACTGCACAACAGCAGCGACTCGAAGAACTCGCAGCGAACCAGCGCATGCATGGCCGCCTGCTGCTGCTCGTGGGCGCAGCCGCGATGGCCCTGCTCGGCCTGGAGCTCCACCGCCTCTTCGGCTGACCGCATGCACACAGCCCAGCCGAGCGCACCCCCACCGGTCCGGCTCATCGGCGCAGCTTCGGCCCTGGGCGCGCCGCACCCGGGCAGCGCAGACGCACCTGCCGCGCTGCTGCGATCCGGCCTGGTGCGCCGATGCGCCGAACTCGGCCTCGCCCTGGAAACTGCCCTCGTGCTCGCCCCCGAAATGTCCCCGAGCGAAAACGCTGGCGAAGGCACCACGATGAGCGCACGCCTCGCCACCAACGCGCGCTTCGCAGCCCGCCTTGCCGATGCACTCGCAGCGGCACCCGCAACGGCGCGCACATTCGTCCTCGGTGGCGACCATGCGATTGCGGCCGGCAGCTGGCGCGGACTCGGACGGCAGGCCGGCCTGGCGCCGGGCCTGCTGTGGGTGGACGCCCACCTCGACAGCCACACCGAGACCACGACGCACTCCGGCAACATCCACGGCATGCCGCTCGCAGCACTGCTGGGTGCAGGCCCGGCCGCACTGGCCGGGATCGAGGGCCCCACCCTCGACCCCGCCCGCACCTGCATCTTCGGCGCGCGGGCCTGGGAAGCGGAGGAACACAGCCTGCTTGAACGCCTTGGCGTGCGCGTTTTCGCGGCGAACGAGATCCACGCACGCGGGTTTCAGACCTGCTTCACGGAGGCGCTCGGCATCGTGCGCGCCGACCGGCGTGCGGGGTTCGGCCTGAGCCTGGACCTGGATGCGCTCGACCCGCAACACTTCCCGGCAGTGACCTGCCCCGAGCCCAACGGCCTCGAGCCGCTAGCGCTGGAGGCGGCGCTGCACACACTGCGCAATTGCGCCGGCTTCCGCATGCTGGAGATTGTCGAATACCGCCCCGACCTCGATGTGGACGGACGCTGCGCGATCTGGATTGCCCGTCTCGCGGCAGCCGCGCTCGTGAGCGGCACCCCGCACACCTGATGTGGCCTGCGCGACGACCCCGGTCGCGCGTTGCGTCGACGCAATAATTCACGGCCGATCAAGCCCTTGGAGGGGAATTCGCCGCCCCCGCAGCAGCATTCTGTTGCTACACTCCGCCCTCTTTTCGCTTGCCACCCTGCTCATCGCGCGCGGATGCGCCATCACGAAGGGCCTAATCATGCTGCTCTGGCTTGTCGTCGCTTATCTCGTCGTTTCCATCGCCATCGGCCTGTATGCCGCCACCCGGGTGCACAACGCTCGTGACTACATCACCGCAGGCCGCAACCTGCCGATGTTCGTCGTGCTCGCGATGGTGTTCGCCACCTGGTTCGGCGCCGAGACGGTGCTCGGCATCTCGGCGACCTTTCTGGAGGAAGGCTTCCGTGGCCTGATCTCCGACCCGCTCGGTGCCTCGGTGTGCCTGGTGCTGTTCGGCCTCGTCTTCGCCCGCCCGCTGTACCGCATGAACCTGCTCACGCTGGGCGATTTCTTCCGCATGCGTTACAACCGCACGACCGAACTGGTGCTCTCGATCTGCATCGTGCTGTCCTATCTCGGCTGGGTGGCGGCGCAGATCACAGCCCTCGGCCTCGTGTTCAACGTGCTGTCGAGCGACCTGGTGAGCATGAACCAGGGCATGCTGATCGGCGCCGGCGTGGTGCTGGTCTACACCCTGTTCGGCGGCATGTGGTCGGTCGCGATGACCACCTTCGTGCAGATGATCGTGATCGTCATCGGCCTCGTCTGGGTCACCTGGATGGCGGGCGACATGGCAGGCGGCTTTGACAACGTGCTTTCCAAGGCCGCAGCCGAGGGCAAGTTCGACTTCCTGCCCTCCCTCGACATGGTCGACATGATTGCGTGGATCGCCGCCTTCGCCACCATGGCGCTGGGCTCGATTCCGCAGCAGGACGTGTTCCAGCGCGTGAACTCCTCCAAGAACGAAGCCGTCGCGGTGTGGGGCACCACGCTCGGCGGGGCGAGCTACTTCTTCTTCGCCGCCGTGCCGCTGTTCCTCGCCTACACCGCCAACATCATCGACCCGGCCATGGTCGAGCGCCTGATGGAGCAGGACTCGCAGCTCATCCTGCCGACGCTGATCCTGCAGTACATGCCCTTCTACGCGCAGGTGATCTTCTTCGGCGCGCTGCTCTCGGTGATCATGAGCACCGCGTCCGGCACCCTGCTCGCACCCTCGGTGACCTTCTCGGAGAACGTACTGCGCGGCTTCATCCCCGGCATGAGCGACCGCGCCTTCCTGCTCAGCACGCGCATCACCGTGATCGTGTTCACCGCACTCGTCACCTGGTACGCGACGAGCACCGAATCATCGATCCACGAGATGGTCGAGAACGCCTACCGCGTGACCCTGGCCGGCGCCTTCGTACCGCTGGCGGCCGGGCTGTTCTGGAAGCGCGCCAACAACCTCGGCGCGGCGCTGGCAGTCATCCTCGGTCTTTCGACCTGGATCCTGTTCGAACTGTTCGTTCCCGAAGGCGACATCGAACCTCAGTTGTACGGTCTGGCCGCGAGCGCGCTCGGCATGCTGGCAGGCGGCCTGCTCGGGCCGAAGCAACACCATCGCCCGCACATGGGCGGGCGCCACGCGGCAGCGGGGACCTACCACACCCCGCGCTGAACGGCGCCCCCCGAGACGGGCAACAAATCCAGCCGGCCGCCCCGCGTTTGACGGTAATCAACGCGCGAGCGGCCGGCCTCGTATATGGTTGCGGCGTTTTTTCCCTTGGAAATCCGCCTGCCATGACCGCGTCTTCCCCGATCGAGCTCGTCTGCCCCGCAGGCAGTCTGCCGGCCCTCAAGACCGCCGTCGACCACGGTGCCGACTGCGTGTACCTCGGCTTCAAGGATGCCACCAACGCGCGCAACTTCACCGGCCTCAACTTCGATCCGCCGCAGATGCGCGAGGGCATCGCATACGCCCACGCTCGTGGCAAGAAGGTGCTGCTGGCCCTCAACACCTACCCGCAAACCAGCAACTGGTCGAGCTGGACCCAGGCAGTGGACCGCGCAGCCGAGTTCGGACTCGACGCACTGATTCTCGCCGACCCCGGGCTGATGGCCTATGCGGCCAAGACCCACCCGCACGTGCGCCTGCACCTGTCGGTACAAGGCTCGGCCACCAGCTACGAGGCGATCAATTACTACCACGAGCGCTTCGGCATCCAGCGCGCAGTGCTGCCGCGCGTGCTGTCGATGGCCCAGGTCGAGAGCGTGGTCGCCAACACCCCGGTCGAGATCGAGATCTTCGGTTTCGGCGGACTGTGCGTGATGGTCGAGGGCCGCTGCGCGCTATCGGCCTATGCCACGGGCGAGTCCCCGAACTGCAATGGCGCCTGCTCGCCGGGCAAGCACGTGCGCTGGGAAGACACCCCGCGCGGGATGGAAACGCGCCTCAACGGCATCCTGATCGACCGCTTCGCCGAAGGTGAGCGCGCAGGCTACCCGACGCTGTGCAAGGGCCGCTTCGAGGTCAATGACGAGACCTACTACGCACTTGAAGAGCCGACGAGCCTGAACACCCTCGAGCTGTTGCCCGAACTTGCCCGCATCGGCATCCGCGCGATCAAGATCGAGGGCCGCCAGCGCAGCCCTGCCTATGTCGCCCAGGTGACCAAGGTATGGCGCGCCGCGCTCGACAAGCTCAAGACCGGAGGCGCGGAGAACTTCAGCGTTCTGCCCGCCTGGATGGCCGAACTCAACAAGGTCTCCGAAGGCCAGAGCCACACCCTGGGCGCCTACTACCGCCCGTGGAAGTGAGCCCCGCCCCTACCCCAACGAGAACACCCCTCATGAAACTCGCCCTCGGCCCCCTGCTCTACTACTGGCCGCACCAGAGCGTGCTCGATTTCTACGCCGACATGGCCGAAGCGCCGGTCGACAGCGTCTATCTCGGCGAGACCGTGTGCTCGCGCCGCCATGAACTGCGCCTGGAGGACTGGATTGAAGTCGGCAAGGTGCTTTCCGCTGCTGGCAAGGAAGTGGTGATGAGCACCCAGGGTCTGATCGAGTCCGAGTCCGACCTCAAGGTGCTGCGCCGCATCGTGCGCCAGAGCGCCGAAGGCGACCCCGGCTTCCGCGTCGAAGCCAACGACATGGGCGCGGTGCGCCTGCTCGTCGAAGCCGGCGTGCGAAACTGGATCGCCGGCCCCACGCTGAACATCTTCAACCCCGGCACGCTGCAACTGATGATCGACTCCGGCGCCACACGCTGGGCGGTCGCCCCCGAAATGTCAGGCGCAGCCCTCGCCGAAGTGCGCGCAGCGCTCGCTGCGCCGGTCGAGACCGAAGTCTTCGCCTATGGCCGCCTGCCGCTGGCGCACTCGGCGCGCTGCTTCACCGCACGCCACTTCAACCTGCAGAAGGACACCTGCGAGTTCCGCTGCCTGTCGATCATGGACGGCATCACCCTGCGCACACGCGAAGGCGAATCCTTCCTGACCCTGAACGGCGTGCAGACGCAATCGGCGCGGGTGCACAACCTGCTCGGCGACCTGCCCGCAGTGGGGCAGAACGCCGAAGTGCTGCGCATCAGCCCGCAGGGCGCGAACACGCGCAGCATTGTCGAAATCTTTCGCGCTGTGGTCGACGGTAAGCGCGCACCCGCCGACGCACTCGCCGCAAGCCGCGAATGGATGGTCGAGGAGCCCTGCAACGGGTTCTGGCATGGCCGCGCCGGGGTGGAACAATACGTCGCCGCCTGACTCAGCCTGCCTAGCCCTGCAACGGAGCCCGAACATGCCCGCCCTGCCCTCGCTTCCCCGCCCGCCCCTGCCCGCCGAGCTCCTGCCCGGCAGCCTCCGCCAGCGCATCGGTGAGCGCCTGGAGAACTTCCGCGTCCCGGACTTCAAGGTGCCCGCCACGCTCGCGAAGCTGGTGTCGCGCCTGCCCCAGCAACCGCCCACCCACGTGCTGACGCTGGCCCTGAACCTCGCGCTCGGTCGCATTCTGCCGCGCGAGACGCTGGCGCCGCTCACCGGACACCACCTGCAGATGCGGGTGCTCGACGCCGGCCTCACGCTCGATTTCACGCTGGACGAGAGAGGTTTCCGCCGCGTCACGCCCACGCCCGGCAACAAGCCGGCGCTGATCATCTCCGCGACCACCCGCGACTTCATGGCGCTGGCGCTACGCGAGGAAGACCCGGACACCCTGTTCTTCAGCCGCCGCCTGCGCATGGAGGGCGACACCGACCTCGGCCTGCTGGCCAAGAACACTCTGGACGCAGTCGACTGGGACGCGCTGAAGGCGAAGCTCACCGGTCGACGCTGAATCCACGCATCCGCCCCGCGGTCGTAGCCGCCGGGCACCCACCCCGAAGCCTCCGCCGCATACCGATGCGCCGGGGGCTTCGCACATACAGCGACTGCGTTAAAGTAGGCGTCCGCCCCGCCCCCCTGCGTTCCGCGCGCACGCCGGCCCGCATCACGATGCCTTCCGAATTCGACCTGATCCGACGCCACTTCACCCGCACGCCCCGCCACACCGTGCTCGCCGTCGGCGACGACGCCGCCCTGCTGCAGCCCCGCGCAGGCATGCAGCTCGCCGTCTCGACCGACATGCTGGTCGCCGGCACGCACTTCTTCGCCGACACCGACGCCTGCGACCTGGGCTGGAAGGCCCTGGCGGTCAATGTGTCCGACCTCGCCGCCATGGGCGCAGAGCCGCGCTGGGCGTTCCTCGCGCTCGCGCTGCCGGCGCCGGACGAAGACTGGATCGCGGCCTTCGCCGAGGGCTTCTTCGCGTGTGCGGAGCGCTTCGGCGTTGACCTCGCCGGTGGCGACACCACCCGCGGGCCGCTCACGCTGTCGGTTACCATCGCCGGCGAGGTCCCGCCCGGATCAGCCATCACCCGCACCGGCGCGCAAGCTGGCGACGAACTCTGGGTGTCTGGCCAGCCCGGCCTGGCCGCACTCGGGCTGGCCGCCCTGCGGGGCGAAGCGACCCTGGCCGGGGCCGCACGCACACGCTGCCTGCAGGCGCTGCAGCGTCCGCAGCCGCGCGTGGGGCTCGGAAAAGCGCTGCGGGGGATCGCCTCCGCAATGCTGGATGTTTCAGACGGGCTGCTCGGCGACCTTGGCCACATCCTGGACGGCTCGCAAGTCGGCGCCATCCTCGAAGCCGGGGCGCTTCCCACCGCGGCGCTGCGCGCCACCGCGACCCCCGAGGCGACCTGGCACCGCTGCCTGCTCGCCGGCGGGGACGATTACGAGTTGCTCTTCAGCGCCCCGCCCGAACGACGCGGCCAGGTCGAGGCGCTGTCACAGGCGCTGCACTTGCCGCTGCACCGCATCGGCACGCTGAATCCCGAAGCCGGAACCCTGAAGCTGCGCGAACACAATGGCACGCTGGTGCACCTGACGCGCAGCGGCTACGATCACTTCCGCTGACCCTGCTGCCCACACCCGACCCGAGAGAATCCGCCCCGATGCGCCCCACCCTCCGCCTGATGATGAGCCACCCAGCCCACTTCATCTCCCTGGGCTTCGGCTCCGGCCTGTCGCCCTGGGCCCCGGGGACGGCCGGCACACTGCTCGCCTGGCTTCTCTACCCGCTCCTCCGCACACCGGTGTCCGAGTTCGTCTTCCTCGCGCTGCTCGCGAGCTTCTTCGTCGCAGGCGTGCTCGCAGCCGAGCGCACCGGCAAGGCCCTGGGCGTACCGGACCATGGCGGCATCGTGTGGGATGAGATGGTGGCCACCTGGCTGGTGCTGATGTTCGTCCCTGGCACCCTCGCATGGCAGGCGGTGGCCGTCGGACTGTTCCGCGCCTTCGACATTCTCAAGCCGCCGCCGGTGCGCTGGGCGGACCACAGCTTCAAAGGCGGCTTCGGGGTCATGCTCGACGACCTCTTCGCCGCAGGGTACACACTGCTCGCGGTGGCCGCGCTGGTCGCCCTCTTCGGCGCCTGAGCCCATGAACGACAGCGAGCTTGATACGCTGGCGTGTGCAGCCGGTGCGGCACTTGCGGGGCGCGGGTGGTGCATGGCCACGGCCGAGTCCTGCACTGGGGGCTGGATCGCCGAAGCCGTCACGGCCATCAGCGGCAGCTCCGCCTGGTTCGACCGCGGCTTCGTGACTTATTCCAACGCTGCCAAGATCGACATGCTGGGCGTGTCCCCAGCCACCCTCACCGCACACGGCGCCGTAAGCGAGACCACGGCACTCGAGATGGTGGCCGGCGCACTCGAACGCAGTCTGGCAGACATCGCGGTGGCGGTCTCCGGCATCGCCGGACCGAGCGGCGGCACCCCCGACAAGCCCGTCGGCCTGGTGTGCCTGGCGTGGGCCACGCGCAACGTGCCGGCGCGCGCGCTCACCCTGCGTTTCGCGGGCGACCGCTACGCCGTGCGTCGGCAAACCGTTCTGCGCGCCCTGCAGGGTATCGTTGAGCTCGCCTCGCCCGCCGATTGAATCACGGCCTGCCTCCAACTGCTTGCAGCCGTCCAGGGCTTCACGTATTTACTGTACTCCCATACAGGCCTTACACTGATGGCGGCGGCACGGCAGACCGCAGGCCTGCAATCTTTGTGCCATAATTCGCTCAACCAGACAGGACGCACTCCAATGGACGACAACAAGGCCAAGGCTCTCGCCGCAGCGCTCTCGCAGATCGAGAAGCAGTTCGGCAAGGGCTCGATCATGCGCATGGGCGACGGCAACGTCGAGCGCGATATCCAGACCGTCTCCACCGGGTCCCTCGGGCTCGACATCGCACTCGGCCTCGGCGGCCTGCCGCGCGGTCGGGTGGTCGAAATCTACGGCCCCGAATCTTCCGGCAAAACCACGCTCACGCTGCAGGTCATCGCCGAGATGCAGAAGCTCGGGGGCACCGCAGCCTTCATCGACGCCGAGCACGCGCTCGACGTCGGCTACGCCGAGAAGCTCGGCGTCAACATCGAAGATCTGCTGATCTCGCAGCCCGACACCGGCGAGCAGGCGCTGGAAATCGCCGACATGCTGGTGCGCTCGGGCGGCGTGGACATCGTGGTGGTCGACTCGGTCGCCGCGCTCACGCCCAAGGCCGAGATCGAAGGCGAGATGGGCGACCAACTCCCCGGCCTGCAGGCCCGCCTGATGTCGCAAGCGCTGCGCAAACTCACCGCAAACATCAAGCGCACCAATACCCTGGTCATCTTCATCAACCAGATCCGCATGAAGATCGGTGTGATGTTCGGCAGCCCGGAGACGACCACCGGCGGCAACGCGCTCAAGTTCTATGCCTCGGTGCGCATGGACATCCGCCGCACCGGTACGATCAAGAAGGGCGACGAAGTGGTCGGGTCCGAGACCCGCGTCAAGGTGGTCAAGAACAAGGTCTCGCCACCATTCAAGGAAGCGCACTTCGACATCCTCTACGGCGAGGGCATCTCACGCGAGGGCGAGATCATCGACCTCGGCGTGGAGCGCAAGATCGTCGACAAGTCCGGCGCCTGGTACGCATACAACGGCGACAAGATCGGCCAGGGCAAAGACAACTCGCGCGAGTTCCTGCGCAACAATCCCGCGCTCGCACGCGAGATCGAGAACAAGGTCCGCGCCGCGGTCGGCCTGCCCGAGATGGCGCCTGCCAGCCCGGCTTCCGCCCCTGCCGAGGCCTGAGCGGAGCCGCGCACATGGGCGAGCCGAGCCTGCGCGAGCGCGCGCTTCGCCACCTCGCCCGCCGCGACCACTCGCGTGCCGAGTTGGCGCGCAAGCTCGCCTCGCATGGCGAGCACGACGAGATCCAGGCCGTGATCGCGCGCATGGGCGAACTCGGCCTGCAGTCCGACAGCCGCTATGCCGAAGCCTTCGTGCGCGGCAAGTCGGCCCGCTTCGGCGAGACACGGCTGCGCAGGGAGCTCACACTGCGCGGAATCGACCGTGATCTGATCGACGCTGCGCTCGCGACCGAGTGCGTAGAATCGGAGCTCGACCGTGCTCGCAGCGTGCTGCGCGGCCGATTTTCCACGCCGCCCAGCGAGACCCGTGAATGGGCCCGCCAGGCGCGCTTCCTGCAAACCCGGGGCTTTGCACCCGAACTGATCCGCAAGCTGCTGAAAGAGCCCCACGATGAGTCTGCTTAAGGTCGCAGGACTGCAAAAGCGCTACAAGGCGCGCACCGTGGTGCACGACGTTGGCTTCGAGGTCGGCTCGGGCGAGGTGGTCGGCCTGCTCGGACCCAACGGCGCAGGCAAGACCACCTGCTTCTACATGATCGTCGGCCTCGTGCGCGCAGACGGCGGGCAGATCACCCTGGACGGGAAGGATCTGACCCATCTGCCGATCCACGCCCGCGCACGCCTGGGCCTTTCCTACCTGCCGCAGGAGATGAGCGTCTTCCGCAAACTCACCGTGGCCGAGAACATCCAGGCGGTGCTCGAGTTGCAGGGGCTGGACAAGCGCAATGTCAGCGAGCGGCTCGAAGAGCTGCTGATCGAACTCGGCATCCACCACCTGCGCGACAGCACCGCGATCTCGCTGTCGGGCGGCGAGCGCCGCCGCTGCGAGATCGCCCGTGCGCTGGCCACCGATCCGCGCCTGATCCTGCTCGACGAACCCTTCGCCGGCGTGGACCCGATCGCGGTCATCGACATCCAGAAGATCATCCGCTTCCTGAAGGAGCGCGGCATCGGCGTGCTGATCACCGACCACAACGTACGCGAGACGCTCGGTATCTGCGATCGCGCCTACATCATCAGCGAAGGCCGTGTGCTCGCCAGTGGCGCACCGACCGAGATCATCGAGAACGAGCAGGTGCGCCAGGTCTACCTTGGCGAGCACTTCCGGCTCTGACTGCGCGCCCCTCCTCACGCCATGAAGCCCAGTCTCCAGCTCAAGCTCTCGCAGCACCTCACACTGACGCCGCAACTGCAGCAGTCGATCAAGCTGCTGCAGCTATCGACGATCGAGCTGAATCAGGAGATCGAGCGCTTCCTGCTGGACAACCCGATGCTCGAGCGCGAGGAGGGCGAAGGCGAGTTCCTGCCCGCCGCCGCAAGCACGCCCAGCGAACAATCCCACCAGGAAGCGCCGCAGGGCGAAGGCCCCGCCGAGTCCGGCAGCGAGGCCCTGCAGCATGAAGGCGGAGAGGGCAGCAGCGAGGATGAAGGCATCGACTGGTCCAGCGTGGGCACCGGGGCCTCCAGCCGCAGCGAGGACGATGAGGACGTCGATTATCAAGAGTTTCAGGCCGCCGGCATCGCGCTGCGCGACCACCTCGATCAGCAGATCGCCCTGTCGCCGCTGTCGGATCACGACCGCGCACTGGTGCGATTCATCGTCGAGGCGCTGGACGATGACGGCTATCTGCATCAGCCGCTCGAGGAACTGCTCGAACTGCTGCCGCCCGAATCGGGCATCGAACTCGAAGACCTGAGCATTGCCCTGCACCACGTGCAAAACCTCGAACCAGCGGGCATCGGCGCGCGCTCGCCGCAGGAGTGTCTTGCGCTGCAGTTGCGCACACTGCCCGAGTGCGCGACGCGAGCACTCGCCCTCGAGGTCGCCACCAAGCACCTGGAACTGCTCGCCGAACGCAACTTCGCCAAACTGAAGAAGCTCACCGGCTCGGACGACGAAGCGCTGCGCGCAGCGCACGCACTGATCTGCAGCCTCGACCCGCACCCCGGCTCGCGCTATTCCACCAGCGAGACGCGCTATGTGCTGCCCGACGTGGTCGTACGCAAGGTGCGCGGGCGCTGGTCGGTCAGTCTCAACCAGGACGCCATGCCGCGCCTGCGCATCAACCGCCTGTACGCCAGCCTGCTGCAGCAGAACCGCGCCCAGGGCGGCGGACTGGGCGGCCAGCTGCAGGAGGCACGCTGGCTGATCCGCAACGTGCAGCAACGCTTCGACACCATCCTCCGCGTTTCCCAGGCCATCGTTGACCAGCAGCGGCAGTTCTTCGATCATGGCCCTGTGGCCATGCGCCCGCTCACGCTGCGGGAGATCGCCGACCAGCTTGAACTGCACGAGTCGACCATTTCGCGCGTGACCACGCAAAAGTACATGGCGACACCGCGCGGCGTATTCGAGCTCAAGTATTTCTTCGGCAGTCATGTCGCCACCGACACCGGTGGGGCGGCCTCTTCCACGGCGATTCGCGCGCTGATTCGCCAGTTGGTGGAAGCCGAAGACAGCAAGAAACCGCTGTCCGACGCCAAGATTGCCGAGATTCTAGGCCAGCAGGGTATCGTGGTCGCACGGCGCACCATCGCCAAGTATCGCGAATCCCTCAATATCCCGCCGGTCAGCATGCGCAAATCCATCTGACAACCACAGGAGTCACCATGAATCTCAACATCACCGGGCATCATGTCGAAGTTACCCCGGCCATCCGCGACTACGTCACCTCCAAGCTCGATCGCGTCATCCGCCACTTCGACAACGTCACCAGCGTTGCGGTAATCCTCTCCGTCGAGAAGCTCAAGCAGAAGGCCGAAGTGACCCTGCACGTGCGCGGCAAGGACATCTTCGTTGAAAGCGACGATGCCGACCTGTACGCCGCCATCGACTCGATGACCGACAAGCTCGACCGCCAGGTGCAGAAATACAAGCAGAAGATGGCCGAGCACAACCACGAGTCGCTGAAGCACCAGACCCCCGAGGACTGAGCCTTTCGTTACAGCCCCATGACCGGGGCGCGGTTGTGGTTATAATGCGCGCGTTTTGACCACGCCTGCGGCGCCCGCCCCGGAACGACAGTCGCCCCGGCGACCTGGAAGACCGGGGCGTCGTGTTTGCACACCTGCGAATGAGCCTGATATCCCAACTCCTGCCACTTCCCAATGTGGTGGTCGACCTCGACGCCAGCAGCAAGAAGCGCGTCTTCGAGCAGGCCGGCCTGCTTTTCGAGAACAACCAGGGCATCGGTCGCAGCACCGTTTTCGACAGCCTGTTCACCCGCGAACGCCTGGGCTCCACCGGCCTCGGGCAGGGCATCGCGATCCCGCACGGCCGCATCAAGGGTCTCAAGGATGCAGCGGGCGCCTTCCTGCGCCTGGCCACGCCAGTCCAGTTCGATGCGCCGGACGGTCGCCCGGTCAGCATGCTGTTCGTACTGCTCGTGCCCGAACAGGCCAACGAGACACATCTGCAGTTGCTCTCCGAGCTTGCGCAGATGTTCAGCGATCGCGCATTCCGCGAAGCACTGCTGAATGCGCCGGATGCGGCACACATCCACCAGATGTTCATGAACTGGGGCGCCCATGCGGCAGACCAGCCTGACCCGGCTGTATGAGACCCATCGCGACAGCCTCAGCCTGATCCACGTCAGCGGGCCGCTCGAGGCCCGCCTCAGCGTGGGCGAAGAGCGCATCTGGCCGGCCGATCTGGTCGGCCACCTCAATCTGATCCACCCCACCCGACTGCAGGTGCTCGGCAGCGCCGAACTGGCCTGGGCGCAACGCCACTCCAACGAGAAGGTCGCTCACCATCTCAACGAGATCCTGTCGGCGCACCCGCCAGCCATCATCGTCGCCGACGGCTGCGAGGTGCCCAACATCCTGCACGGCATCTGCGAGGCCCACGACGTAGCGCTGTTCACCGCGCGCCACCCTTCGGCAGGCGTGATCGACCAGCTCCGCCTCTATCTCTCGCGCGAGCTCGCCGAGAAGGTCTCGCTCCATGGCGTGTTCATGGATGTGCTGGGGCTCGGCGTACTGATCACCGGCGACTCCGGGGCCGGCAAATCCGAGCTCGGCCTGGAGCTCATCTCGCGCGGCCACGGCCTCGTCGCGGACGACGTGGTCGAATTCTCGCGCATCGCGCCCACTGTACTCGAGGGGCGAAGCCCCGAGATGCTGCAGGATTTCATCGAGGTACGTGGCCTGGGGCTGCTCGACATCCGCACGATCTTCGGCGAGACCGCCTGCCGCCGCAAGATGCGCCTGCGCCTGATTTGCCACCTCGACCGCCGCCAGCCCGGTCCTGGAGATCCGAGCCGTCTTCCGCTACAGCAGGAGACCCAGGACATTCTCGGCGTGAAGATCGCCCGCGTCGTGCTCCCGGTGGCCGCCGGGCGCAACCTCGCCGTGCTGCTCGAAGCTGCGGTTCGCTCCACCATCCTGCGCCTGCGCGGCATCGACTCCACGCAGGAGTTCATCGAGCGCCAGTCGCGCGCGCTCCGAGCGAGTGAGGACGACATCCGGAGCGCCGGGGGCGGATATCCATGAGCGGCTGCGTGGCACAGGCCAACGGTCCGGCTCGCCTTCACGGTCGTCTTCACCGTTAGTCGCCAACTCCTCGCGCGTCCATACGCGCAAACGCTTGGGCATACCCCTGCCCCGAACGCTTGCCCAGCATGCACTTGCCGCCGGCGGCACGCGACTGTTACGCTCGGCCGCTTTGCAGCAGCGCACCGGCACCGCCATGAACACCCCCAACGATTACCTCGAACGCATCCTCAACGCACGGGTGTACGACGTCGCCGTCGAAACGCCGCTTGAACTCGCGAGCAATCTGTCCGCGCGCGCGCACAACCGCATTTTCCTCAAGCGTGAGGACATGCAGCCGGTATTCAGCTTCAAGATCCGCGGCGCCTACAACAAGATGGCGAACCTCTCGCCGCAGGCGCTGAAACGTGGCGTGATCTGCGCTTCGGCCGGCAACCACGCGCAAGGCGTGGCACTCTCTGCCGCCCGGCTCGGTGTACGCGCCGTGATCGTGATGCCCAGCACGACACCACAGATCAAGGTGGACGCCGTCCGGGCACGCGGCGGCGAGGTCGTTCTGGCCGGTGAATCCTATTCCGACGCCTACGCACACGCGAAGGAACTCGAGAAGTCCGAGCGGCTCACTTTCGTCCATCCGTTCGACGACCCCGACGTGATCGCAGGCCAAGGCACCATCGGCATGGAGATCCTGCGCGCGCACTCCCAGCCGATCCATGCGGTCTTCTGTGCAATCGGCGGCGGCGGGCTGATCGCGGGGGTGGCGGCCTACATCAAGCGCCTGCGCCCGGAAACCCGGATCATCGGGGTCGAAACCGTAGACGCGAACGCGATGGCAGTCTCGCTTGCCGCCGGCCAACCGGTGGAACTCGATCAGGTCGGGATCTTCGCCGACGGCACGGCCGTGCGCCGGGTGGGCAACGAAACCTTCCGCCTGTGCCAGCAGTACGTGGACGAGGTCATCCTGGTCGACAACGACGCGATCTGCGCCGCGATCAAGGACGTGTTCGAGGACACGCGCGCCATCCTCGAGCCCTCGGGCGCACTTGCCATCGCCGGAGCGAAGGAGTACGCCCGCCAGCACAAGTTGCGCGACAAGAGTCTGGTCGCGGTCGCCTCGGGCGCGAACATGAACTTCGACCGCCTGCGCTTCGTCGCCGAGCGCGCCGAGCTTGGTGAACAACGTGAAGCCGTGCTTGCGGTGACCATTCCGGAGAAGCCCGGCTCGTTCAGGAAGTTCATCAGCGTGCTCGGCAACCGCAACATCACCGAATTCAACTACCGCTACGCCGACACGCAGCAGGCGCACATCTTCGTCGGCGTCACCGTGCACAACCGCAACGAGGTCGCACGCCTGGTCGAAATGCTCGCGCGTCATGAACTGCCCGCGATCGACCTCACCGACGACGAACTCGCCAAGAGCCACGTGCGCTACATGGTGGGCGGGCGAGCGCCCCAGGCGGAAAACGAGGTGGTGTACCGCTTCGTGTTCCCGGAGCGCCCCGGCGCGCTGATGAATTTCCTGTCCACCCTTCGCTCGGACTGGAACATCTCCCTGTTTCACTATCGTAACCATGGCTCCGACTTCGGTCGCGTGCTGGTCGGCATGCAGGTACCGCCGCAGGACAAGGCCGCCTTCGACGACTTCCTGCAGCGCCTGGGTTACGACTTTGCGCCGGAAAGCGAGAACCCAGCCTACCGCATGTTCCTGTCGGCCAGCTGATTCCGGGGGCGTGCCTCGAACGCACCCGCCTCCGTCACCAGCCACTGCATGGGGCGGTCGTGCGGCTGCGGAAAGGTGTCCGGCACACGCCCGGCCTCGAAACCCACTCCGACCGCCACCGTGCGCATCACCGCGAGCGTGCGGTCGAAATACCCCCCGCCATAGCCGATCCGGTAGCCGTGATCGTCAAAGGCGTTGAGCGGGACCAGCACCAGTTCCGGCTGCACCTCGACACCATCGGCGGGGTGCGGAATACCGTGACGATCGAGCGGCATCGGCACGCCGGGCGTCCATGCACGGAACGTCATGGGCGCATGGCGCTCCAACACCACCGGAAGCGACGCGACCCGCCCCGGCCGCGCTGCCAGCCAGCCCTGCACCCAGTCACGCAGATCCGGCTCAGCGCGATAGGGCCAGCAGAAACCTAGGGTATCGGGCTGCAGGCGTGCGACGAGTTCGTCAAGGTGCCGGGCGATACGCAGGGTAAGCTGCGCCCGGCGCTCTGCAGGCATCGCCTGCCGGTGCGTGAGCGCGCGTTCACGCAGGCGCTTGCGCAGTGCCGCCTCGTGGGCGTCGCCCTGCCCGTCGGGGATGGGGGGGTGCTCGTGGGTCATGCCGCAAACCAGAAGATTCGTACTGCAGGATTCATCGGGGAAATGCAGCCGCCCCGGAAGAACATGAAAAAGACGTCTTTCACCACCCGCTTCTTCACAAGCCTGCTGACCGCAGGCCTGATCCATGCCACCAGCGCGCACGCGCAGGCGGTGGCGCCCGCAGGGGACGAACGTATCGTCGCCGCTCGCGAGGCCCTGCGCAAGGGCGACCGCGAGCAACTCTCGCAGTTGGCCGCGGTGCGCGATCCGCACGTGCTCGACGCCTATCCGCGTTACTGGCACCTGGTGCACCTGCTTGCCCGGCCGGAACTTCCGCCGCAGGCCGAACTGGAGGCATTCCTCGCGCGCGAGGCCGGCACGGTGCTTGCGGACAGACTGCGGGCAGACTGGCTGAAACGGCTGGCCAAGGAGGGCGACTGGCAGGGCTTCCTGCAGCGCTACGACGGGCTGGTGAACGCCGACGACGCGTTGCACTGCAGCGCATGGACGGCACGGCTGATGAGCGGCGACACCAGCGTGCCCGGCGAGGTCGCGCAGCAGTGGCATGAACGCCTCACGGCCCACGACGCCTGCGCCCCCGCACTGCGCAGCGCCACCAGCAGCGGCGCGGTGGATGAGGACGGCGTGTGGTGGCGCATCCGCCGCCAGATCGACTCGCGCACCCCCGAGGCCGCCTTCGCCAGCCTCGCCCTGCTTCCCACCGGACGGGCGCCTGCCCACGCTGCCCTCGACCAGGCTGTGCGCTCGCCCGCCCCCTGGCTGGATCGCCTGCCGCCCAACTTCGCGGTCACGCGCGCCGGCCGCGAAGTGGCACTCGCCGCGCTGGTGCGTCTGGCCCGCGAGGATGTAAGCGCAGCGCAGACACGCCTGCTGCGCATCCAGGACCGCCTCAGCGCGGAGGAGAGGAACTACATCCACGTGGTGATGGGCCTGCATGCCGCGCAAAGCCGGCTACCCGAGGCGGTCGACTTCTTCACCGCTGCCGGTGACGTCACCACAACGCCCGAGCAGCGCGCCTGGCGCGTGCGCGCCGCATTGCGCGTGCAGGACTGGCGCCGCGTACGCGCAAGCATCGAGGCCCTCCCCGCGCAGGAGCGCGAGCGCCCCGAATGGATCTACTGGCTGGGCCGGGCCCATGCCGCGCGCGGCGAGCGCGAGGCCGCTGAGGCGCTCTTCCAGCGCATCGCCGGAGAACCCGACTTCTACGGCATGCTTGCCAGCGAGGCGCTCGGCCAAGCCTTCCTGCCGCCACCGGCCAGCCCGCCGTTGCCGCGCGCCGCGCTGGAGGCCGCAGAGCGCGACCCGGGGTTGCAGCGGGCGCTGGCCCTCTACCGCCTCGATCTGCGCACCGAGGCCGTACGCGAGTGGATCTGGGCCGTGCGCGACCGCGACGAGTTCTTCCGCCTGGCTGCCGCGCACCTGGCCTTGCGCAACGAGCTCTACGATCGCGCCATCAACACCGCCGAACTCGCCAATCCGCGCAGCCACTTCGAGCTGCGCTTCCTGACCCCCTACCGTGAGGTTGTAGAGCCGCAGGTGCGCGCACAGGGGCTGGATCTGGCGTGGGTATATGGGCTGATGCGCCAGGAGAGCCGCTTCGTCGTCCCCGCACGCTCCAGTGCGGGCGCCCAGGGGCTGATGCAGGTCATGCCGGCCACGGGTAAGTGGGTCGCGGGCAAGATCGGCCTGAACGGCTACCATCCACGCATGCTCAACGATCCCCACACCAACGTCCTGCTCGGCACCAGCTACATGCGTCTGATTCTGGAAGGATTGGATAGCCACCCGGTGCTGGCGAGCGCGGGGTACAACGCAGGGCCGGGGCGCGCGCGGCGTTGGCGCGACAGCGGCCCGCTCGAGGGCGCGATCTACGCCGAGACCATCCCATTCGACGAAACCCGCGATTATGTCAAGAAAGTGCTCGCAAACGCGGTGATCTATGCCGCAATGATGGAAAAACGGCCACAATCGCTCACGGCGCGCCTGGGGACCATCGCGCCCGCGCCCGCCAGCGAGTAAGCTCCAGCCCTGCGGCATCGCCGCATCAATAACGAGAAACCCTCCGAGTCGAACCATGAATCCGAAACGCGTCGTCCTCATCGGCGGCTCCGGCTTTATCGGTAGCGCCATTGCCAACCGCCTGTGCGAAGCAGGCGTAAAGGTCATCCTTCCTACCCGCCGCCGCAGCCGTGCCGGTCATGTGCTGCTGCTGCCCAACGCCGAGGTGGTCGAAGCCGACGTGCACGACCCCACAACCCTTTCCGCACTGGTGGCTGGCGCAGACGCCGTGGTCAACACGGTCGGCGTGCTGCACTCGCGCCCCGGCACGCCCTTCGGCCCGGACTTCGCGCGTGCGCACGTCGAGCTGCCGCAGAAGATCGTGGCGGCCTGTCGCGCCGCACGCGTGCCGCGCCTGGTGCACATCAGCGCGCTCGGCGCGGACTCGGGCGGCCCCTCCGAATACCAGCGCTCCAAGGCTGCGGGCGAAACCGCCATCCGCACCTCGACACCCGAGACCGAGTGGACCGTCCTGCGCCCCTCGGTGGTCTTCGGTCGCGGGGACAGCTTCCTCAACCTGTTCGCGGACCTGGTGCGCATGTTCCCGGCAATCCCCCTCGCCGGCGCCAGCGTCCGCTTCCAACCGGTTTACGTGGAAGATGTGGCCGAAGCCGTCTGGCAGAGCCTGGTCCGTCCCGACGCCACCGGCAAGACCTTCGATCTCGCCGGCCCCACCGTCTATACCCTGCGCCAGCTGGTCGAGTACGTGTCCGAACTCACGGTCGGCAAGCGCCGCAAGGTGATCCCGCTGCCCGAGAACATCGCGATGATGCAGGCGCGCCTGATGGAACTCGCCCCCCAGCCGCTGATGAGCCGCGACAACGTGCGGTCGATGCGGGTGGACAACGTCGCCCACGGCGATCACTTGCCCTACGGCCTTGCGGCCACCCCACTCGAGGCGGTGGCACCCGGCTGGCTGGGCGATGCCGGGCCGCGCGCCTTCTACTACCCGTTCCGCCGCCACGCGCGGCGCTGAAATTCCACCCACACCAGCCCCGGAGCCCGCGATGAAGCTCATCATCGGCAACAAAAACTACTCGTCCTGGTCCCTGCGCGCATGGTTGGCCGCGCGCGAGGGCGGCTTCAACTTCGAGGAGATCCGCATCCCGCTGTTCATCCCCGGCAGCCGCGAACGCATCCTGTCGCACTCGCCTTCGGGCAAGGTGCCCTGCCTGAACGACCATGGCTTCAAGGTATGGGACTCCCTCGCCATCGGCGAATACCTCGCCGAGAAGAATCCTGCGCTGTTGCCCGAGGACGCTGCCGCGCGCGCCATCGCCCGCGCGGTGACCGCGGAGATGCACGCTGGCTTCCAGAATCTGCGCAGCCGCATGCCGATGAACGTGCGCAAGGACTACACCGGCTTCGGCCACAGCCCCGAAGTGGATGCCGACATTGCGCGCATCATCGCAATCTGGACCGACTGCCGGGCACGCTTCGGCAACGACGGCCCCTATCTGTTCGGCCGCTTCAGCCTCGCCGACGCAGCCTTCGCCCCGGTCGCCTTCCGCTTCCAGACCTATGGCGTGAAGCCCGAGGGCGAGGCCGGTCAGTACCTCGCCACCCTGCTGGCCAATCCGCACATGCAGGACTGGGCCGTAGCTGCGCGCGCCGAGACCGAGTCCATCCCGGAAGAGGATCTTTACGGCTGATGCAGGCATATGTCGTTGGCGGGGCGGTGCGCGACGCCCTGCTGGGGCTGCCGGTCAAGGATCGCGACTGGGTCGTGGTCGGCAGCACCCCCGAGGAAATGATCGCACGCGGGTTCCGCCCGGTCGGGCGCGACTTTCCGGTCTTTCTGCACCCACGAACGAATGAGGAATACGCGCTCGCACGCACCGAGCGCAAGTCGGGCCATGGATACACCGGCTTCGTCTGCCACGCCTCCCCCGAGGTCACGCTGGAGGACGACCTGCTCCGCCGCGACCTTACCATCAACGCAATCGCACGCGCGGAAGACGGCACGCTGATCGACCCCTGCGGTGGCCAGCGCGATCTCGCTGCACGCGTGTTCCGTCACGTCTCCCCCGCCTTCGCCGAAGACCCGCTGCGAATCCTGCGGGTGGCACGCTTCGCCGCACGCTTTACCGCCTTCGATGTCGCCCCCGAAACCATGGCGTTGATGCGGCACATGGTCGACGCCGGTGAGGTGGACCACCTGGTCCCCGAGCGCGTGTGGCAGGAATTCGCCCGCGGGCTGATGGAGGAGCGGCCCTCGCGCATGATCCGTGTACTGCGCGACTGCGGCGCGCTCGCCGCGATCCTGCCCGAACTCGATCGGCTTTTCGGTGTGCCCCAGCCCGAGAAGCACCACCCCGAGATCGACAGCGGCGAACATGTGCTGCTCGTCGTCGACGCTGCGGCCAGGGGGGAGCAACCGCTACCCGTGCGCTGGGCCTGTCTGCTCCACGACCTGGGCAAGGCCGACACACCGGCCCATGTTCTCCCCCACCACTATGGCCACGAGGCGGCGAGTGCCCGACGCGCCCGCGAGGTCTCCACCCGCCTGAAGGCGCCCGCCGAATGCCGCGAGCTCGCCGAGATGGTGGCGCGCGAACACGGCATCCTCGCGCTCGCCGAGGCGCTGCGCCCCGAAACCATGGTGAAGCTGATCGAGCGCTGCGACGGGCTGCGACGCCCGGAGCGCTTCGAGCTCATGCTCCAGGCCGCAGCCTGCGATCATGCCGGTCGCGGCGGAGAAGATCGCGGCATCTGGCGACCTTTGTCACACTGGCGCACAGCGCTGAGCGCCGTACGCAACGTCGACGCCGCTACAATCGTCGCAAGCTGTCCCGACAAGAAAGACATTCCGCACGCACTGCACGCCGCACGTGTGGCAGCCGTGAAGGCGCGGAACAAGGATCCCCAATGAACAACACCCGCTTCGGCGAACTCGAGGTGCTGTGTCACGCACCCGAACGACCGACACACGACCATCCCCTGCTCTTCGTGCACGGCGCCTATGTCTCGGCCTGGTGCTGGGAAGAGCACTTCCTGCCCTGGTTCGCACGTCAAGGCTGGGCTGCCTATGCGGTTTCGCTGTCCGGACACGGCAGGAGCCGTAGCCGAGAACTGCTGGACACCTATTCCATCGACGACTACGTGCGCGACGTCGCCGAAGTTGCAGCCAGCCTGCCCGCCCCGCCAATCCTGGTCGGACACTCGATGGGAGGTCTGGTGGTACAGAAGTACCTCGAGCAGCACGACGCTCCGGCCGTGGTGCTGATGTCCTCGGTGCCGCCTCAGGGCCTGATGAGCTCGGCGGTGGGGCTGATGTTCAAGCGCCCCAACCTGCTGTCGGACCTCAACCGGATCATGGCGGGCAACGAGGTAGACATCGAGAGCCTGCGCGAAGCACTGTTCCACCAGCCGGTCGCAGCCGACCAGCTGCAGCGCTACTACCGTCTCAGTCAGCCCGAGTCCCACCGCGCGATCTGGGACATGTCGCTATTCAACCTGCCGCAGCCGGCGCGCATGCACCGCCCACCGATGCTGATCCTGGGTGCCGAGCACGACGCCCTGATCCCGCCCGACCAGGTGCACATGACCGCGCTGACCTATGCGCGTCAGGCGGAGATCTTCCCCAACGTCGGCCACGGCATGATGCTCGAGCACGACTGGGAACTGGTCGCGATGCGCATCGCAGCCTGGCTGGAGGAGCGCACGCTCTGAGCCCTGGAAGGCGGCTCACAGGGTGTGCAGCCGGTCTCCGCGCGCAAAGCCCAGCAGCGGCGTATCGATTCCGCGCGACAGCGCCAGCACCTTGAACAGTTCGCCCATCTCCTGCGGCGTGGTCAGGCGCTGCACCGCGCGCGCGGCGCGGATGTAGTCCGCACTTTCCTGCGGGCCACGGCGGGCGAGGCAGTCGAGCACGCCGCAGTTGAAGAGGAACTGTGCCTGCGTGGTATAGCCCTGCACATCCAGGCCGGCAGCAAAGCCCGCCTCCGCCACCGCAGTGAAATCCACGAACGCGGTGATGTCGTTCAGCCCCGGCCACAGGAAGGGGTCGCCATGGGCGTGGTGGCGGTAATAGCAGAGCAGGGTGCCGCTCGCGCGCGAGGGCAGGTAGTACTCGGCGCGCGGATAGCCGTAATCGATCAGGATCATGGCGCCACGCACCAGACGCTGGGCCCACGCGCTGACCCACGCGCCCCCCGCGAGGTTCAGCTCAGTCACGTATTCACCCTGTTGCGGCGCGGGCAGCGCGAGAGCGCCTGCCGCCTCGGCGACTGCACCCTGCGCCGGCGTGTCAGCCCAGCACAGGCGTCGGACGCCCGCATCATCCTGGGCCATGACGACCCCGCGCTCGAACAGCCCATCGGCGCGCGAAACGATCAGATGCACCGGCATCACGTCCAGCACCTCGTTCGCCACCACCACGCCGCAGAAGGTGTCGGGCAACGCGTCCAGCCAGTGCACGCGACCCGCCAGATGGGGCGCCTTCGCAGCAAGGGTGTCGAACTGGCGCGCGCGCAACTCCCCCGAAAGCTCGAGGATGCCGTAGCGCTCCGGCGCACGGCCGCGGTGTTCGAGTTCGAGCAGCAGGTCGGCGGCGAGCAGGCCGGTGCCGGCGCCGACCTCGATCACCTCTGCCTCGCTCGCGCACATCACCTGCTCCACCTGGGCCGCAAGCGCCTGACCAAAAAGGGGCGTAAGCTCAGGGGCAGTGATGAAATCGCCACCAGGACCGAACTTTCGCGCGCCGCCGCTGTAATAACCGAGACCGGGCGCATAGAGCGCGAGCTCCATGTAGCGCGAGAACGAAATCCAGCCGCCGGCCGTCTCGATCTCGGCCTCGATGCGTTCGAGCAGGCGCGCGCTCTGCATGAGCGCATCGGCGGAGGGCTGGGGCAATGCAGACATGGTCGGGCGATCCAGGGTCGAAGAAAGCCGGAGATTGTACCGGCAGCTTCCCGGGCGCAGCCGACCGAGCGAACCACATCAGGGCAAGCGCATGAACGACACGCAGCACTCCTCCCCCTCCGGCCCCACGCACGCACCGCGGATCCTCGTCACCGGCGCGGCACGCCGTGTGGGCGCGGAAATCGCACGTTGCCTGCACGCAGCGGGCGCGCGCGTAGTCCTGCACTATCGCAGCAGCGCCGGCGAGGCCGAGGCGCTCGCAGCCTCGCTCAACGCGCTCCGGGCCGACTCGGCCTTCACCGTCCGCGGCGACCTCGCCCGCTTCGGCGCCGCCGAGGATATCGCTGCCCAGGTGCTGGCACGCGGCGAAGGGCTGGACGGCCTGGTGAACAACGCATCAAGCTTCTTCCCGACGCCGATCGGCGGCATCGACCGCGCGGCGTGGGACGAGCTCGTGGGCTCCAACCTCATGGGGCCGCTGTTCCTGTCTCAGGCCCTGGCGCCCGCCTTGCGCCGCGCCGGAGGCGCCATCGTAAACATCGTGGATATTCACGCCGACTGGCCGCTCACCGGCTATACGGTCTATAACGTTGCCAAGGGGGGGCTCGCCACGCTCACCCGATCGCTGGCCGTCGAGCTCGCGCCCGAGGTCCGCGTCAATGGCGTGGCGCCGGGGCCGATCGACTGGCCGGAAGACGGGCAGTTTCCCCCCGAGGAGCGCGAACGGATCATCGCACACACCCTGCTCAAGCGCGTGGGATCGCCTGCCGACATTGCGCGCACGGTACGATTTCTGATGCTCGACGCCCCTTACGTCACCGGGCAGATCATCGCAGTCGACGGGGGGCGCAGCGTGCATTTGTGATCGGGTAGCGCACCGTGCTTTCTGGGATAATCCCGCATTGACTTCCAGACAGGCCCTTGCACCGTGACTGCCGCTTACGCCCCCGCAGAGAACCGACCCGCCCCCGACAACACCGGCGACGAACGTTTTTCCAACACCTTTCTGCGCCTGAAGAAGAAGCTCGAGCGCGGGGTCGGCGAGGCGATCGGCGACTTCAACATGATCGGCGACGGCGACACCGTGATGGTGTGCGTTTCCGGCGGCAAGGACTCCTACACCCTGCTGTCCTGCCTGCTCGCACTGCGTGAGCGGGCCCCGGTCGACTTCCGCATCGTGGCGATGAACCTCGACCAGAAGCAGCCCGGCTTCCCCGACCATGTGCTCCCGGCCTACTTTGAATCGATCGGGGTCGAGTATCGCATCGTCACCGAAGACACCTATTCGATCGTCAAGGACAAGATTCCCGAGGGCAAGACCACTTGCTCGCTGTGCTCGCGCCTGCGCCGCGGCATCATCTACCGTACGGCGAAGGAGCTTGGTGCCACCCGCATCGCGCTCGGGCACCATCGCGACGACATGCTCGAGACCCTGTTCCTGAACATGTTCTTCGGCGGCAAGATCAAGGCCATGCCCCCGAAGCTCGTGAGTGACGACGGCAACCACGTGGTGATCCGCCCGCTCGCCTACTGCACCGAAGCCGAGATCGCGCGCTTCGCACGCACGATGGATTTCCCCATCATCCCTTGCAACCTGTGCGGCTCGCAGGAGAACGCGCAGCGCAAGCAGATCAAGAACATGCTCCAGGGTTGGGCACGGGACTACCCGGGGCGCATCGAGTCGCTCGCCACCGCACTGAAGAACGTCGTGCCTTCCCACCTCGCCGATCGGCGTCTGTTCGACTTCGTCGGGCTGACGCAGCAGACGATCGTCGAGGAGGGAGACACCGCGTTCGACCCGCCAGAGCTGCCTGTCGCGCCACAGTCCGCAACGATCAGCCTGCTCCGGCCGGGCCAGAGCGAGGCGTAGGTTCATGCACGACGCGGCCACCGACGCACACGGAAGCTCCCTTCACAGATCCTGACCCGGCCCGACAGGCCGACGTAACAGAGTGCCGATGTCCGATCGCATGAACATCTGTATCCTTGCCGCCCTGCATGGGGGCGATGAAACGCTCGCGACGCGGGTCGGCGATGATGAAGCCGATCGCGCAGCGGCGCGTTGCGCACATCGGATCGAGCGTGCGATCAGCGCACATGGGGGGCGACTCATCGAGGCCACCCGTGAGCGGACCCTCGCACGCTTCGATGATGCAGACGCGGCCATTCAGGCCGCCGTCGACGCGCTCGACCGCATCCGCAACCTTCCGCCGCTGCGCGGAAGAAAGCACCCCGCTCGCTTGGGCGTGCATGTCGGTGCACTCTCGACCGAAATGGGCAAGCCCAGTGGCGAAGGTGTTGTCCAGGCGCTGCGTATCGCGAATCAATGCGAGGCGGAGCAGGCGCTCGCCTCGGCACAGGCAATTGCACGGCTCGGGAGTGCAGCGCGTCATCTGGTAGCAAGCAGGCCCGTAGCCGGGCTCGACACAAGCCGGTTCGACGTGACGGTGCATGAGATCGGCCATGGCAAAGCAGAAGCCGTCCGCCAACCGCTGGCACAGCGCAATGAACGACTTCAACTGCGACACCGGAACGGCGTCGTCCACGTCGAGGAAATCCGGCCGGTGGTCTTGCTCGGGCGCGAACTTGGCAATGACATCGTAATCGGCGACCCACGTGCTTCGCGACAACACGCCCGCATCGAACGCCGTCATGAGGGCTTCATCCTGTTCGACGAGAGCACGAATGGGACCTATGTTGCCGTGGAAGGACAGGTCGAGCGCCTAGTCCGCCAGGATCGTCTGTTGCTTACGGGCCAAGGCCGGATCGGCTGTGGCTTCGCGTGCGAAGAGGGCGACGAGCGCGAGATCGTATTCTTCGATTTCGAATGAGCGAAAGCCTGTCGGTGCAGCACCTGGCTGCCAAAGGGCACCAGGCGCTTTGCGGACGCGCTCAAACCTTTACGCACTCGGCCATGAAGGCCTTGCGCTCGGCCCCCTTGAGTGAGCGCTCGGTGGCCGTCTGGTTGCAGGCCTTGCGGCGCGTCTTTTCGTCGGGCGCTGCAAGGCTCGCACCCGTCTGTGTCGGCGCTTCGCCCACCGGTGCAAGCGCTTTCTCCCGCTCGCCCGCCTCCTCTTCACCGCCGTTGATCGCATCCTTTTGCCCACGCAGGCAGGTGCTCATGAACGCCTTGCGTGCATCGCCCTTGAGCGCCTGCTCACGTGCCTGCGCGTTGCACTGCCGCATGCGCTCGTGCTGCGGATTGGCCCAGGCCGAATCCGGCACTGCGGCTACCAGGGTCAGCATCAGGCCTGCAACACCAAAGACTCTCTTCATGGCTTCATCCTCCTCGATAGGGTCACGCATGTCGCGTGCATGCATTTTGCATTTTCCACAGCCTCGCAGTCAATTCCATATTCATATCTCTATCGCCACAGTATCCTTGGAGCCCCTCCTTGAGTGAGCTCACGACCCTCTCCACCCTCGCCGTTTCGGCCTTCCTTGCCGCCACGCTCCTGCCGGGTGGTTCGGAGGCGGTGTTCGCGGGCATCGTCGCCTTGCAACCCGGGCTGGCAGCCACAGCGCTGCTGACGGCAACCATCGCCAACACCGCGGGGGGCATGAGCACCTACCTGCTTGGACGACTGCTGCCACGCAAGGAAGTCCCGCCCCGACTGGCGCAGGTGCGCCGATGGGGCAGCGCCAGCCTGCTGCTGTCCTGGGTGCCGCTGATAGGCGACGCCCTGTGCGCGGCCGCTGGCGTTCTACGCCTGAACTGGGTCGCCTGCCTGTGCTGGATGGCACTCGGCAAGGGCCTGCGGTACGCGGCGATCGCATGGCTGCTGGGGGGTTAGCCGCAGCCTGATCAGCGGAGACGGCCTATACTGAGCCGTACCCCTCCACACGCGAGACGCACTTCCCATGTCAGACATCGAACGCCACGGCGTCACCGCCCGCTACGCCGACGCAGTCGTCCATGCCGGAGTCATTCACCTCGTCGAGGTTCCTGCCAGCAGCGGCACCGACATCCGCACCCAGACCAGCGAAGTCCTCGCCAGCATCGAACGCCAGCTGCGCCTGCTCGGGAGCGCGCCGAACCGCATCCTGATGGCCACGATCTACCTCACCGACTTCGCCGACTATGGCGCCATGAACGCCCTCTGGGACGCCTGGATCCCCTCCGGAAGCGCTCCGGCGCGCGCCTGCGTAAAGGTCGCCGGACTAGTCGACCCGGGCTGGCGCATCGAGATCGCGCTCTCCGCCGCGTGCGGCGCAGGACATGCGGGACCCGGGGAGCGATGACCGTCTGACGTCGCGAAACCCGCGCCACGCCTAATCCCTGACGCGCTTAAGGTCTTGTTTTTTGCTGCATGGTGCACTGCGGTTCGTTAGAATGAAACGCTTTCCAGCAGCAGTCCCCGGATAGCCAAATGAGCCAACGCCTGCGAGAGATCCCGTACAACTACACCTCGTTCTCCGATCGCGAGATCGTCATTCGGCTGCTCGGCAATGAAGCCTGGGCGGCGCTGGACGAGCTGCGCGGCGAGCGCGTGACCGGCCGCTCGGCACGCATGCTGTATGAGGTGCTGGGCGACATTTGGGTGGTGCGCCGCAACCCCTACCTCGAGGACGACCTGCTCACCTCGCGCGAACGGCGTGAGGCGCTCATCGGTGCGCTTGACCATCGCCTGAACGAGGTCGAGAAACGCCGTCAGGGCAATGACCTGGTCGCGCTGCTGATCGCGCGCGCCCGCGAGGCCGTCTCCGACTTCGAGCGCTGGTTCGACGACACCGCGCGCCGGCGCAAGATGGTGCTGAAGGCGCTGGCACGGCACACCCGGCGCGACAACATCTGCTTCGACGGCCACGCCCGCGTCTCGCACGTCACCGACGCCACGGACTGGCGGGTCGAATACCCCTTCGTCGTCCTCTACCCCGATACCGAGGAAGAGATGGCACCGCTGGTGCGCGAGTGCATCGCGCTCGGCCTCACCATCATCCCGCGCGGCGGCGGCACCGGCTACACCGGCGGCGCGATCCCGCTCGACGCCAGCTCTGCGGTGATCAACACCGAAAAGCTGCTCGCAATGAGCCCGGTCGAAGCCACCGTGCTGCAAGGCGTGGACGGGCCGATGTCCGCGCCCTACCCCACTATCCGCACCGGCGCCGGCGTGGTCACCGAGCGCGTGTCCGAAGCTGCCAGCCTGGCCGGGCGCGTGTTTGCAGTCGACCCGACCTCGGCCAGCGCCTCCTGCATCGGCGGCAACATCGCCATGAACGCCGGTGGCAAGAAGGCCGTCCTATGGGGCACTGCGCTCGACAACCTGGCGTGGTGGAAGATGGTCACGCCCGACGGCAACTGGCTCGAGGTTGAGCGCCTCGATCACAACTTCGGCAAGATCCACGAGCAGGAGACGGTGCGCTTCCGGCTGCGCCGCTTCGACGGCCTCAGCAACGCACCGCTCGGCGAGGAAGTCATTGCCATGCCAGGCGCCGCCTGTCGCAAGGTCGGGCTGGGCAAGGACGTCACCGACAAGTTCCTCGGCGGTGTGCCGGGCGTGCAGAAGGAAGGCACCGACGGCCTCATCGTCGCCGCGCGCTGGGTGCTGCACAAGATGCCGCCGGTCACGCGCACGGTGTGCCTGGAGTTCTTCGGCCAGGTACGCGAGGCGGTGCCAGCCATCGTCGAGATCACCGACTACTTCAAGCCGGGCGGCGCAGGCCACGCTGCGGGCGTTCAGCTCGCGGGCCTCGAGCACCTCGATGAGCGCTACGTGAAGGCGGTGGGCTATGCCACCAAGGCCAAGCGCCACGGCCGCCCCAAGATGGTGCTGATCGGCGACATCGTCGGCCATGACGAAAACGCAGTCATGCAGGCGGCCTCCGACGTGGTGCGCATGACCAACGCGCGCGGCTCGGAGGGCTTCATCGCCGTGAGCCCCGAACAGCGCAAGCGCTTCTGGCTCGAGCGCAGCCGCACCGCGGCGATCTCGCGCCACACCAACGCCTTCAAGATCAACGAGGATGTGGTCATCCCGCTGCCACGCATGGGGGAATACTGCGACGGCATCGAGCGCATCAACATCGAGCTCTCGCTGCAGAACAAGATCGCACTCTGTGATCGCCTCGCCGAGTTCCTGCAGGGCGAGCTGCCGGTCGATTCCGGCGACGCCGAGGTCGACCGCGAGGAGCTCATCGGCGACCGCCGCCAGGCCGCGCTCGAGCAGGTCGCCGCGGTGCGACGCCGCTGGCAATGGCTGCTCGACAATCTCGACCTGCCGCTGGCCGCAGCCGAAGCGCAGTTCGCTGAACTCGGCATCACGGCCGGCGAGCTCTCCAACCGCACGGCCGACCCGGTCCTGTTCCACCGCCTGCAGGACTATTCGATCCGCGTGTCGTGGAAGACCGAGCTGCGCCCGCAGTTGCGCAACATCTTCGATGGCAACCTGTTCGCGCCGGTGCTCGCGCGCATCCAGGACCTCCACAAGGAAGTCCTGCGCGGGCGCGTCTTTGTCGCCCTGCACATGCACGCCGGCGACGGCAACGTACACACCAACCTCCCGGTCAACTCCGACCACTACGAGATGCTGCAGACCGCCAACCGAACGGTCGACCGCATCATGGCGCTCGCGCGCAGCCTGGACGGCGTGATCTCCGGCGAGCATGGCATCGGCATCACCAAGCTCGACTATCTCACCGACGACGAGATGGCGAACTTCTGGCGTTACAAGGAAAAGGTCGACCCCGAGGGCCGCTTCAACCGCGGCAAGCTCATGCGCGGCGGCGCGTGGAAGGCCAACCTCGAAAACGCCTACACCCCCAGCTTCAACCTGATGGGCCACGAGTCCATCATCATGGAGCAGACCGACGTCGGCGAGATCGCCCACGACATCAAGGACTGCCTGCGCTGCGGCAAGTGCAAGCCGGTGTGCTCCACGCACGTGCCACGCGCCAACCTGCTGTATTCCCCGCGCAACAAGATTCTCTCCACCTCGCTCCTGATCGAAGCCTTCCTGTACGAGGAGCAGACCCGCCGCGGCGTTTCGCTCGCGCACTGGGCAGAGTTCGAGGACGTCGCGGACCACTGCACGATCTGCCACAAGTGCGAGAAGCCCTGTCCGGTGGACATCGACTTCGGCGACGTCACGGTGAAGATGCGCAACCTGCTGCGGAAACAGGGCAAGAAATCCTTCAACCCCGGCAAGGCCGCGGCGATGGCCTTCCTGACCATCAAGGATCCGACCACGATCAAGGCTATCCGCACCGGCATGATCGAGTGGGGCTACAAGGCGCAGCGACTCGGCTACGAGATGGGCCGGAAGTTCGGCCTCATCCAGCCGCAGGTGAAGGCGCCGCCGGCCACGCTCGGCAAGGCGCCGATCAAGGCCCAGGTGATCCACTTCATCAACAAGCCCATGCCGGGCAACCTGCCCAAGAAGACCAGCCGCGCGCTGCTCGATATCGAAGACGACAAGGTCATCCCTGTAATCCGGGACCCGCACAAGGCCAACGGCGAGTCTGAGGCGGTGTTCTACTTCCCCGGCTGCGGCTCGGAGCGCCTGTTCAGCCAGGTCGGCCTCGCGACCCAGGCCATGCTCTACCACGTCGGCGCACAGACCGTGCTGCCGCCGGGCTACCTGTGCTGCGGCTATCCGCAGACGGCTGCCGGCGAGGACGAAAAGGGGCAGAAGATCACCACCGACAACCGCGTCCTCTTCCACCGTGTCGCCAACACACTGAACTACCTCGACATCAAGACCGTGATCGTGTCCTGCGGCACCTGCATGGACCAGTTGCAGAAGTACGAATTCGAGAAGATCTTCCCCGGCTGCCGCCTGCTCGACATCCACGAGTATCTGATGGAAAAGGGCGTCAAGCTCGAGGGCGCGCAGGGCGTGAAGTACATGTACCACGAGCCCTGCCATACCCCGATGAAGGTGCATTCCGGCATCAAGGTGGCCAACACGCTGATGGGTACGCGCGTGGACCTCTCAGACCGGTGCTGCGGCGAATCCGGCACGCTGGCCGTGGCGCGTCCGGACATCTCCACCCAGGTCCGCTTCCGGAAGCAGGAGGAGATCGAGAAGGGCGCCGCAAAACTGCGCGAAGACGATCCGAATGCGAAGATCAAGATGCTCACGTCCTGCCCAAGCTGCCTGCAGGGCATGCATCGCTACGCCGATGACGCCGGCGGCATCGAGCCCGACTACATCGTGGTCGAGCTCGCAAAGCATCTGTTAGGCGAGAACTGGCTGCCGGAATACGTCGCCAAGGCCAACAACGGCGGCATCGAGCGCGTTCTTCTGTAAGCGCATGCGGCCTGCTGGGGTCTTGCAACCCCGCGGGTCCATCACCCCCGTCAGGCTTGTTTCAGTCCTCGGCGGGGTCGCGAGGGTGCATGCGGAACCAGAGTTCGGGCAGCGCGTCGGCTGCGCACATGCGTAGCCGATGTGTTACCAGAGCGCTCACCGGTGTTTCGCCGGGGTTGATCTCCACCGTTGGAACGCCCCGCTGCGCAGCCCACACGACCGGACCGGCAATGTACGGGAAGACGCTGCTCGTCCCCACGGACAGCACGGCATCCAGGCCCTGCGCCAGCAACGCCTCGATCCGCTCCACCGCCCGCGTCGGCAGGGGCTCGCCAAACAACACGACTGCTGGGCGCATGACGCTGCCGCACTGCGGACACTCGGGCGGCAGCGCGAGCCCGGCATAGTCCGGCAGCGTGCGCCCATGGTGGCAGGCCATGCACTGCAGGCGGTGCACGGTGCCATGTATCTCGATGACGTTGTGCGATCCGGCGGCGCGATGCAGCCCGTCCACGTTCTGCGTCAACACGCAGACCATCCGCTTTTCCTGCTCAAGCGCGGCGATCAGACGATGTGCGGCATTGGGCTGCGCGCCGCGGCAGCTGGCCTCGATCTCGGCAATGTAGCGCCAGGCGATCTCGGGCCGCGTGGCCATCATCTCGCCCGACAGCGCCTCTTCAATGGTAAGCCCCTCGCTAGTGAGACGATCGTGGTACAGGCCGCCGATGCCGCGATAGGTCGGCAGCCCGGAGTCCACCGAAATGCCGGCGCCAGTGACGAAGAGGATGCGCTGCGCGCAGGAAAGAAGGGCCGCGACTGCATCCAGCGTCCGGGCTTGGGTCATGCGGGACTCCCTTCGATTGAGGGTTCGACGCCTCTCATCCCCCGCAGCCGGGCGGCGCAGTCCGCTCCCATGCGATGCCGCTCAGCGGCGCTCGAGGATGGCGGCGCGCGCCTCGGGGTTGCCCCCCTCGGTGAGCTCGATGAAGCGGGCACGATGCTCCTCGAAGCGCTCGACCACCGCGCTACGGTCTCGAAGCTTTGCCGAGATCACCGAGGACTGGGCGGCAATCTCACTGTCGAGCAGACGGATGTCGTCTTCCAACCCGGCAGCCACATCGCTCTGGTTGGTGCGCGTTGCCTCATCGATGAGCTGATGCTGGCGGGCGATCAGCTCACTCTCACGCTCGCGCAGCTGACGGATGCTCTGGTCGAGCTCGCGCAGCTCTCGATCGCGGCGGAAATCGAGATCTTCGAGGTTACGGTAGGTTTCGAGCAGGGCCTGGTCCAGGCGCAGCTGGCGCTGGCGCTCGGCCTCATCGACGCGGCGCTGGCGCTCCGCCGCAGCACGCGCCGCGATCTCCTCTCGCGTCAGCGGCGCGGCGACGATACGCCGTACCACCCCGGAGGGGCTCATCTCGCGGTACGCGCGTCCGTAGCACGCCGCCGGCAGGATGTCACCGCACACCGGCTGACCACCAACATCGCAACAGTAGATGCTCTTCGAGGTCGGCTGTGCGACCGCCTGCCCGGACATGGACGAAAGGGCGACCAGAGCGGCGAAAGTGCAGGCCCGTGCGATCTGCACGCTAGCTTGACGAGATTCCATATTGCTCCCGATAGGCTTTCACCACCTCGAGGTTCGCAGCGAGATCAGGACTGTCGGCAAGATAGCCGATGAGATCCTCAAGCGTGGCAACCGCGATCACCGGAATGCCGAAGCTTTCCTTCACTTCCTGCACCGCCGACAGGCTGCCCTTACCACGCTCCATGCGGTCCAGCGCGATCACCACCCCAGCAGGCGTGGCCCCAGCAGCACGGATCAACTCCACCGACTCGCGGACCGAGGTGCCGGCCGAGATCACGTCATCGAGGATCAGCACCCGGCCCTTGAGCGGCGCGCCGATCAGTGTGCCGCCCTCGCCGTGGTCCTTGGCTTCCTTGCGATTGAAGGCGAAGGGCAGATCCACCCCGTCCTCGGCGAGGCGGATCGCAGTGCCGGCCACGAGCGGAATCCCCTTGTACGCCGGCCCGAACAGCATGTCGAAGCCCACGCCCGAGGCGCGGATCGTGCGCGCATAGTAGCCGCACAGTTCGCGGAACGAGGCGCCGTCGTCGAACAGGCCCGCATTGAAGAAGTACGGCGAGTTGCGCCCCGCCTTGGTCACGAAGGCGCCGAAGCGCAGCACACCCTTGCGGCAGGCGAGGGCGATGAAATCCCGGCTAAAATCCACGGCTTTCTGGGCTGCCAAGCAGCTTGAACTGGAGGCTGTCCATGTTACGCATCATCTCCCTCAACCTCAACGGCATCCGTTCTGCCTGCCGCAAGGGCCTGCTCGACTGGCTGCCCGCGCAGCAGGCCGACTTCCTCTGTGTGCAGGAGCTCAAGGCGCAAGCGAACGACCTGGACGAGGCCATGCGCTCGCCGGACGGCATGAAAGGCTGGTTCCACCACGCAGAAAAGAAGGGGTATAGCGGGGTCGGCATCTACAGCCGGCGGGAACCCGACCGCGTAGTCGAGGGCCTGGGCATCGCCGACATCGACGCCGAGGGCCGCTTCCTGCAGCTGGACTTTGGCAAGCTGTCGGTGATCTCGCTCTATCTACCCTCGGGCTCCAGCTCGGAAGAGCGCCAGCAGGTAAAGTTCGACTTCATGGACCGCTTCCTGCCGCACATGGACATGCTCTACCAGAGCGGACAGGAGGTGGTGGTATGCGGCGACTGGAACATCGCCCACCGCGAGGCCGACCTGAGGAACTGGAAGTCGAACCAGAAGAACTCCGGCTTCCTGCCCGAGGAGCGTGCGTGGCTAAGCCGCCTGTTCGACGAGCAGGGCTGGATCGACGTCTATCGCCGCCTGCACCCTGAGGCGACCGACGCCTGCTACACATGGTGGTCGAACCGCGGCCAAGCGTGGGCGAAGAACGTTGGCTGGAGGCTGGACTACCAGATCGCCACGCCAGGGCTGGCCGCAGCCGCACGCAACGCGCAAGTCTATAAGTCGGAGCGCTTCTCGGACCACGCGCCGCTGACGGTCGACTACGACTGGGCGGTCTAGCCTACCGCACCAGCCCCCAACCCGCGCCTCGAGCGCGGACGACCTTTTCGCTCACGCCCTTGCGCCGCTTAGCGCTCCCAGGCGCAACCTTGCAAGGTTTCGCCGGTCCTGAGCCGCAACGAGGCCTTCCAGCCCGTCATCGTACTGCCGTCCTCGAGGCGGCAGATGCCCGGCTCGACCTCCAGGGTCGTACCCGCGCCTCCGATGCGATGGCGCTCGCCGTCGCGTTCGGCCTCGCCGTACAGGACCCGCGACTCAGGCTCGCCGGCGCGGTGGATGAGCAAGGTGCCGCCCCCGACCACCGCCTCCCAGTCGGACTGCAGGCCGACCGCACGCCAGATCTCGGCATGCTCCGTGTCGCCCAGGCATCGCGCCGTCGTGTGAACGAAGTTGATGCCGGAAACCTCGAGCAGGCCGCCACGCTGGACGGCCAGTAGCTCCACATAGAGGTTGCGCCCCGGGGCGAGGCCGAAGTCCTTCAGCGCACCGATCACCGCCTGCTCCGTCGAGACATCCTCCACGTTCAGGTAGCTGCGGTCGCGGCAGGGCGTCATGAAATAGCGCCCTTCATGTGCGAGCATCAGCCCCTTGCCGATCTTCGGCTCGCCCGGTTCCTGCTGCCCCTCGAACACCGGCGGGATGGGCGGGGACGGCAGGATCTGCTGTGCATGGGAGGGCAGCGCCGCGGCAAGACCCAGGCCGAGCGCAAGACCGACGAACTTCTGTGTATTCATGAACATCCACCTTCAAGTGAGACGTCGGCCCGCAGGACGGGCCGGCATTCAATCAGACGCGGCAGCCCCCTGCTCTTCGAGCACGAGGCGGAAGCCGACAAAGTCGAAGCGGGCACTGGGCCGGCAATGCATGTGCCGCTTGCTGCAGCGGGCAAAGGCGCCGGGATGGGACCAACCTCCACCGCGCAACATCCGGGCCGGGCCGGCGGCCTGATAATGCGGATTCTCCGCCGCATGCTGCTCGTAGGCGTCGGCAGCATAGACGTCCGACACCCACTCCCACAGGTTTCCGCTCATGTCGTGCAAGCCCAGTGCATTCGGCGCGAAGGCGCCCACCGCGACACTGCCCTCGCCATGCTCATCCGCATACTCGGCGGTGTTGGCGCCCTCGGGCGGCGCCTCGCCGCCAAACTTCTCGGCCTTGCCGGCGGCGCGGCAGGCATATTCCCACTCGGCCTCGGTCGGCAGGCGGAACACCTTGCCGGGATGGTGCTCGCCGAGTTTGCGGACGAAGGTCTCGATGTCGATCTGGTTGACGCTGTCCACCGGGTGCTGCGGCGAAGTCGCAAAAACGGACAGGTTGTAGTCCATCAGCGACGTCCACTGCGCCTGCGTCACTTCGTGGCGACCGATCCAGTACGCGCTCATGCACACCTTGTGCACCGGCAACTCATTGGTCTCGCCATCGCCGAAGGTGTCGCCCATGTCGAAGCACCCCGCCGGCACGCGCACGAACTCCATGCCGGTGGCCGGCTCGCGCCACACCTCCTGCGCCATCGCGGACGGCAGGCAAGAAATGACGCTTGCAAGCGTGAGCAGCGCGGCACTACCCAGGTTGCGAAACGCGTCACGCGCCCCAGCAATACGATTGCGAACTCTTGCCATGACTCGGCCCCTCCCCTTTCTGCGAACGCTTAGCGCTCTCCCGACCACTGGGGCGGCTTGCGCCCCTGATGGATGCAGGCGATGCCGAGGCTCAGATTGCGCCAACTCACCGACTCCAGGCCAGCCCCTTGCAGCATGGCTGCAAAGCGCTGCTGGTCGGGGAAGTTGCGGATCGATTCGACGAGATACTCGTAGGCGGCCGGATTCTTCGCCACCCAGGCGCCCAGGCGCGGAATGACGTGGAACGAGTACGGGTCATAGAGGTGCCGGAACCACTTGACCGGACGGGAGAACTCCAGGCAGGCGAAGGTGCCGCCCGGCCTGAGGACGCGCACCACCTCGGCAATGGCGGCATCGAGCCGAGTCGTGTTGCGCAGGCCGAAGGACACGGTGAGCGCGTCGATCGAGGCGTCGGCAAAAGGCAGGCACTCGGCCTCGCCCGCGACCCATTCCACACCCTCCGCGTCTTTCCGGGTCCGGCCCTCGCACATCATGGGGATGGAGGGGTCGAGCACGACGACACGGCGGTCGTTCCGGCGTGCGAGCAGCGCCGCCACGTCACCAGTACCGCCCGCCAGGTCCACGAACAACCCCCGCTCCGGCAGGCGAGCCACGAAGCTGCGCTTCCAGGCTCGGTGGATGCCGAAGCTCATCAGATCGTTCATCAGGTCGTACCGGCTCGCCACCCGGTTGAACACGTCCCGGATACGCTGCTTGCGCTCCTGTGCACTGACCTTGTACCGGCCAAAACTGTCGTCGAGCGGAGAGTTGCGGTAATCAGAGCTCATTATTCTTGGGTCCGGGGCCGAGCCAGAGAGCAGACAAAGCCCGGATTCGAACATGAATCCACCCGGCCGCGCCAGACATACACAGGGGTTTCAGGATCATATTTTCGCCCAGAGGGCATTCTTGCTCTGCATCAAGTCAATTCTGGATAAGCATTGTATTATTTTCTTGCCCTGTAATTCTTTGACTAAGTCTAGACTTATCCAAGTCGCACCCATTAGGGCTCGCACTATTGATCAATATCAAGCTTTGGAAATTCCGCGCGCCCGATAATTTGTCTGCACCACAGCATCGCCTTTCCGCAAAGGGCGATGAAGAACCGGAAACTTCATATCCGGACGAAGCAGGAGCATGTAGCACTCACCCCTGAGCGGCTCTCGGAACAGCCACCCGGGGACGAGAAAAAAGCGGTGGCTCGCAAGGCCATCAGGGTGAAGGTAGCTCGATTAAGTTGTTTCCTAGGGAGTACCCAAAATGAAAACTCTGGCAGTTAAGACCACAGCCCTGCTCATCGCGGCGGGACTCGGCCTCGGCGCCGGCGCATCGTTTGCCGCCGAATCGCTGCAGGACGTCATGAAGCGTCGCAACCTGACCCAGCAGGATCTGCTGGCGGCAGCCAAGACCTACACCCCTACCGGCGGTCGCGACGAATTCATCGCGCTCAGTTCGGGCGGCCAGTCAGGCCAGATGCTCGTATATGGCATCCCCTCGATGCGTATCCTCAAGTACATCGGCGTGTTCACACCTGAACCCTGGCAAGGCTACGGCTACGACGAGGAGTCCAAGAAGGTGCTCGCCCAGGGCCGGATCGACGGCAAGGACATCACCTGGGGCGACACGCACCACCCGGCGATCTCCGAAACCAATGGCGAGTACGACGGCCAGTTCGTGTTCATCAACGACAAGTCGAACCCGCGTATCGCCGTCATCGACCTGCGTGACTTCGAAACCAAGCAGATCGTCGTCAACCCGATCATGAAGTCGGCCCACGGCGGTGCCTTCGTCACCCCGAACACCGACTACATCATCGAGGCCGCCCAGTACGCCTCGCCGCTCGAGAACCAGAAGTTCTATCCGCTCGAGCAGTTCAACGAGAAGTACCGCGGCGCCGTCACCTACTGGAAGTTCGACCGCGAGCACGGCAAGATCAAGCCCGAAGAGTCCTTCTCGCTCGAACTGCCGCCGTATTCGCAGGACCTTTCCGACTTCGGCAAGCTGGGCTCGGACGGCTGGTCCTTCACCAACAGCTTCTGCACCGAGCGGTACGTCGGTGGCATCGAGAAGGGTCGTCCCCCGTATGAAGCCGGTTGCTCCGCCAAGGACACCGACTACATGCACGTAGTCAACTGGAAGCGCGCTGCCGAGATCGCCAAGGACGACAGCAAGGTCCAGATCATCAACAACCACCGCGTGATCATGATGGAAACGGCGATCAAGGAAGGCATCCTCTTCCTGATCCCCGAGCCGAAGAGCCCGCACGGCGTTGACGTGACTCCGGACGGCAAGTACATCGTCGTGTCCGGCAAGCTCGACACCCACGTGTCGGTGTATTCGTTCGACAAGATCATGGACGCGGTCAAGAACAAGCGCTTCGAGTCCACCGATCCGTACGGCATCCCGGTCATCAGCATGAAGGACACCCTGCACACGCAAGTGCAGGTCGGCCTTGGCCCGCTGCACACCCAGTTCGACTCCAAGGAGTGCGTCGCCTACACCTCGCTGTATGTCGACTCCATGGTTGCCAAGTGGGACTTCTGCAACGGCAAGCTGCTCGACAAGATCTCCATCCACTACAACATCGGCCACCTGATGACGATGGAAGGGGACACCACCAAGCCGAAGGGCAAGTATCTGGTGGCGCTCAACAAGCTGTCGATCGACCGCTTCAACCCGGTCGGTCCGCTGCACCCGCAGAACCACCAGCTGATCGACATCAGCAACGACAAGATGCAGTTGCTGTACGACATGCCGCTGCCGCTGGGCGAGCCGCACTATGTGGCCGCGATTCAGGCTGACAAGCTGAAGCCCGCGATCCGCTACAAGGTCGGCACCAACACCCGTACCGACAGTGTCCACGAAGGCAAGGTGCGCGCGGGCGAGGAAAAGACCGTCCGCGAAGGCAACAAGGTGTCGGTGTATGGCACGCTGATCCGCTCGCACATCACCCCCGAAACCATCGAGGTCGAACAGGGTGACGAGGTTACGGTGTATCTGACCAACCTCGAGCGCGCGCAGGACGAGACCCACGGCTTCACCGTCTCGACCTACAACGTGCACGCGTCCGTCGAGCCGGGCAAGACCGTCTCGGTGAAGTTCACCGCCGACAAGGAAGGTGTGTATCCGTACTACTGCACCGAGTTCTGCTCGGCGCTGCACCTCGAGATGCAGGGTTACCTGCTGGTCAAGCCGAAGGGCTGGGTGGCTGAAGAGGGCGCGACCCTGGCTGCCGCCAACTACACCGAAACCGACTACAAGAACACCTTGAAGAAGGTTGCGGACACCCAGGCGGTGCTCGACCAGGTCGTCGGCTACATCACCTCGGTGAACTACAAGGCCTATCCGGAAGTCGTCGCGCTGATGGAAGACGCGACCGACCAGCTTGGCAAGATGCCGGAAGCCAAGGCCAAGCACGAGGCCGCAGCCGCCAAGCAGGACTGGGAGCAGGCGAACCTGTGGGCCGAGCAAGTGTGGCAGTACCAGGTCAAGGCGGCCGACATCGGTCTGCGCGCCAAGACCTTCCTGGAGCAGAAGGGCGCGAAGTAATAGCGTCTCTCTGGTCTGAAACGAAAATCAAGTAGGTCCATGTCGGGGAGCGAAGCGACAGGCAAGCTCCCCGATATTCTGAGAAGGAAGGAAAACCATGAAACTGATCGCTGCACTGCTCGCATCGGCCTTCATCGCCGCCCCGGCCTCGGCCGCCCTCGATGGTGCCAAGCTGTATATGGAAAAGACCTGTAACGCCTGTCACGGCGCCGACGCCAAGAAGCCCTTGATCCCGACCTATCCCAAGCTCGCCGGGCAGAACGCCGCCTACGCCGAGCAGCAGATGAAGGACATCAAGAGCGGCGCCCGCAACAATGGTCAAACCGCCGCGATGAAGGGCGTGATGCACCTCGTCAATGACGAAGAGATCAAGGCCATCGCAGTCTGGCTCGAGACTCTGCAGTAAGATCGCCGCTGCCTGCCCAGTCGACTAACCGAGCAGGCACGACGACACCCCGGGCGAACCCCCTTCGCCCAGCAACCGAAAAGGACTACACCATGAAGATCTCCGTTCTGCTCGCCGCGCTCCTCTCCGCCAGCGTCGCCTTCGCCGGCCCCCCGGCTCCGAAGAAGACCGGCATCGAAGGCGAGGGCTACGTCTGGAACGCCCAGGAAGGCGAAAAGATGGAAGCCCTGCACCTGAAAGGCGACATCGTCAACGGCGAGGAAGCCTATGAAATCTGCGGCGCCTGTCACCTCCCGTCCGGCGCGGGCCGTCCCGACGGTACCTTCCCGCAGCTTGCCGGCCAGCACACCACCGTGCTGATCAAGCAGATGGCCGACATCCGTGCCGGCCTGCGCGACAACCCGACCATGTATCCCTTCGCCGTGACTCTGGTCGACCCGCAGGAGCTGGCCGACGTTTCTGCCTACATCGAGAGCCTGTGCATCCCGACCGAGCACGGCAAGTACGAAGGCGCCGACGCCGCCATCCAGATCTCCAAGGGCAAGGAGATGTACGAGAAGGACTGCCAGGAATGCCACGGCCCGAACGGCGAAGGCGACAAGGAAAAGTTCTATCCCGTGATCGCCGGCCAGCACTACAAGTACCTGCTGCGCCAGATGACCGAGATCCGTGACGGCCACCGCCGCAACGCGAACCCGGACATGGTCAAGGTCATCAAGCCCTATAACGATGACCAGCTGGTGGCAATCTCGGCCTATCAGGCCAGCCTGAAGATGCCCGGCTCGATGTGCGAAGCGAAGTGATCCTTTAGCGGGCAACCGCTTGCCGTTGCGCGTGCGCATTTTTCCGCCGCGCGCAACGGCATCCCCAACCCCTCTTGCGACCGGAGCTTGAAATGTCTGCAACACAAAACAAGAACGGCCTGATTGCCGGCCTCACGCTGGTAGCCCTGGTAGCGATGGTCGTTGCCTATTTCGCGCCGATCTGGTGGGTTTCCCTCACCGCCCCGAACTACCCGGAAGATGCCTTCCCCGATGGCATCCGCATCCACTTCCATTTTGACGGCGTACATAACGGTTGTTCCACGCCGCCCAAGAAGTCCCGTCTCGCCTCAGAAACCATGGCCGAGGACCTGGGCGAAGGCACCGGCCGCTACAACCCGATCCTGGCCGAGCAGACCACGCTCAGCGGCAAGGCGACCGCGCTCGATTGCGTGCATGAGATGAATACCATCAACCACTACGTGGGCATGTACCCGATCGCCACGGGCGGCCCGGTGGAAACCAAGCTCTCCAAGTTCTTCATCGCCTTCTTCGCCGTGATGCTGGTCACCTTCGCCGTACCTCAGAAGAAAGCCCGTCTCGGCGTCATGATCGTCGGCTTCGGCGCACTGTCCGCCTGGATGATCGTGGACCAGTTTGTCATGGGCAATCTCGCTGCCCACGTCAAGCACTACATGGACGAGTCCGCGACCTTCTTCAACGATCCCGAGCGCATTGCCGCATGGGGCAAGAACGTCGAGGTGATCTCCAAGGTTGCGATCTTCGGCATGATCGCCGCGATGGGCGTAGTGATCTTCGGTGTGATGAAGATTCGCGGTTTCGAATTGCTGCTGGCGCTCATCCCCGGCCTTCTACCGATCTTCTATCTGATCGAGTATTCCGGCTGGCTCTGGTTCTTCGGCCACAACCTCCATCCTTGGGGCGCTTTCACGGTCAAGCCCTTCATGCCCACGGTGTTCGGCGAAGGCAAGGTGGCGCAGTTCTCCACCTATTCCTATCCGCACTGGGGCTACGCCCTGCTGATGGTGGTGTTCGTGTGCCTGATGCTCGCCCTGCTGCTACGCCGCAAGCAATTGCGCGAAGAGCGCGAACAGGCTTCCGCCTGACGGGGATGAACGCACGTGACGATCTTGCACAAGCTGACATTGCTGGCTGCAGCAGTGATGCTTGCCCTTCCGGCCGCGCAGGCCCAGGAGGGTGACGACGAACTCCGGGGCCGCGGCCCCGGGGGCGGCGCGGATTTTTCCACCGCGCCGCGGGTGGATGTACATAAGCCGGTCCAGCTCATCCCGCTCTACATGCGCGACCCGCGCATCCACGGCCTGCAGCCCTTCCAGGAACTGGTCGACAAGACCCCTGAAGGCGGTGTGCTCAAGGTGCCCGCCGGACATTACTCCGGGCCGGTCCACCTGAAGAAGCGGATGGTCATTGAAGCCGCCGGAGATGGCGAAGTGGTCATCGACGGCGGCGACAAGGGCACGGTGTTCGTGCTCGAGACCAACGAAGCCACGCTGCGCAACCTCACCATCACCGGATCAGGCGAGTCCCACGATTCAGACGACGCCTGCCTGAACGTGCGCGGCCACGGCAACCTGATGGAAGGCCTCAACATCGCCGACTGTCTGTTCGGCGTCGACCTCAAGCAGGCCGACCACAACATCCTGCGCAACAGCAAGGTGCGCTCGAAGGACTTCGAGCTCGGCGTGCGTGGCGACGGCATCCGCCTCTGGTACAGCCACGACAACCTGATCGAGAACAATCTCATCACGGATACCCGCGACATGGTGGCCTGGTATTCGCACCGCAACGTCTACCGCGGCAACGAGGGCCGGCGCAGCCGCTACTCGATCCACTTCATGTTCGCCAACGACAACATCGTCGAGTACAACCGCTTCTACGACAACGCGGTCGGCGTGTACTTCATGTACATGGAAGGCGGCGGTGCGCGCGGCAACATCATTTCGCACGCGACCGGCGCCACCGGCATGGGTCTGGGCTTCAAGGAGTCCTCGGACATCTTCCTCGAAGACAACGAGATCATCTACTGCGCCATCGGCGTCGGCTCCGATCTCTCGCCCTTCCAGCCCGACACCACCATTCGCTTCAAGAACAACCGCTTTGCCTACAACGGCGTCGCGGTCTATCTGACCAGCGAGTTGGGTGGAAACGAGATGTACGGCAACGTCTTCGAAGGCAACCTGACCGACGTGTTCCAGGCCGGCCGCGGCCGCGGCGAAGGCCCCAAGAACAAGTGGGCCGGAAACTACTTCGACACCTATCAGGGGTTCGACCGTAACGAGGACGGCTACGGTGACACCCCACATGAAGAATATGCCTATGCGGACCGGATCTGGATGGAGATCCCGAACGCCCGCTTCTTCAAGACTTCGCCAGTCCTCGAGCTGCTCGACTTCCTCGAACGCCTTGCCCCCTTCTCCACACCCGATCTGCAGGCGAAGGACGACAAGCCACTGTACAGGAAGCCAGAACGGCGCACCCCAGGGAGCGCATCATGAGCGAAAACCAGACCCCCCCTCCTGAACCCAAGGCCAGCCCCAAGGCCGAAACCGCCAAGGCTGCCCCGCCCGTATCCAAGGAGCGCAAGCGCCAGGGTCGGCGCAAGGTACTGCGCACGATCCTGCTCACCGGCGGCGTGCTGGGCGCCGGCCTGTCCGGCTACCTGCCGCTGGTCTATGCACGCACCAACCGACTGCGCCCGCCCGGCGCGCTGGACGAGAAGGAATTCCTCTCTTCCTGTATCAAGTGCGGCCAGTGCGTGCAGGTCTGCCCGGTGAATGCGATCAAGCTCGCTGACCTGGTGGACGGCTTTGGCGTTGGCGCCCCCTATATCGATGCGCGCGAACAGGCCTGCGATTTCTCCTGCGATGCGGTCCAGTGCATCCTCGCCTGCCCCACCGGCTCACTGACCTACGAGAAGCCCGACTTCATGCCGGTGCGCGCAGGCGCCGAACTCTCGCAGAAACCCACCCTGATCGCCAAAATGAACGACCCGGAGCCCACGCTCAACCTCACCGAGCGCATGGGCGTGGCGCGGCTGACGCGTCCCGAGTCCTGTCTTGCGATGAAGGGCGAAGGCTTCAAGGGGCAGGCGCGCGGCCCCGACTTCAAGGGCACGATGCGCTACATCAAGGTTGACCGCTGGAAGCCCATCCCGATCGCCGACCACCCCTACGACCTCGAGCTGTGCGATCTGTGCATGCGCGAATGTCCGATCGCCGGCGCGATCTCGCTGGAGAAATTCACCGGCCCCGATGGCACCACGCGTGCTCGGCCGATCGTGCATGAGAACTGCGTAGGATGCGGCGTGTGCGAGATGATCTGCCCGACCGAGCCCGCCTCCATCACCATCATCGCCCGCGAGGTGTGGCAATCATGAGCAAACTGCTGACACGCCGCTACATCGACCAGATCAAGGTGATGTTCGGCAAGGAACCCGACAAGCCCAAGGAAATCTCCCCTGCGGCGCAGAAGATCCACTTCTACAAGAAGAACAACCGCGACGAGATCGCCGAACTCAAGCACATCCGTGCGCACGAGAAGCCCAGTCACAAGTGGCGCAACCGGCGCTGGGCCACGCTGATCTTCGCCAACCTGCTGTTCGTATTCTCCTACTGGCTCGACATCCAGGTGCTCGAGGGCGCGCTGACCGCATCCCGTTTCGTCGGCTTCCACATGGCGGACCTGAACTCTGCCCTGCAGGTGATGCTGGCGCACAAGCACATCATCACCAACCTGCTGATCGGTACCGCGACCGTGCTGCTGCTGTGGGCGCTGCTGGGCGGCCGAACCTTCTGTTCCTGGGTCTGCCCCTATCACCTGGTTGCGGAATGGGCCGAGAAGATCCACCTCTGGCTCGCCAAGAAGAAGCTCGTAACCGACCAGCCCATGGATCGTCGTCTGCGCACCGTGTTCTGGATCATCTTCGCCGCGCTCGCCGTCGTCACCGGGTACACCGTGTTCGAAGCGATTTCGCCCACGGGTATCCTGTCACGCGCGCTGATCTACGGCGTGGGGCTGTCAATCCTGTGGGTCGTGGCCCTGCTCATCTTCGAGATCTTCTTCTCGCGCCGTGCCTGGTGTCGCTACGCTTGCCCGATCGGCCTTACCTATGGCGTGGTCGGCATCATTTCGCCGGTGCGCATCAAGTACAAGCTCGAGGGCTGCTTCCACGAAGGCGACTGCCGCAAGGTCTGCCTGGTGCCGCACGTGCTCGACACGGTCATCAAGGGCCGCGCGATCGAGCCCGAGGTGCCGCTGGGTCCCGACTGCACGCGCTGCGGCCTGTGCGTGGACGCCTGCCCCACTGGCTCACTGAGCTTCGAAGTCAAGGGACTTTCCAAGCTGCTCTGAGATAATGACGACCAGACCCCCAACCCCGCAAAGCACAACAGAGTCGATTCATGATCCGACTAGATAACGTCATCAAAACCTTTCGTGGTGCGCGCGTCCTCAACGGCATCTCGCTCGATGTAGAACTGGGCGAGCGCATTGCCCTCATCGGCTCAAACGGCGCAGGCAAGACCACACTGATCCGCTGCCTGCTCGGGGAGTATGTGCACGACGGCGTTGTGACCATCAATGGCATCAACCCGCGCAAGGCACGTGCCGACGTGCTGGCCGAGGTCGGCTTCGTCCCCCAGTTGCCCCCGCCGCTGAAGATGCCGGTCGGCCAACTGATCGATTTCGCTGCCGGCCTGTGCGGCTCCGATCCCAGGCGCATCGACGACATCGCCAAGCGACTGGGCTTGGAGATCGACACCATTCGATCACGCCAGTTCGTCCGGCTTTCGGGCGGCATGAAGCAGAAGCTGTTGATCGCCATCGCGCTCGGCCGCGATGCCCGACTCCTGATCATGGACGAGCCCGCAGCCAACCTCGATCCCGAGGCGCGCAAGATCTTCTTCGACCTGCTCGCCGAGCGGGTGCAGAACGCGACCATGATCATCTCCAGTCACCGTCTGGACGAAGTCTCCGCCCTCGTGAACCGCGTGATCGAGATGGACACGGGACGCGTCGTGCTTGACGACAAGGTGGCCGACATGGGCGCACTGCATAGCCGCCTCGACTGCCAGATCCTGCTCAAGCAGGCCGATCCGGCCATCGCCAAGGCGCTCGAAAGCTGGAAGTTCAGCTTCGACCCCGCAGCAACGGCATGGAATGGCGAGATCGCCGGCGCCGACCGTCTGCGCTTCCTCGGCGTCGTTTCCCGATACTCCGGCCTGGTCACCAAGCTGGAAATGACAGAAAGGCCCCACTGACCATGTGCGACCAACATCGACGCCAGTTCATGGGAAGTCTGGCGAAGGGGGGGCTTTTGCTCACGCCCCTCGCCGCTGCCCTGTCGGGTTGCCGTGACGACGGCAAATGGCCGGAAGGCATGAAATCCATCATCTGGGACCGCGACACCTGCGTGCGCTGCAATATGGCGATCTCGGACCGCCGCTTCGCGGCCGAATTGCGCGGCGGCCCCAAGGACACCGTGTTCAAGTTCGACGACGTCGGCTGCCTCGTCTTCTGGCTGGAAGAGAAGCGCGATCGCTTCCCGTGGATGGACGACCCCTCCACCCGCATGTGGGTCGCCGACTACAACAGCAAGAGCCGTGACGAGATGACCTGGCACGATCCGCGCCAGGTGCGCTACATCACCCGCACCTCGCCCATGGGCTACAACTACGGCGCAGCGGGCGGTATGAGCGACGGTGAAAGCGTGACCTACGAAGAAATGCGACAGCAGACGCTGGCGAAGGGAAGATAAGACAAATGAAACAGTTCTGGCTCACCGCCCGTCTGGACATCGTGGAATCGCTGCGCGCACGCTGGTTCCAGATCTACACGCTGGTGTTCGGCGGCATCGTCGCACTGCTGTTCCTGTTCGGCCTCACGGAGTCGCGCGTGCTCGGCTTCATTGGCCTGTCGCGCCTGCTGGTCACCTACATCCAGCTCACCATGGCGATCCTGCCGATCTTCGTGCTCATCACCACGGTACGCTCCGTGGCCGGCGACCGCGAGGCGGGCGTGTTCGAGTACCTGCTCTCGCTGCCGGTGTCCCTGTGGGCGTGGTTCTGGGGCAAGTTCGTCGGCCGCTACATCGTCATCTTCCTGCCGGTGTTCGCTGCCATGCTGCTCGCGGTGGGCTGGGCAACGATTCAGGAGATCGAGGTGCCGTGGGGTATGTTCGCCTACTACACCGCACTGATCGCGGCGATGGCGATGTGCTTCCTCGGCTTCGGCATGCTGATCTCATCAATTGCACGCACCACCGACGTCGCACAGGGCGCTGCCTTCCTCGCCTGGCTGATCTTCCTGCTCTTCCTCGATCTGATCCTGCTTGGCGTGATGATCCAGGAGCGCGTTTCCCCCGATATCGCGGTCACGATCGCCCTGGCGAATCCGCTGCAGGTGTTCCGCACCGCAGCGCTGTCGATGTTCGATCCGCACCTGATCGTGCTCGGCCCCTCCGCGTACGTGATCCTCGACCTGTTCGGCGAGGTGGGATACCGCTACTTCGCGGTGCTCTACCCGGCAGCGCTCGGCATCATCAGTGCCGGCGCAGGCTATCTCGTCTTCCGCCGCGGCGATCTGCCCTGATCGTCGGCGCCCGCCTGCATGAACGCCGACAAACCCTGCGACGAAAGCCTCCGCAACCCGTTCCCCAACGGGTTTGCGCGCTACTTCGCAGCCACCCGGCCCGCATTCCTGACGGTGACGCTGGCCGGCTCGCTCATCGGGCTGGGAACTGCGGCCGCCAGCGGGCTGGACATCAACCTGGCGAAGGCACTGGTCACGATCCTGTTCGCACTCGTCGCCCACGCGGGAGCGAACGTCATCAACGACTATTTTGACGCGCTCAACGGCACCGACGGCTTCAACACCGAACTGCTGCATCCCTATACCGGCGGCAGCCGCTTCATCCAGAACGGCTACCTGAGCCTCGCGGAGATGCGCCGCTTCGGCTATCTGCTGCTCGCTGCCGTGATCCCGGGAGGCCTGTGGCTGACCATCCTGTCCGGCCCCGGCCTCGTCGCGATCGGCCTGGCCGGGCTTCTCGTGGCCTGGGCGTATTCCGCGCCGCCGCTGAAGCTGATGTCGCGCGGCATGGGAGAAGGGGCGATCACCGCGGGCTGGCTGCTGGTGGTGCTGGGTACCGATTTCGTACAGCGCGGCGAGTTTTCCTTACTGCCGCTGGTCGCCGGCCTTCCCTTCGCACTGCTCGTGGCAGCCATCCTTTACATCAACCAGTTCCCCGACATGCGTGCCGACGCACAGGCGGGCAAGCGCACCCTGGTCGTGCGCCTCGGCCCGCGTGTTGCCAGCCGCGGCTATGTGCTGCTGGTCGCCTTCGCCTACCTGTGGCTGGCCGGGGCGCTCGCCGGCGGACAGCTCCCGTGGGCCGCGGCCATCGCCCTGCTGCCGCTGGTGTTCTCCGTCAACGCGGCGCGCCAGCTACTCGCCCATGCGATGTCGCCGCAGCGGCTGGTGCCACCGATCCGCAACACCATCGCCGCCGCGAACCTCAGCGGCCTGCTGCTCGCGCTCGGCCTGGGCGCGGCGCGCCTCCTGGCATGAGCAGACCGTCGAACCGGGTGCTCGGCACGGTGCTCATCGCCGCCGCCCTCTTCGGCGGCACCTTCCTCGACGCAGCGCGGCAGCGTGCCGCACACGAGCCTGCGCTGCAGCACACCGAAGCCCTGGTCGAGCGCCTGCGCCTCTCGGATATCGCGCTGTTCACCGAAGCGCGCTACACGCGCCACCTTACGCAGGCCGATCTGCACTCGCCCTTTCAGGACCACCCCGTGGCGCTGGAACACTTTCCCTCGGGCTCCCTGCTCCCGCCACCGAAGAATCTGCTGAGTCGCCATGAACCCCTGGATCGAGAAGCAGCGCCATCTGATTGACTTCACCGCCAGCTCGCTGGCCCGGCGCAAGTCCCGGAGCCTGGGCCTGCTGTTCGTCTATACCTTGCTGGTGTTCGTGCTCGCCTCGGTGGCGCTGTACACCCATGCGCTGCGCAACGAGGCCACGCGTGTGCTCGCGGGCACGCCCGAGATCGTGCTGCAGCGACTGATCGCCGGTCGCCACGACCTGATTCCGCCTGGCTACCTCGACGACGTCGGCCGCCTGCGCGGGGTGCAGAAGATCGAAGGGCGGCTGTGGGGCTACTACTACGACAGCGTGATGAAGGCGAACTACACCTTCATGGTGGCGACCGACCGCGAGATCGCAGAGGGCGAGATCATCGTCGGCCCTGCGCTGGAGCGCTCTCGCGGGCTGGCCGCCGGTAACGGCATCTCCTTCCGCTCGTATTCGGGCGAACTGCACACCTTCATCATCAACGATGTGCTGCCGCACGAGTCGGAACTCGTCAGCGCCGACCTGGTGCTGCTCAACGAGGCCGACTTCCGCCGCTTCTTTTCCTACCCCGAGGGCCACTACACCGACATCGCGCTGTGGGTGGCGAACCCGAACGAGGTGCGCAACGTCGGTCTCAAGCTGATGGAGAAGCTCCCGGATTCACGCCCCATCCTGCGCGAGGAGGTGCTGCGCACCTATGCCTCGATCTTCGACTGGCGCGAGGGCATGATGCTGGCGCTGCTGTCCGCCGCCATCCTCGCCTTCGGCATCTTCGCGTGGGAAAAGGCGGCGGGGCTGTCCGCCGAGGAGAAGCGCGAGATCGGCATCCTCAAGGCCATCGGCTGGGAAACCGGCGACGTGATCGCGATGAAGTTCTGGGAGGGCTTCCTGATCTCCGTGCTCGCCTTCCTGATCGGCTACATCGCCGCCTACGTACACGTGTTCCACGGAAACTTCGGCTTGCTGCAGCCGGTCCTCAAGGGGTGGGCGGTGCTGTATCCGAGCTTCTCGCTGACACCGAAGATCGACGGCCTGCAGGTGGCGACGCTGTTCCTGTTCACGGTGCTGCCCTACACCGCGGCGACGCTCGTGCCGATCTGGCGCGCTGCGACCACCGATCCCGACACCGTGATGCGGGGCTGAGACCATGCTCGAACTCGCCAACATCCGCAAGGCCTTCAACCAGGGCCAGCACAACGAATTCTGGGCGCTGAAGGGCATCGACATCGACATCCCGCCGGCGCAGGTAAACGTGCTCAAGGGTCCGTCCGGCTCGGGCAAGACCACGCTGCTCACCATTCTCGGCTGCCTCGCGCGGCCCACCGAGGGCCGGGTGCGGCTCAAGGGCGAAGACATCTCAGGCCTGCCCGAGCGCTTCCTGACCGAGATCCGTCGCAGCACCTTCGGCTTCATCTTCCAGCAGTTCAACCTGGTGCGGGGCCTGACGGCGATCGAAAACATCATCCTGCCCGGCTACCCCAGCGGCACGCCGCGCGCCTGTCTGCTCGAACGCGCCGAGGCGCTGCTCGCAGACATGCAGCTCTCCCACCGGCGCGACGCGAAGGTGGAATGGCTCTCCGGCGGCGAGCAGCAGCGCGTGGCGATCTGCCGCGCGCTGATCAACGACCCCGAGATCCTGATCGCAGACGAGCCCACGGCCAACCTCGACAGCAAGCTCTCGGCCGAATTCCTCGTCATCCTGCAGCGCCTCGCCGCAGCCGGCCGCACCGTGATCCTCACCAGCCACGACCCGCTGGTGGTCGAGTCCGATGTGGTGGACCGCGTGTATTCACTGCGCGACGGTGCGCTCATCGACGTGCACGACAAGGCCGCCGCATGATCTTCCAGCCCGCCATCATCGCCCTGCTGATGGCCGCCAGCCTGAGCCTGGTCATGCTGGTGGCAGCCTCACCCTTCGCCGTTAACCTGATCCGCCACTGGGACATCGGCAGCGGCAGCGAGCGCCAGCTCCGGCTCGAGCGTATGACCTACCTGTTCTCGATGCTGGTGGCACTGGTCTGCGGCCTGCAGTTGCTCGCCACCCTGCTGTTCGTCTTCAACGCCGACAAGATGTCGGTGATGTTCGTGGGTGCAATGTGCGCGGTGGGCGCGCTGAACGCCAATGAGTACGGTTTTCCGGCGCTGTACGCACAACTGACGCTGTTCTTCGTCGCCTCGACCTGGCTGGCCGTCAATCGACTGGACAACGCCGCGCGCGACTATCCACTCATCCGCATCAAGTACACGATGCTGCTCGCCTACGCCCCGCTCGCGGCGGTGGTGCTGTGGCTGCAGTTCAACTACTTCATCAACCTCGAGGCCGATGTCATCACCTCGTGCTGCGGCAGCATGTTCTCGGAAGAGGCCGACACCGTGGCCAGCGAGGTCAGCGCCATGGCGCCGCGCAGCGCGATGATCCTGTTCTACGCCGTGCTTTCGCTCGCCACCGCGATCGCCTTCTGGCACTGGAAGAGCGCCGGTCGCCGCATCTGGAGCGGACTTGCGGTGGGCGCAAGTTCAATCGCCGCCTTCTTCGTGGCACTGATGGGCGTGGTCGCGTTCATATCGCTGTACATCTACGAGCACCCCAACCATCACTGCCCGTTCTGCATCCTCAAGCCCGAGTACGATTACCAGGGCTATGCGCTCTACGTGCCGCTGTTCGCCGCGGCCGCAGCCGGCCTGTCGGCCGGCGTGCTCACACTGTTCGCGCATCGACCCAGCCTTTCCGAGCTGGCTCCCGGGGCGAGCGCACGCCTGGCCGGAATCGCCGCAGCGGGCTTCGCCATCTTCCTGGCGGTGGCGAGCTTCATGGTGCTGCGCTCCAACCTGATCCTGCTCGAGTGACGTCCATGCCGATGACGCGCCTGCTTGCCATGCTTGCCTGCACCCTGCTCACCGCCTGCGGCGGCCCCGACGCCGGCCCCGGAACGGGCAGCCCTGCCCCGCGCTTCGAAGCCGTCGACCTCGACGGCAGCGTGCGCAAGTTCCCCGAGGACTACGCAGGGCGTCCGGTCATCCTCGATTTCTGGGCGGACTGGTGCCGTTACTGCGCCAGCCACATGCAGCGCGTGGATGCCCTGCAGCGCGAGCATGCGGACAGCGGCCTGGCCGTGATCGCCATCAACGTCGCACAGGACCGCGCAACCGCCGCGACCTTCATCGAAAAGCTTGGCGTCAGCTACTCGAGCGTGCTCGACCCCGACTCGCGCATCACCCGTCAGTACGGTGTCCAGGGCCTGCCGATCACCTACTTCATCGACAAGGACGGGCGCATCGCCGGCAAGATCATCGGCGAAGCAGACGAGAAACTGCTCCTCAATCAGCTTTCTCTCATCCTTTCTGCACATGAGTAGACAAAGGTCAAGGCTGTTTCAGCCATTCGGAGGGACGATCCTCCGCGCGGCGCCCATTTTCCAATACCGCCGGCATGCACCGGCACACTCGAGGAGTGCAACATGGATCGCAGAGAAGCCCTGAAGATGTCCGTCCTGGCCAGCATCGGCATGGCCGCAGCCAGCAAGACCAGCGCGCAGACAAACTGTCCCGCCGACGGCACCCCGGCCCAGTTCATCCCCAAGACGGCGCCCGATGCCCAGCCCCAGGCCGACGACATCGCCAAGTATCCCAAATGCCCGTACTGCGGCATGGACCGCAAGCAGTACCACCACTCTCGGATGGTCGTGCACTACGCGGACGACCTCGCCGACGGCACCTGTTCCCTGCATTGCTCGGCGATCAGCCTGTCGCTGAACATCGACCGCGACCCGAAGGCGATCTGGGTAGGCGACAACGCCGTCGAAGGTGATACCAAACCGCTGGTCGAGGTCGAGAAAGCCAGCTTCCTGGTCGGCAGCAAGCTGCCCGGCGTGATGACCGCACGCAGCAAGGTCGCCTACGGCTCTGCCGACGCGGCCAAGGCCTCGCAGGCGGCCAACGGCGGCGAGATCACCGATTTCGACGGCGCGCTGCTCGCCGCCTACACCGACATGTCGGCCGACGTCAGCCGCATCCGCAAGAACCGCGCCGAGCGCCGGCGGAAGATGATGGAGAAGCAGAACAAGTCATGAAGACCCTGCTCGCTCTCGTGTTCGCGGCCTGGACGAGCCTCGCGCTCGCCCAGGCCCCCGCGGCGGATCTGCCCAAGCCGGGCGAGAAGGATCTGTGCCCGGTGTGCGGCATGCTCACCGCGAAGTACCCCAACTGGATCGCGACCATCGTCTACAAGGACGGGCATGCGCACTTCTTCGACGGAGCCAAGGACATGTTCAAGTTCTGGCATGACCCTGGCAAGTATGCCGCCGGCCACAGCCGCGACCAGATCGAGCGCATCGCCGTGACCGAGTACTACGGCCTCACCTCGATCGACGCCAAGGCTGCGTACTACGTCGTCGGCTCGGACGTACTCGGCCCCATGGGGCACGAGTTCGTACCGCTGGAAACCGAAGAGGACGCGGCCGATTTCCTCAAGGAGCACAAGGGTGTGCGCATCCTGCGCTTCGACGAGGTCAGCGCCGAATTGCCGGTGATGCTCGACAAGGGACTTTTCGAGTAAGCCCCGACCGGGCGCAAGCGCGCCTCGCGCACCCCAGGCCGGCCGCGAAACCCGTTTTCGCGGCCGGCTTTTTCGTCACTGCAACAGCAACGCGGCGGAAGCCTCCAGGTCCGCCCGTCGCACCACGCCCATCTTGCTGCCCACCGGCTTGCCGTCGCGGCCGATATATACGGTGAAGGGCAGGCCCGCCTGCGCGTTGCCCAGCGCCTTCATGAGCGGGATCCCATCCTTGCCCGCCACCGCCACCGGGTAGCTCATGTCATAGGCCTTGGCAAAGTCGCGCACGCTCTCGAGCTTGTCCTCGGCCTCCACCGAGACCCCGACCACCTCGATGCCGTCCTCGCCCTGTGCCTCGCGCAGCCGCACGAGCTCCGGGATCTCATCGCGGCACGGCCCGCACCAGCGCGCCCAGAAATTGACGATGAGCGGACGGCCGCGGAACTGCGCCATGTCGACCGGCGCGCCATCCAGACCGGTCATCTTCGCCGCGAAGAAGGCTTCGGTATCGATGCCCTCGGTGGCGTTTGCATTCATGAGGAGGCCGAAGCCGAGTACGGCGACAAGCTTGCGGATCATGGCGGGCGTTCCTTGAGTTCGTTCGGGTGAAATGGATTGAATGGCCCCAGCGGGTTGGCATGGCGGGCCTGCCTGCAGGGCAAACATGGCGCGATTGTGCCAAGCATGGTCATGGACCGCCTGGAGCGGGATCAATTCCCGCTAGGTCTTGTCAAAGACGCGTCGCAAGTGCTTACGCCGCCTGCATTGACTTCGGTCGATGCAGAGCGTAGCCTTTGTTCAAGCCTCAGCGCCTCTTTCAATGCAACACAGGAGACTCAACATGAGCACGACCGCCCAACCCTCGAAGGACAAACTCGTCGACGACCTCAAGCTACTGATTTCGGACGCAGAAGAACTCCTCAAGCTCACTGCCGACCAGCAAGGCGGCAAGCTCGACGATCTGCGCGCGCGCATCAACACCCGCGTCGCAGTTGCCAAGGATCGCCTGAGCGACGCCGAAGCCGCCCTCGTCGACTCCGGCAAGAAGGCCGTGCGGGCCACCGACGACTATGTGCACGAGAACCCCTGGCAGTCGGTCGGGGTCGCCGCCGGCGTCGCCTTCCTACTGGGTCTGCTGGTCAGCCGCCGCTGAGTCGATGAGCGACGGACCTCGGCCGCGCCTGGCCGACAGCCTGCACGGCATCCTCGACGCCGGCCTGCAGACGGCGCAGACGCGGCTCGAACTGCTCGCGGTCGAGTTGCAGGAAGGGAAGCTCCGTCTCACCGGCTTGGCGCTGAACACCGTGCTGGCCGGGCTGTTGCTCGGCTTCGGACTGGTGTTCGTGATGATCTTCCTGACCGTGCTGTTCTGGGAGGATCACCGCCTGCTCGCGCTCGGTATTTCCACTGCGATCTGCATCGGCGGCGGGCTGCTGGCCGCGAGCAACGCGGCGCGTGCCTTCCGCGCAGGCACGAAGCTGTTCTCTGCCAGCCTCGCCGAACTCGCACGCGACCGCGCCGCCCTCCGGAAACCGGACTGAGCTCCACGCCCACGCATGGACACCCGCCACCTCGACCTCGCGCTGCGCAAGCAGAAGCTTCAACTGCGTGCCGACGCGCAGCGCGAGGATCTTTCGCGCCGGCTCGACGGCATCGACGGCGCCCTAGATCGCGCCGATGGCCTGCGCGAGCACCTCGCATGGGCCAAGGAGCGCATTCCGGTGCTATCGGTGGCCTTGATCACCGTGCTGCTGGTGCGGCCGCGGTTCACGCTGCGCCTGGCCAAGCGCGCCTGGGTGGGCTGGCTGCTGGTGCGCCAGGTGCGCGGCGGCCGGCTGTCCGCCCTGCTGCCCGCCGCGGTGCCGTTGTTGCGCGGGCTGCTGGCGCTGATCAGACGCCGGCTCGAGCCTTCGGCAGGATCAGGTTCAGCAACACCGCGACGACGCCGCACAGGCTGACGCCCTGCAGCGTCATGCCGTCGAAGTTCAGCGCCAGACCGCCGATCCCCATCACCAGCACCGAAGACACGATCACCAGGTTGCGCGGCTCTTCCAGATCCACGCGCGCCTTGATCAGCGTGTTCAGGCCCACGCTCGCCACCGAGCCGAACATCAGCATCATGATCCCACCCATCACCGGCACCGGAATGGAGGCCAGCAGCGCGTTGAACTTGCCAAAGAAGGCGAGGATCACCGCCAGCACCGCCGCCCAGGTCATGATCGCCGGGTTGAAGTTCTTGGTCAGCGTGACCGCGCCGGTCACTTCCGAGTAGGTGGTGATCGGGGGGCCGCCGATCAGCCCCGCGAACAGCACGCCGGCACCGTCGCCCGCCAGGGTGCGGTGCAGACCGGGCTTCTCGGTGTAGTCCTTTCCGGTCACGCCGCCGATCGCGAGCACGTCGCCGACGTGCTCGATCGCCGGCGCCAGCGCCACCGGCAGCATGAACAGCACCGCAGCAAGCTCGAAGCTCGGGGTGACGAACTGCGGCATCACGAACCAGGGCGCCGCCCCCACCGCAGCGAAATCGACCAGTCCGAACAGGATCGCCGCCACGTAGCCCGCCCCCACCCCGCACAGGATGGGCACCAGCTTCAGGAAGCCGCGCGCGAACACCGCAACCAGCACCGTGGTCCCGAAGGAGATCCCTGCCACGATAAGCGCAGTGGCGTAGGGCACGAGCTCGATCTTGCCGTCGCCACTGCGCCCCATCGCCATGTTGACGCCCACGGCGGCGAGGGATAGACCGATGATCATGATGATCGGCCCCACCACCACCGGCGGCATGTAGCGGTGCACGATGTCGGCACCATGCTTCCACACCAGGCCGGCAAAGACGAAATACATCAGCGATACGCAAGCGAGCGCGCCCATGGTGGCGGGGATGCCCCAGGTCTGGATGCTGAAGATGATCGGCGCGATGAAGGCGAAGCTGGAGCCGAGGAAAATCGGCACCTGACGCCCGGTAATGAACTGGAACAGCAGCGTACCGACCCCCGCGCCGAGCAATGCGAGCGCGGGATTCAGCCCGGTGAGCAGCGGCACCAGCACCAGCGCACCGAAGGCGACGAACAGGATCTGGGCGCCGGAAATGACCTGCCGCCACAGGGGCTCGGCAGACTGGATGGGAATTTCACGCATGAGGGTTCTCCGCCGGACGCACGCGGCCGGGGTGCCGCGCAGCCGGCATGGTTGTCGTTATCGATGAAACGGTGATGATGCGGTGGCGGCAGCCGCACACGCGCCTGCCGTCGCCACAGGCTCAGTTGTGCCGCGTGCCGAAGATCTTGTCGCCCGCGTCGCCCAGGCCGGGGATGATGTAGCCGTGCTCGTTGAGGTGGCTGTCGATGCTTGCGGTGTAGATGTCGACGTCGGGGTGCTTCTCGTTCATCAGTGCGATGCCCTCGGGCGCCGCCACCAGCACCAGCGCGCGCACGTGGGTGCAGCCCTTGCGCTTGAGCATGTCTACGGTGGCCACCATGGAGCCGCCGGTGGCGAGCATGGGGTCGATGATCAGCGCCATGCGCTCATTCAGCTGGCCGACGAATTTCTCGAAGTAGGGCGCGGGCTGCAGGGTTTCCTCGTTGCGTGCGATACCGACCACGCTTACCTTGGCGCTCGGCACCATGTCGAGCACGCCGTCCAGCATGCCCAGGCCGGCACGCAGAATGGGCACCACGGTGACCTTCTTGCCCTTGATCTGCTCGATCTCGACCGGCCCGGCCCAGCCCTGGATCTCGACCGTCTCGAGCGGGAAGTCCTGGCACGCCTCGTATGCCAGCAGACGGGCGAGCTCGGCGGTGAGCTCGCGGAACTTCTTGGTGCTGATGTCGCCTTCGCGCATCAGGCCGATCTTGTGGCGCACGAGCGGATGGCGGATTTCGTGGATGGGCATGGCGGTTTCCGGGCGGCAGCGATGATGCGCCTTCTTTTACCGCGCCGTCGCATGGCGCACAAGCACCCCGACGCTGCAAACGGCTAAAATGCGGGGCCGAATTGAACGCAGCTCGAACGCCTGCAGGATTCAGCCCATGTCTCTCGACCTCGAAGAAATCCGCCGCGCCCTCGACGAAGCCGACTGCCTCGCCGATGCAGGCACCGTCGAAGCCGCCCTCGACCGCATGGCCGTGGAGATCACCGCGCGCCTGGCCGGCACCAACCCGCTCGTCTATGCGGTAATGAACGGCGGCCTCATCCTCGCCGGCCGCATCCTGCCGCGCCTGCCCTTCCCGCTCGAGGTCGCCTACCTGCACGCCACCCGCTACGGCCACGCGCTGCAGGGCACACTGCTCGACTGGCGGGTACGCCCCACGCAGGACCTGCGCGGACGCACCGTGCTGGTGCTCGACGACATCCTCGATGAAGGCCACACGCTCAAGGCCATCATCGAACACCTGAAGGAAGAAGGCGCCGCCGAGGTGCTGTCCGCGGTGCTGGTGCACAAGCTGCACGAGCGCAAGGCCGCCCCGGGCATGCGCGCGGACTTTTCCGGCCTCGACATCGCCGACCGCTTCCTGTTCGGCTGCGGCATGGATTACAAGGGCTACTGGCGCAACGCGCCCGGCATCTACGCCGTCAAGGGCCTCTGAGCCCAAGGGAGATCGATATGCTCGTTACTTTCAAGTCCCACGCCAGCGCAGACGTCATCATGTTCGGCGATGCTGCGAAGAAACTCATCAAGATCGTCGGCAAGGATCCGCTCGACGCCCAGGGCATCATCACCGCCCAGCAACTGCCCGACGCCATCGCACGGCTCAAGGCCGCGATCGAGGAAGACCGCGCCCGTGAGGCCGAGCTCGAACGCCAGCGCAACCCCGACCACGAGCAGACGGAGAAGGAAGCCGGTCACGCGGGCATGGCCGCACCCGTCGGGCTCGCCCAGCGCGCCTGGCCCTTGCTGAACATGATGGAAGCGTCGCTGCACGAGGAAGCCCCGGTGGTCTGGGGCGTCTGAGACTCGCCATCGCACCCACGCGCCAGTGCAAGCAACTGTCCGCGGGAGCCGACGCCCGATTTCACCGTGGGCGCGCCTTGCCTGCGGACATCCACCCTCTTGCGGCAGTTTTCGCGGCCATGGCCGCTCCCACGGACGTCAGCCGCGGCCAACGAAGCGCGCGTCCACCTCACGCATGCGCGCACAGCCGATCAAACCGAGCGTGCGCTCCATCTCGCTGCGCAGGATGTCCAGCCCCCGCGCAGCACCGGCCGAGCCCGCCGCAGCCAGTCCGTAGAGCGTCGCACGCCCTGACATCGCCGCATCCGCGCCGAGCGCGCGCGCCTTGACGAAATCGCTGCCGCGCCGGAAACCGCTGTCCACGATCACCGTCATCTCCGCGCCCACCGCCTGACGCACCGCAGCCAGTGTCTCGATCGGCGCCGGGGCACCATCGAGCTGCCGGCCGCCATGGTTGCTCACCACCACACCGTCCGCGCCCGCCTCTTTCGCCCGCAGCGCATCCTCAGGCAGCAGTACGCCCTTCACCAGCAGCTTGCGCGGCCACAGGGCGCGCAGCCAGCGCACGTCCTCCCAGGTGAGCGAGGTATCCATCTGCGCGGCGAGGAAGGCTGCGGCGTTCTTCGCGCTGTCCATACCGGGCGGCAGGAAGTCGCCCAGGTTGCGAAAGCGCGGCATGCCGTGCGGCACGAGCACATCCCAAACCCAGGCTGGATGCCGGGCCACATCGAACACGTTGCGCCAGCTGAGTTTCATCGGCGCTCGGTAGTTGCGCCGGTCCCACTCGCGGTTACCGAACACCGAAGCGTCGGTGGTAAGCACGATCGCCTCGCAGCCAGCGAGCTCGGCCCGCTTCACTACCGCGGCAAGGTTGTCGCGGTCCTTGAAAGGGTAGATCTGCATCCAGTGGCGCACACCGATCTCGGCGATCTCCTCCAGCGCCACCGTCGATACCATGCTCTGGCAGAACGGAATGCCGGCCACCTTCGCCGCCTCGGCCAGCACGCGGTCACCTGCGTGCGTCAGCAGCCCGTTGAAACCGGTCGGCGCGATGATCGCGGGCAGTGCGATGTCCACATCGAACAGCGGCACTGCGAGGGAGCGCTGCGACACATCGACCAGCGTACGCGGCAAGAGCAAAACCTCATCGAGCGCGCTGCGATTGCGCGCCAGCGTGAGCTCGTCGTCGGCGCCGCCCTCGACATACTCGAGGCAGAAGTTCGGCAGCCGATGTTCCGCCATGGCGCGCAGCTCGGCGATGCTCTGGGCACGTGCAGGGTTTCGCCCGCGATAGAGCTTTCGTCTTGAGGGCACGGATAGGAATGGATGAGCAGATGATGGTCGAATTGTAACCCCCGCGTCGCATGCTGCCTGCCTGCGCCTTGTGGGCCATCCCCAGGCTTGGTACCCACAGCCGGTGGGCGTACACTTCCACCGCATCCAACTTCTCCGCGAGGACTGCCGCATGGCCGGCCGCAAGAAGAACCTTCCGCTCGTCTATGCCTGCTCGGGCTGCTCCAGCGCCGCGCAGATGGCGAACCACGTCGCCCTGCGCCTGGACCATGAAGGCGAGGCGGAGATGTCGTGCATCGCCGGCGTCGGCGGCAACGTGCCGGCGCTGGTCAAGATTGCGCGCTCGGGCCGCCCCATTCTGGCGCTCGACGGCTGTGCGCTGGAATGCACGAAGAGCAGCCTCACCGAGCGCGGCGTGGCACCGTCGATCCACCTGCTGCTCAACGAGCAGGGGGTGAAGAAGCGCTATGCGAGCGACTTCGACCCGGAGGAGGCCGACGCCGTCTTCAAGCAGGCACGTACGCACGCACATGCCCTGCGCATGCAGATGGAGCAGGATGGCGTGGGCACGCCTCCCCAGCGGCCCGCAAAGGCAAACAAGAACGGGACGGCTTGAACTTGCGGCGCCCCGCACCGATATGAGCGAAGGCTGACTTTCACGGAGCGCCTGTCATGTCCGAAGCCCTGCACCTCGTCTGCCCGCACTGCCACGCGGTCAACCGCGTTCCTGCCGCGCGCCTGGGCGAAAACCCCGCGTGTGGCCAGTGCAGGCAACCGCTCTTCACCGCCCAGCCCCTCGAGCTCGACGCCCCCCACTTCGACCGCCACATCGGCCGCAACGACATCCCGGTGCTGGTGGATTTCTGGGCACCCTGGTGCGGCCCCTGCCGCATGATGGCGCCCGCCTTCGCGCAGGCGGCGAGCATGCTCGAGCCACAGTTCCGCGTTGCCAAGCTGGATACCGAAGCCCACCAGGCCATCGCCGCACGCCATGCCATCCGCAGCATCCCGACACTGGCCTTGTTCCGTGGCGGCCGCGAGATCGCCCGCCAGGCGGGCGCCATGGCCGCCGCCGACATCGTGCGCTGGGCGCGCTCGCATGTGGGCTGAGCACCACCGGACCGTCTGAACCGGCAGGACACCGGCCCCGCCGTGGGACCGGCCCGGCCTTCAGGCCGCGGCCAGCGCCATCCACCCCCAATACACCACCATCGCGCCCACGATCGACAACGCGAGATGCAGTGCCACGCTCACCATCGGCCAGCGCCAGCTGCCGGTTTCGGTGCGCATCACGACCAGCGTGGCGACGCAGGGGATGAACAACATGGTCGCGGTGAGGAAAGCCAGCGCCGAACCCACCGGGATACTCGCCGAGAGCACTTCGGCCAGCGCCTGGCCTTCGCCCTCGATACCGTACAGGATGCCGAGCGCGGCGATGGCGTTCTCCTTGGCGACGAAGCTCGCCAGCAGCGCGACGATGAGCCGCCAGTCGAGGCCGAGCAGCTCGCTCACCGGCGCGATGCCCTGGCCGAAGCGACCGAGCCAGCTCTGTTCCAGCCCCTCGCCGGGGAAGTAGGCGAGCGCCCACAGCACCACCGAGAAGATCAGGATCAGGCTGCCCGCATTGCGCAGGAAGGCGATCACGTGCCGGCGCACGAAGCGCCCGATGGTACGCACACTGGGCACGTGATAGAGCGGCATCTCCATGATGAAGAACACGCGCTTGCCGCGGAACAGGGAGCGGTTGAAGAGGCTCCCCGCCACCGCCACCAGCAGCAGGTTCACGCCGATGAAGGCGAGCGTCACCGCCAGCGCCACCTCGCCGAAGAACACCGGTGCGAGAAACGCGAGCACCAGCAGGCGCGCGCTGCACGGCACCAGCGGCGCAAGCAGGATGGTGAGCAGGCGGCCGCTGGGCGAGTCGATCACGCGCGCGCCCATCACCGCCGGCACGTTGCAGCCGAAACCCAGGCACAGTGGGAGGAAGCTCTTGCCGTGCAGGCCCATGCGGTGCATGTAGCGATCCATGACGTAGGCCGCGCGGGCGAAGTAGCCGGTGTCCTCGAGCAGCGCGAGCGCGGCGAAGAATACCGCCAGCAGCGGCACGAAGGTGATCACCGTACCGGCGCCGCCGAGCACCCCGTCGACCAGCAGGCCCGAGACCCAGGGCGGCGCGCTCGCCAGGCGCTCGCCCAGCCAGACGCCGAGCGGCTCGATCAGCCCGCTCTCGAGCCAGTCCTGCACCGGCCCGGCGAGCTCGAAGGTGAGCCCGAAGATGAGCGCGAACACGCCCATCAGCAGCACCAGGCCCCACACGGGATGCAGGGCGACGCGGTCGAGCCGGTCGGTCAGGCTCACCTGGCCGAGGCGGGGGCGTCGCACCGCGGCGCGCGCCATGCGCTCGATCCACTCGTAGCGCCCCGCGGCGATGTCGAGCACCGCGTCCTCGTGCTCGCCGAGCAGGGCCTCGATCTGCGCCCACACTGGCTCGGGCGCCCACTGGCGCGCCAGGTCGATGAGCTCACCGTCGCCCTCGAGCAGCTTCATCGCCACCCAGTGCGCCGGATAGGGAGCGGGCACGTGCCCCTCAAGCAGCGCATGCACCGCGGCGAGCACCTCGCGGTGCGGCGCGGCGATCTCCGGACGCACCGGCTTGCATGCCGATGGGTCAACGGCCAGACGCAACGCGGTGCCGACGAGCACCGCCACGCCTTGCGCCCGCCGCGCAACCAGCGGCACCACCGGCAGGCCGAGCGCCGCCGCGAACACCCCGGGGTCGATGTCGATGCCCTGCGAGGCGGCGACGTCGGTCATGTTGAGTCCGAGCACGATCGGCGTATCGAGCCCGAGCGCGAGCAGCTCGGCGAGCAGATAGAGGCTGCGCTCGAGCGCCGAGGCGTCGGCGATCACCATCACCACGTCGGGCTTCTCGAAGATCAGGAAATCGCGCGCGACACGCTCCTCGGGAGAATTGGCGGTGAGGCTATAGGTGCCGGGCAGGTCCACCAGCGTGGCCTCGACGCCCTCGTGGCGGACGGTGCCCTCGGCGCGCTCGACGGTCTTGCCGGCCCAGTTGCCGACGTGCTGTTCGAGCCCGGTGAGCAGGTTGAACACCGTCGTCTTGCCGACATTGGGCTGCCCGGCGAGGCCGATGAGCACGCGCTCGCGCCCGCTTGCCGCTGCGCTCATGTCGGGCAGGCCTCGACCAGGACCTTGTTGGCCTCGCCCCGGCCGAGCGCGAGCCGGGTGTCGCGCACGCGCACCAGCATCGGGCCGCGGCCGCTGTTCTGCATCACCTCGACCGATGCGCCCAGCACCATGCCCATCGCCGCGAGCCGGCTGGCGAACTCGTTGCCGCCGGACAGCTCGCGCACCACTGCGCGCGCATGCGCCGGCAGCCGATCCAGGGGAGAAAGGGAGATCGCGTTCATTCGTGCTCCGAAGCCGGTGCGATGCGCTCCATCGCCAGCCCGACACATGCGAGGGAGATCAATCCGGCGGCCCGGAAAACGAGGGGTCGAGTGCGCTTGTCGTTCATGTCCGGAGTGAAGCAATTTGGGTGCCACGAAACCCGTGAAAACGTGGCCGGTTTTCAGCGCCTCAGCCAGGATCGCAGCAAACAACTGCCACGCATTGCGTCAGACTGCGTCATGGCTACGTCAAATTTGTCTGCTTTCGGCAGACTGCCATTACTGCCTGCCAGGCCCTGCCACGCCAAACCCCAGCCACGCCATCGTGTGCGAGCGCCGCCCAGGAAAACCTCAACTGCTGGCACGCGGCTTGCGTGTAGAAGCGCGGCAGGAAGCCGACAACATAGTCGGCCCAGCGCAAGGTTTGCGTCTCCGTCCGCACCGCGAGGTTCGGCGAGTCGTGATCCACCGCCCCCACCCCAGGCCGCGCCAGCTGACGGACGTTCCAATGGAACCACACCGCCGGCGATGGCGCGGCACCCATTTCCGTAACAGGAGTACCCGTGTCCACGCATCGCAAACTGATTCACCGACTGGCCTTCGCCGACGGCATCGCCCTGCTCATGCTCGTCTTCGTCGCGGTGCCGGTGAAGTACATGCTGGACCAGCCGATCGGCGTAAAGCTCCTCGGCCCCGTACACGGCGTGCTGTTCCTGTCACTGGCGATCAGCACCATCGCAGCACTCGTTCGCGGCGCGCTCAAGCCTTCGCTCGGTGCAATGCTGCTGATCGGAGCGCTGCTTCCGCTCGGCGCATTCTTCGCCGACGGCCGACTCAGGAAGACCTACCCCGAACTTCGCTAGCCGGAGCCTCACGATGAACGCCCCTGTTCCGTCCGCCATTCCGTCCGCCCCCGCTGCGCCCGCACCATCCACATCTGCAGCCGCCGAGCCCCTTGACCGGCTGACGCATTTTCCGGTCGCCCTGTTCTCGATCGTGATGGGCCTCGCCGGACTCGCTCTCGCCTGGATCAAGGCCCACCACGTATCGGGCGCCCCCGAAGCCATCGGCGACCTGCTGCGCCTGCTCGCTTCAGGCATCTTCCTGTTCCTGCTCGCGGTGTATGCGAGCAAGCTACTGCGCCGCCCTCAGGCGGTGCGTGCCGACTGGATGCATCCGGTGAAACTGAATTTCTTCCCCGCCATATCCATCGGCCTGATCCTGCTCTCCGTGGCCTGGGGGCGCGACATGCCGGGTACGGCCGCGTGGATCTGGGGTCTCGGGGCGGCGCTGCACCTTGCGTTCACGCTCGCCGCGATGAGCAGTTGGATCCACCACCCTCGCTACAAGCTCGAGCACGCCAACCCGGCCTGGTTCATCCCGGTGGTGGGCAACATCCTGGTGCCGATCGCTGGCGTGGGCTTCGCACCAGTGGATGTGAGCTGGTTCTTCTTCAGCATCGGAGTGGTCTTCTGGCTGGTGCTGATGACCATCATCCTGCACCGCCTGTTCTTCAACGAGCCACTGCCGGCCCGCCTCGCGCCGACGCTGTTCATCCTCATCGCGCCGCCGGCTGCCGGCTTCCTCGCCTACGTGGCGCTGATCGACGGCCTCGACGTCTTTGCCCGCGTGCTCTATTTCACCGCGCTCTTCCTCACCCTGCTGCTGGCAAGCAACGCGCTGCGCTTCTTCCGCCTGCCGTTCGCGATCTCGGGCTGGGCCTACTCCTTCCCGCTCGCGGCGATGACGCTGGCGAGCTTCGAGATGGGCGTGCGCAGCGGGCTGGGCTTCTACACCTCGCTCGCCTGGCTGTTGCTCGCGGTGCTCACCGCAGTCGTGGCGCTGCTGAGCGTGAAGACGCTGGCGGCCGCCTCGAAAGGGAAGATCTGCGTTCCGGAGTAAGCGCCCACCCATACCGTAGCGGCGCAACGCGCCTAAACTGCATGCGCCGCGCCGGGTTTCTGCATCAGCACCACATCCTTGCACGGAATCTCGCACTGCCAGCCGAGCAGGCGGGCGATGTGGCGGAAGGTGGCCTCGCGGTAAAACACCACGTGGGTCGGGTCGCGCCGGTAGTGCCAGTTTGCGAAGCGCGCATCGTCGGTCTGGAAGCAGGTCATCAGCGCCAGCCAGCCCCCGGGGTGCAGCATGCGGTCAAAGCGGCTGAACTCGGTCGCAGGATCATGGAAGTGCTCGGCCACCTCGGTGCAGGTAATGAAGTCGTAGCGGCGCATGAGCACGGCTGCATCAGGTGCGAAGAAGGGGTCATAGAGCGCCACCCGATGCCCCGCTTCGCGCAGCATGGTCGCCAGCGCAGGCCCAGGCCCGCAGCCGTAGTCAAGTCCGTCACAAGCCGGCGGCAGGCGCACCAGCAAGGGCTCGGCCAGACGGAACAGGAAGCGCCGGTAGCCGATGTCCTGAAGATCGTTCGCATGCAGCAGGTACTCCGCCCGCTCATCGGCCTGCGCCGGTCGCTGCGCAGGCACGAGGAAGGTTGCCTCGCAGATCTCGCAGCGCCAGTAGTCACGCCCACCCACCGTGATGAAGGGTCGCGGCGCGGGGTCCAGACACACCGGGCAGGCCGGGCAAGACGGAGCGGCGCCAGACACGGACATCGGCGTTCAGAAATGCCAGGCGACCTGCAGCGTCGGCGCGTCGGTGTCGATACCCGGAAGCGGGCGCCCATCGGGATACGTCTGATTGCCGAACTTGTTGCGCCAGTATTCATAGCCGATGCCGACGAGCAGGGACTTCTTCCGGCCCCAGGCCATCTGCCCGACATCAATCATCAGCGCAGTACGCATGAGGGTCTCGGTGCCGGTGCGGGTGCCGGCGTAGTCACGCCCCTTCTCGCCGTTGATGGCGAGGAAGCCTTCGAACTGCAGCGGCACCGAGCCGGCCCGGAACGGAATACCCCACACCAGATTGACCACCCACTGCGGATCGAAGCCGATCTCGCGCTTCGGACAGACCGGCGCGTCGAGCCGGCAGCGGTTCCACTCCTTGCCCACCATCAGGCTCAGGTCAAGGTAGCCGGGCACGTCGAACTTGAAGGTGGGGCCGACCACGACGAAGCGTTTGCGCGGCGAAAACGCGGTGTCCTTGGTGTTGAGGTCGAAGCCAGCGCTCAGGGCCACCTCCTTCACCGGCCCGAACGCGAAGCTGCGCTCGAACGCCTTGCCCAGGTGGAGTTGGTGACGGTAGGCGAGATATACCTCGGTCGCGCCACGGCTGTGCCCTTTCTTCGGGTCGGTCGCGTCGGAGCGAAGGGCCTTGAGGCTGAGAAAATTCTGTCCGAGCGCGTAGCCACTCGCATGGGTGAACTGCACGATGTCCTTGCGCACCTCGCGCCGGTTGCCTGGCTCGGTAAACTCGGTGCCGCGGACGTAGGTGACGGCGTTGTCGTACCAGTTCGCGGCCTGGGTCGCCATCGGCATTCCCGCCAGCACAGCGGCGCATGCGAGGAACAGGGGATAGGGAGCCGTGCTCATGCGGTACCTGCGGTCCAGGGTGATCGTTCAACTGCCCAAAAATGCCGTCCTGCGCAGCGTCTCCAGCCGACGCACCAAACAATGCGAATCGGCGCCAGGCGGAGAGCGGGCACGAAAGAAGAGCGCGGATCATACATCACCGCAATGCACATTCAGATCGCCCGGACGCTCCAGGTGTCCGGCTTTTCCAGCCGCTATCCGCCCGCAGTATCCGAAATGCGCAATATGCACTTGCGCATTCGGGCCTCGACCGATTCAATGCGAGGCGCGGCAAACCTCTGACCTTTCCCGCACTCCTTTCTGCAGCGCGACTACGATGACCGAGCAAACAATCGAAAAAGGACAAGAAGCGAGCAGCAGTTTCAGCTTTGAAGACATGCGCCTGGCGGTTGGCGACCGGCTGCAGATCGAGTGCTCCGCCTCGACCGGGATGCAGCGCGCCTTCGTGCGCGTACTGGGCTACCTGGAAGGCGTCAGCCTGATGGTGACGGCACCGGCCGCGGGGCGGAACCGGATCGCACTGATCGAGAACGACCTGGTCATCGTGCGCGCCTTCTCGCGCCAAAGCGCCTTCGCCTTCCGAGCCTCGGTACTGCGCGCGTGCAAGCTGCCTTTCGATTACCTGCACCTGAGCTTTCCGACCAAGGCCCAGGGCACGCTGATCCGCAAGGCGATGCGGGTGCGCACCAGCATTCCCGCCCAGGTCGGGAAGGGAGACGGCGGCGAAATGGCTCAGGGAACCCTGCTCAACCTCAGCGCCACCGGCGCCCTGATCCACAGCCTCGTCCCGCTCGGCGAGGAGGGCGGGCTGGTGCGGCTGCGCTTCGAGACGAAGCTCCATGATGTGGAGTCGGTCATCGACGTGGCGGCGGACATCCGCAACGTTCAGGAAGGCGCGGCGGAGGGCGAGGACGACGTCGAGTACCAATATGGCGTCGATTTCCGTGATCTGTCACCCACCGACCGCATGCAGATCAAGAGCCTCGTCTATCAGATAGTGATCGAGCACCCCCGCCAGGTCATCTAGCCCCGATCGCGCTCACAGCATCTTGCCCGGGTTGAGGATACCCTTCGGGTCCAGCGTCGCCTTGAGGCTGCGCATCAGAACCAGTTCGGCCTCGTTGCGCGAATAGTGCAGCCAGTCGCGCTTGAGCACGCCGATGCCATGCTCGGCAGACACCGATCCGCGGCGGCGGCGCACTACGCCATAGACCGCTTCCTCGATCGCATGCCGTGTCGCTGCGTCCGCAGGCACACGGCCCACCAGCACATGCAGGTTGCCATCGCCCACATGACCGAAGAACAGCGCGGGCAGCTCCGGCCAGCCGGCCTGCAGGTTCTCGCGCACGGCCTGTGCGCAGGCGCCGATCTCCGCCACCGGCACCGAGACGTCGAAGTTCAGCGTCGGCGCGTAATCGCGCACGATCTCGGCGATTCCATCGCGGATCGCCCACAGCGCCTCGGCATCGGCCACCGACTGCGCCAGCGCCGCATCGAGCAGGAACCCCTCCGCCAGCGCCTCTTCCAGCATTGCCTCGAAACGTCGCGTGTCCGTCTGCGGCTGGCCACCCTGCATGTCGATCAGCACCAGGACCGGGTGGTCGTCCCCGAGCGGTCGCCGGCTACCCGTCGCAGCAAGCGCGGCCTCGAAGTAGTCGCGCCACATGATCTCGAACGCGCTCACCTGCCCGGACAGACTCTGCTGCGCATGGCGCAGAAAGCGTAGCGCCGCATCGAAGTCGGGCACCGCCACCAGCGCGGTGCAGGTGGCGCGCGGCAAGGGCTGCAGCTTCAGCACCGCACGCGTGACGACACCGAGCAGCCCCTCGCTGCCGATGAAGAGGTGCTTCAGGTCGATACCGGCGTTGTTCTTGACCATGCGGTTCATCATGTCGAGCACGGTGCCATCCGCCAGCACGACCTCCAGCCCCAGCACCGAGTCGCGCGTATTGCCGTAGCGGATCACGCGATTGCCGCCGGCGTTGGTCGCCACGTTGCCACCGATCTGGCACGAACCGCGCGCACCGAGGTCGATGGCGAGCAGCGCACCTGCGTCACGGCACGCATCCTGCACCGTCTGCAGTAGCGCGCCCGCCTGCACGGTCACCGTGCCTGAATCCACGTCGATTGCCTCAATCCGGTTCATGCGCTCGAGCGAGATCACGACCTCGCCCCCGCACGGCACAGCCCCCCCCACCAGCCCCGAGAGCCCACCCTGCGGCACCACGGCCTGACCATGCGCGTTACACAGCGCAAGCATGCGTGCAAGCTCGTCCGTGCTGCGCGGGCGCAGCACGGCCAGCGGCTCGCCACCCCGCAAGGCGCTCCAGTCCGTGCGGTGTCGGGGGTCGGCCTCGGCACTGGGGAGCACTTCGGTGCCGAACTCCGCACGCAACGCTGCGAGCACGGGCGCAGAGGCTGGGGGAGAGAGAGAGGGGGAGGCACCGAGGGCGGAGAGTCGAGCGGCGGATTCGTTTTTGGGCATCATCTATACGAGCGGGAAAGTAGCGGGCGGGCGGGAGCCGGGACTGGCGACAACACGCCCTTTCAGACGAAGACGGGTTCGGGCTCGAGGCACACGCCGAAGCGTGCTTCCACATCGGCCATGATGGCCTGCGCCAGACGCTGCACATCGCCCCCCGTGGCGCCACCGTGGTTCACCAGCACCAGAGCCTGGTGTGAATAGCTGCCTACCGGCCCCAGGCTTCGCCCCTTCCAGCCAGCCTGCTCGATCAGCCAGCCAGCAGCGAGCTTCTCCTGCCCGGAGGCCTGGGGGTAGTGTGGCATGCCCGGGTGGGCGGCCAGCAGCCGGGCGCATCGTTCTGCGTCGACCACCGGGTTCTTGAAAAAGCTGCCGGCATTGCCGATCTCGGCGGGGTCCGGCAGCTTGCGGCGCCGGACCGCGATCACCGCGTCCGAGACGGCCCGGGCCTCAGGTGCGCTGCAACCGCGCGCCGCAAGCTCGAGCGCGAGGTCTGCGTAGCGGGTGAGCGGCTGCCAAGGCCGCGGCAGGCGAAAGCGCACCGTACTCACCAGCCACCTACCCGGATTGCGCTTGAACACGCTGTCCCGATAGCCGAACCCGCAGGCCGCCAGGTCGAACATCCGCAGGGCACCCGTATCGAGATCGACCGCATCGAGCGACTCGAAGCGATCGGCCAACTCCAGGCCGTAGGCGCCGATGTTCTGGATCGGCGCGGCGCCGACCGTACCCGGGATCAGCGACAGGTTCTCCAGCCCCGGCCAGCCCTGGTCGAGCGTCCAGCGCACGAAGTCGTGCCAGCACTCGCCGCCCCCGGCCTCGATCGTCCAACCCTCGTCATCGACGCGCAGCAGGCGTCGACCAGGGATCTCGACCTTGAGCACCGTGCCGTCGAAATCGCCGGTGAACACCAGATTGCTGCCCCCCCCCAGCACCAGTCGGCGCCCCGTACTCCACTGCGGCGTGGCGATGGCCGCGCGCACGTCGGCGACACTGCGCACCTTGACCAGGCACGCGGCGCGCGCGCGCAGGCCGAAGGTGTTCAGCCTGCTGAGGTCTGCTGCGGCAACGGCGCCGAGCGTATCCAGACCATTCGATGGAGCCATTTCTCAGCGCTCCGCCGACACCGGGTCCGGCAGCCTGTCCCGGACCGGCTGGATCGGGAAGAAGCGGTCATAGCCGAGGTTGAATACGAAAGCGTAGAGGGTGTAGGTGATCGCCAGCGCGATGTCCGCGATGAGCGCATCGACCCAGCCCATGCCGGTCCACGCGACGATGACCGGCAGGGTCATCACCAGCAGACCCGACTCGAAACCGACCGCATGCAGTACGCGCAGCCGCAACGGACGACGGTCGGCGGTGCGACCCGTAAGTCGACCTTCCACCCAGTCGAAGCTGGTGTTGTAGCAGCCGTTCCAGATCGCGGCGACCAGGGCCAGCAGTGCCAGCAAGCCGATGGAGTCGGTCAGCGGAACCCCGCTTGCCCAGGCGAAGGGCGGCGTGATCAGCACCAGGCCGCCGAGTTCGAACATTGCGATCTGGCGCAGGCGATCCGGGAAGGAGCGAAGCTTGGGTTTGGCAGACAAGGGGAAACCCTTCGGGCGGACGCATCTCTCGCGCACACCCTCATCCAGCGGGTCGTCCCGCAAAAAAGGCCGACGTTCGCCGCGTGCATGCGCATGGCGGGCGGGGTCGTCCCCGCGTCGGTCCGGGTAAAGCAGACGGCGCATGATTGGCGCCGCGCACAATTCTTGCAAGACCCCCGCCACTTGGCAAGATATGCGGCGCCGCAACACCCGCACAATCCCGCGCACCGGACTTGCGCCCACCCCCGCCGGCCACGCTGAAACGGCCCGCGCAGGGGCATGGCTGGGCACGCCTGTTAGAATCCAGACACCGACGACCCTTCCACGGGCGCAGCGACCGCCCCCACACGGGGCGGACAGTCGTGTCCGCAATGCCCATGCTCCGCACCCTGGTCCCCATCGGCGCCCTGCTCACCGGCATCGCCCTCCTGCTGCTCGGCTCCGGGTTGCTCAACACCGTGGTCTCCCTGCGCGGCAGCCTGGAAGGCTTCTCGGACAACACCCTCGGCCTCATCGGCTCGACCTACTTCCTCGGCTTCTTCCTCGGCACCTTCGTCGCGCCGCGGCTGATCCGGCGCATGGGCCACATCCGCGCCTTCGCCTTCTTCGGCGCCACGGTCGCGAGCTGCATCCTGCTCCATGCGGTGGTCGTGGATGCCTGGTTCTGGATGGGCCTGCGGGTATTCACCGGCGTGGGCCTGGTGGGCTTCTACGCCGTCATCGAGAGCTGGCTCAACGATCAGACCGCGCCCGAGCGCCGTGGCCAGGTGTTCGCCATCTACATGGTGGTGAACCTCGCTGCGCTGGCGGCTGCGCAGCAGATGCTGCGCCTGGATTCACCGCAGAACTTCACCCTGTTCGCGATCGCCGCGGTGTTCGTCTGCCTGTCGCTGCTGCCGGTCACGATGACGCGCTTTCCACAGCCACAGATCGGCAGCCGCCCGCGCCTGAATCTGCGCATGATCTGGCGTGCGGCCCCTGCCGCCTTCGTCGGCGCACTCTCGTCCGGCCTGTCGATGGGCGCGTTCTGGAGCCTGACGCCGGTGTTCGGCGAGCGCATCGGCCTGGACGCGGCCGGCATCGGTCTGCTGATGACCACCGCAATCATCGGCGGCGCCGTGCTGCAGTGGCCGATGGGCCGCTTCTCGGACTCCGGCGACCGCCGCCTGGTGCTCGGCGTCGCAGCAGCCGGCGCCGTGGTGTCCGGCACCCTGGTCGCACTCCTCGGCCACATCGAATACGTGACCCTGGCCGGACTCTTCCTGTTCGGCGGCGCTGCATTCGCGGTCTATCCCATCGTGGTGGCCCACCTCGTCGACCACCTGCACCAGGACGAGATCCTGGCCGGCAATACCGGCGTGCTGTTCCTGCACGGCGTGGGCGCGGCGGCCGGCCCGGCCATCGCGGGCGCACTGATGGGCCATTTCGGCGCCATCGCGCTACCGCTGCACCTGGGCCTGGCGTTCGTGCCGCTGGCGATCTTCGCGATCATCCTTTCGCGTCGCACCACCGACGAGATCGTCGACGAACCCGCGCAGTTCACGCCGATGATGCGCACCTCGCCGGAGGTGCTCGAGATGGTCACACCGGACGAGAACGCCGGGAGCGCTCAGGACCCCGAAGCAGTTGAAGACAAGGTCGAGGATCAGGGCCCGCGCACCGCGCAGGACGCCTCCCCGGACGAAGCGCTCACGGCCGACGGCGATACCGAGGAGCCACAGACGATTCTGGCCCCGGAAGCCGCTCCAGCGCCCGGCGCAGCCCAGGCCGCGGCCGCATTCAGCGCAGAGGACTCCGAGGATCGAACCGGGACACCGCCGACGCTCCCGGCTGGCGTCGATCTGGCGCACGAGGGCGCAGACGCCGAAGGCTCAGCGGCGCAGGCCGCGCCGCCATCCGGCGAGCGCGACCCGGGCGCATTGCTCAAACCCCCGCCATCTTCTGCGCCCACCACAGGTATAGCGGAATCCCGAGCAGCAGATTGAAGGGGAAGGTGACCGCAAGCGCCGCGGCCACCCCGAGTGCGGGATTGGCCTCGGGCACGGCGATGCGCATCGCGGTCGGCGCCGCGATGTAGGAAGCGCTGCCGGCGAGCGTCATCATCAGCACCGTTCCGCCCACCCCCAGGCCCATTGCCTGCGCCACGGCCCAGCCTCCGAGCGCGAGCACCGGCGGCAGTGCAAGCCCGCAGGCCACCAGGAAGAAACCAGCGCGACGCAGGTCGGGCAATCGGTCGGCCGCGATCAGGCCCATCTCGAGCAGGAACAGGCACAGCGCGCCCTTGAACAGATCGACGAACAGCGGCGACAGCGGCTCCAGCCCCTGTGGCCCGGCGATCCAGCCGATCAGGATGCCGCCGCCAAGCAGCACCACGCTCTTGTTTGCGAACACCTCATGCACGAGCGCGCCCGCGGTGGAACTGCCATCCGCGGATTTCACGCCCCAGCGGGCGATCAGGGTGGCGACGATCAGGGCTGGCGCTTCCATCAGCGCGGCGAGCAGGGCGAGATGCCCCTCGACCTCGACCCCGCGTCCGGCCAGCACTGCTGCGCCAACCGCAAAGGTCACGATACTCACAGAGCCGTAGTGCGCAGACAGCGACGCCGCATCCGCACGCGAGAAGCGCATGCGAAAGAGCGGGAACACGAACAGCGGAATCGCTGCACCCAGGCCGATCGCGAGCAGGGCATCCAGCCACAGGGTCGCGCTCTCCGAGCGCGCAATCTCCACGCCCCCCTTCAGACCGATCGCCAGCAGCAGATAGATCGACAGGGTTTCGAAGACCGCTGCAGGCAGGCGCAGCCCGGAGCGGGCCAGGGAGGCGACGGCACCGAGGGCAAAGAAGAAGGGAACTGCATCGACCATGTGGGATTCCTTGCGGGGAGGTTCTTGCGACGGGGCCTTTACGACCGGACGCGTAGATTCTGCCGCAGCGCACACATGCAGAAAAATGATTTATTGTTGTAATGTAAATAGACTTTTCTCTATATCACCACTTTTACCTCTCCATCGATGCGTCTCACCTTCCATCAGCTGCGCCTGCTGCTCACCGTGTCGCGCGAAGGCACCGTCTCCCGCGCGGCGCAGCGGTTGCACCTTGCCCAGCCCACCCTGTCCGCACAGCTGCGCCAACTCGCCGACCAGGTCAGGCTGCCGCTGTTCGAGCGCATAGGCCGGCGCCTGCACCTGACGGCCGCAGGCAAGCTCGTGGTGGAAACCGCGGAACGCCTGGAGCAGGAGCTCGAGACCCTCGACGAACGCCTCGCCGGCTTGCGCGGTGACGTGGTCGGGCGCCTGCGCCTGGCGGTGGTGAGCACCGCGGAGACCTTCATCCCGCGCCTGCTCGGGGACTTCCGCCGCGAACGACCGGCCGTCGAGGTCTCGCTCGTGGTTCTCAACCGCGACGCGGTGATCCGCCGCCTGACCGACAACCTCGACGACCTGTACATCATGAGCCGCCCGCCCCAGGCGCCACCGGTGGTCGCCACGCCCTTCCTGTCCAATCCCCTCGTCGTCGTCGCGGCCGCCGATCATCCGCTGGCGAGCCGCGAGCGGCTTCCAATCGAGGCGCTCGCAGCAGAAGAATTCGTGCTGCGTGAGCACGGCTCGGGCACGCGCCAGGCCGCAGAGCAGTTTTTCGCAGCGCACGGCCTCGTGCTACGCCCCCGTCTGGAACTCGGCAGCAACGAGGCGGTGAAACAGGCGGTGGCCGGCGGGCTCGGGCTCTCCCTGCTATCCGCCCACGCCCTTGCCCATGCTGCAGACGAAGGCATCGCCGTCCTGCGCGTGAAGGAGACCCCCCTGCAGACACAGTGGCAGGTGGTGTACCCGGCGGGCAAGCAGCTCACCCCGCTCGCCGGAGCCTTCCTGGGCTTCCTGCGCGAGCGCGCCGCCGAGCTGGACCGCACCGCACAGGCGCGGCTGGCCGCTGCACGGCGCTAGGCCCTGGGTTTCACGTCGAGCGCGCAACTGCCTTCAAATTACCTTTTTGAATAACCTCTGCGCAATTTAGTCTTTGTGAAGCATAAAGGCCGGGATAAGCTGCGTCTTCTGCAAACCTCTCCCCGTCTCATGCTGATCCCGGAGATCCACGCCCCGCTTCTTGTCGGCCTCGTACTCATCGCCCTGTTCGCAGCCTTCGTGCGCGAATGGGTGAAGCCCGACGTGGCAGTGATGACTGCGGTCGCGGTGCTGCTCGCCGCGGGCGTGCTGGGGACGAAAGAAGTGCTCGGCGTGTTCTCCAACAGTGCGCCGATCACGATCGCCTGCCTGTTCATCCTCAGCGCGGCGCTGTCGCGAACCGGCTGCGTCGACCAGCTCGGCGAGTGGCTGGCGGCGGCAGCGGGCGGTGGAGAGCGCCGGCTGCTGCTGGCCCTGATCGTGGCCTGCGTGGCGGTGTCGCCCTTCATCAACAACACACCGGTGGTGATGGTGATGATCCCTGCGGTGATCGCTGTAGCGGCCCGCCAGGGCCTCGCGCCCTCGCGCCTGCTGATCCCGCTCTCCTACGCCACCATCCTTGGCGGGCTGATCACCATGGTCGGCACCTCGACCAACATCCTGGTCGACGGCGTAGCGCGCGAGCAGGGGCTGGCGCCGTTCTCGATGTTCGAGATCAGCCTGCCCGCGATCCTGATCGCACTCGTGGGCAGCGTCTTCATGCTGGTGTTGGCCCCGCGCGTGCTCCCGGTGCGCGAAACCCTGAGCCAGCAGTTCGGCAGCGCAGAGCGCTGGTTCATGACCGAGCTCTTCGTACCCGAGGGCTCACACCTGGCCGGCAAGACGTTGCGCGAAGCGCGCCTGTCCAATGGAACCATCAAGGTACTGAACCTGGTGCGCAACGACATGGAGCTGAAGGATCCGGCGCCTGAGACCCGGATCGCGGTCGGCGACCGCGTTGTGGTACACAGCCGTAGCGACGCAATGATCGCGCTGCGCTGCACCGACGCCGTCGGGCTACAGGCCGACGCGGGGCACGACATCGAGACGCTGCGCCGCCATGGCGTGGTGATGGTCGAGGCCATCGTCGGCCAGACCTCGCGCTACATTCAGCGCCCGATCCGCGACCTGGATCTGCTTGCGCGCTACGGCATCCATCTTGTCGCCGTGCACCGCCGCGACGCCTCGTTCGCGCAGATCGGCGACGATTTCCAGCTCCTGAGCGGCGACGTGCTGCTGGTGGAAGGCACGCCTGCGCAGATCAAGCGCTTCTGCGACAACGGCGACCTGTTCGCGATCACCGAGGGCCGCCAGATGGCGAGCCGCCGCCACAAGGCGCCGATCGCGCTGGCCACCCTCGCCGGCGTGATGCTGCTCGCCGCGCTGAACGTGATGCCGATCGAGGGCCTCGCGCTGATCGGTGCCGCGGTGGTGATCGCCACCGGTTGCGTCACCAGCGATGAAGCCTACAAATCGATCGAGTGGCCGATCCTGGTGCTGATCTTCGGCATGCTCGCGATCAGCATCGCGATGCGCAACTCGGGACTGGACCAGATGCTTGCCGGGCAACTCGCACAGTTCGGCGACGGGCTGTCGCCGTGGATGATGCTCTCACTGATGATCCTGATCACCTCGATCGCGACCGAAGCGCTGAGCAACAACGCGATCGCGGTGCTCTTCACCCCGGTGGCGATCGGGCTGGCGCAGCAGATGGGCGTGGACCCGCGCCCCTTCGTCGTCGGTGTGATGTTCGCCGCCAGTTGCAGCTTCGCAACCCCGATCGGCTACCAGACCAACACCCTGGTGTACAGCGCAGGCAACTACCGTTTCACCGATTTCGCGCGCCTGGGCCTGCCGATGAACCTTCTCACCTGGCTACTGTGCAGCGCACTGATCCCGCTGTTCTGGCCCTTCCACCCCTGAGCACGGGGCGCCCCTTTCGACACCCCGCCCCTGCCCCGACTCTCAGCCGCGGTGCACCGGCAGCGCACCGAAGGCCTGCGCCACCGGCATCAGCTCGATGGTGTTGATATTGACGTGCGCCGGCCGGGTGGCGATCCAGTACACCGAGTCGGCGATGTCCTCGGCGGTCAGCGGCTGCACGTCGGCATAGACTTTCGCCGCCTTGTCGTCGTCGCCGTGAAAGCGCACGTTGGAGAACTCGGTGCCGCCGCACAAGCCCGGCTCCACGTCGGTCACGCGCAGCGCGGTACCGATCAGGTCCGCGCGCAGGTTGAGGCTGAACTGGCGCACGAAGGCCTTGGTCGCGCCGTACACGTTGCCACCCGGGTAGGGCCAGCGCCCGGCGATGGAGCCGAGGTTGAAGATGTGACCACGATTGCGCGCCACCATGCCGGGCAGGAAGGCCCGCGTCACCTGCACCAACCCCGTGCAGTTGGTATCGATCATGGTGTGCCAGTCGTCCAGCGAGGCCTGGTGCGCCGGCTCGAGGCCGAGCGCGAGCCCGGCGTTGTTGACCAGCACATCCACCTCGGCGAAACCCGCCGGCAACGCCGCCGGCACGGCAGCGACCGCATCAGCGTCACGCACATCGAGCTCCACCGCCAGCAGCGCGTCGCCGAGCTCGGCGGCGAGCGCATCCAGTCGATCCTTGCGGCGGGCGGTGGCGACCACGCGGTGCCCTCCCTGGACGAAGCTGCGCGCGATGGCGGCGCCGAAGCCGGCAGAGGCGCCGGTGACGAAGACGATCATGAGTGGGACTCCTCGACGAATGCGATCAAGACTGTGCCACGCCCCTTGCGCGGAGCGGCACACGAACCGCCGATGGTAACGAAGCCGGGCACCGATGCCAAAGCTGGGTGCCCGGTGAGTCGGACACCCGGCAAACGGGTTTCCCGCACGCGGGACTGCACGACCCGCTACGCGCCTCCGTCGGCGAACGCCGCCAGCGCAGCGCGCAGCGCCGCCTCGTCCACGTCGTCCGCAAGCGCCGCGACCTGCGCACCTGCCAGCCACAGCGCCGCCTCCTTCATCTCGAAGGCGTCGCCCGCCTTGAGCGCGGCCACCACCGCACCCGCCTCGCGCGGCGAGGCGAAGCCCTCGCCCTGCAGCAGCAGGCGGCCATCGGCGTCGACGAGCTTGAAGTGGAAACGCCCATCCGCCTCACGGTACTGCTTGAACTGCGGCAGTGCAGCCTTGGCCTTTTCCGCCTTCGCCGCGCCGGCGACTGTGGAGAGCCGGCGCAGGCCGACGGCATGGCGCAACTCGGCAAGGAAGGGCGTGGCGATCGTGCGTGCCTTGGCGGCCCCTTCGTGCAACAGCTTCTCGATGCGCTCGGGCTCGGCAATCAGGGCCTCGTAGCGCGTGCGCATCGGCGCGACCGTGGCCTCGATCCTGTCGAACAGCGCCTGCTTGGCTTCACCCCAGGCAATCCCTTGCTCGAAGGCAGTGCGCATCGTGCGCGTCTCCTCCGCGCTGGAAAAGGCCTGGTAGAGCTGGAACAGCGCCGAGCCGTCGGCGTCCTTGGGCTCGCCGGGCGCCCGGGAGTCGGTGACGATCGAGAAGATCAGTTTCTTCAGATCGGTGGTGGGCGCGAACAGCGGGATGGTGTTGTCGTAGCTCTTGCTCATCTTGCGGCCATCCAGCCCGGGCAGGGTAGCGACCGAAGCGTCAATGGCGGCCTCGGGCAGCACGAAATGCTCGCCGTACAGGTGATTGAAGCTGCCCGCCATGTCGCGTGCCATCTCGATGTGCTGGATCTGGTCGCGTCCGACCGGCACGGAGTGCGCCTTGAACATCAGGATGTCGGCCGCCATCAGCACGGGATACATGTACAGGCCCATGTTCACTCCGGCATCCGGGTCGACGCCCTCGGCGGTGTTGCGGTCCACCGCCGCCTTGTAGGCATGGGCGCGGTTGAGCAGGCCCTTGCCGCAAACGCAGGTGAGCAGCCAGGTGAGCTCGGGGATCTCGGGGATGTCGGACTGGCGATAGAACCACACGCGATCGGTGTCCAGCCCGGCGGCGATCCAGGTGGCGGCGATCTCCAGCGTCGAGCGCTGCACGCGCAGCGGGTCGGTGGTCTTGATCAGCGCATGGTAGTCGGCCAGGAAGTAGAAGCTCTCCACCCCCGGCTGGCGGCTGGCAGCGACCGCCGGACGGATGGCACCGGCGTAGTTGCCGAGGTGGGGCGTGCCCGAGGTGGTGATCCCGGTGAGGACGCGCTGGACAGTCATGGATCGCTCCGGCTCAAACTGGACAAGGACCGCGAGTTTAACGACTTCGGCGAGCAGGGATAAGACGCAGATCGCTACGAAGCAGATCGTTATGCCCGTGCTGGACGCGCCGCAGCCCGCCATCGACGCGGGATCGGCTTCCGGAGCCGCATGCGGACCTACGATGACCGCAACAGCGGGCGCAAGGCCAGCAGGCCGAGCAAGGGTCCGGGCAGCAGCACCCAGGCAACGCGGTCACCGATCAGCGGCCACAGCCCGGTGGTGAGCTCGATCGAGGCCATGGTGATCGCGAATCCGATCGCATTCTGGAAGGCAAGCGCGCTGCCCACGCTTTCCTGTGGGCAGGCGCGCGCGGAAAGGGCGGAGAAGTGCGGCGAATCGGCCACCACACTTGCGCCCCACAGCAGCATCAGTCCCGCCAGCGCCAGCGGCGGCCAGGCGGTGGCAAAGGGATACAACGCGCAGCACAGCGCCGACACCGCCAGTGCCACCGCGGCCACCCGCGCGCTGCCGATGCGCCGGCTGAGCCAGCCACCGAGCACGCAGCCGACGGCACCGATGCCGATCACCGCGAAGGCCGGCCCGGAAGGCGCCCCGGCCTCGCCCCCCCGCGCTGCGCTCACCAGCAGCGGCACCAGCGTCCAGAAGGCATACAACTCCCACTGATGCCCGAAGTAGCCGAAGGCAGAAGCACGGAAGTCCGGTACCCGCAGCGCGTACAGCCCTTCACCCAGGCGCAGCTTCGGCGCACCGGCACGGCGGGGGAGATGCGGGCCGTCCCCGAGCGAGAAGATCATTCCCGCCGCCAGCAGCGCGAGGAGCGAGGACACCAGCAGCGTGGCTTGCCAGCCCCAACCGGAATCGAGCATGTGCACGCCGTGCGGCAGCGCCGTGCCCAGGGTCAACATGCCGACCAGCCACGCCAGCGCAGCCCCCGCCTGCTGAGGCACCCAGCTCACCACCAGCTTCATTCCGAGCGGATACACTCCGGCGAGCGCAAGTCCCACCGCAAAACGCCATACCAAGCCCTCGCCCAAGCCCTGGGCAAGCAAGGCAAAGCCGGCGTTGGCCATCGCCCCCGCGACCGCACAGACGGCGAAGATACGGCTCGCCGCAAAGCGGTCGGCCAGCCCGCTGAGTGAAAAGCCGAGCGTGCCGGCGATGAAGCCGAGTTGCACCGCGATCGTCAGCCGGCCAATGTCGGCTGGCTGCAGCCCCCAGGTGTACAGGAGATCCTCGCCGGCGGCGTTCGCGGAGAACCACAGCGAAGTGCCGAAGAGCTGGGCGAGGACGATGAGGAGAAGCGGAGGTGCACGCATGGCACCGCAGTGTGCGATGCCGGGTGCAGGGGCTCAAGCGGGGAAATCCCTCGCGCGGGACACCCAGGCCAGCACGCGGCGCGGCGCGCCCGAGCGGCGGCACCATGGGCGCGGCCGCCCGAACCGGTTAACATCGCACCTCCCATGCCGCGTGCGCGCCCCACCCCGTCCGGCAGCCGTACCCGCCCCCATCGTCAGCCCTCCGTTGCCAGCCCAGATCGTGATCCAGCCCCTTACCGAACGTCCCCGCGTCCCCGTCATCACCGTCGGCCTGCGCCCGCACCCCACCAGTCCGGATGCTGGCACGCCCGGCCAGGGTCCGGTGGGACGTCTGTTGGCGACGATGTACGCGCTACCGGAAGGCGGCGCCGTCTTCGAGTTCCGTATCGAAGGCGGCGCCCTCGATCAGCTCGTCATCCCGGCACCGCGTCGCCCCGCCGCAGCCGAGGCGTTGTGGGAGCACACCTGCTTCGAGGCGTTCCTCGGCCGACCCGGCGAGTCCGCCTACCGCGAGTACAACTTCTCGCCCTCGGGACAGTGGGCGGTATATGGGTTCCGGGCACCGCGCGAGCGCGATGAGGCCTACCGCCCCGCCACCCCACCGGAGATCCACTGCACGCAGGACGATGGAACGCTGCTGCTCGAAGCCCATGTCCCGGCAGCGCTGCTGCCGGACACAGGCGATGGCAGCGACCTGCAAGTTGGCCTCGCCGCGGTGATCGAGCGCCGGGACGGCCCGCTCGAGTACTGGGCGCTGCGTCACACCGCAGACCAGCCCGACTTCCACGCCCGGGATACGTTCGTCCTGAGCCTGACGGTCGGCGCAGACAAGGCGGATTGAAGGCATGGCCTCCCCTGTCCGCTTCGGCCTCGACCGTCTCCTCGCCGAGCCTGCCCTGCGCCGCCCGCTGGCCGGACGCCGGGTCGCGCTGCTTGCGCACCCGGCCTCGGTCACGCGTGACCTGACCCACTCCCTCGATGCGCTCGCCACCCTGCCGGACATCCGCCTGTCTGCGGCGTTCGGTCCCCAGCACGGCCTGCGTGGTGACAAGCAGGACAACATGGTGGAGTCGCCCGACTACACCGACCCGCTGCTCGGCATCCCGGTGTTCAGCCTGTACGGCGAGGTGCGCCGCCCCACCGCGGCGATGATGGACAGCTTCGACGTGCTGCTGGTCGACCTGCAGGATCTTGGCTGCCGCATCTACACCTTCATCACCACGCTGCGCTACGTGCTGGAAGAGGCGGCGCTGCATGGCAAGTCGGTGTGGGTCCTCGACCGCCCCAACCCCGCCGGAAGGCCGGTCGAGGGCACGCTGCTGCGCGAAGGCTGGGAGAGTTTCGTCGGTGCCGGCCCGCTGCCGATGCGCCACGGCCTGACCATGGGCGAACTCGCACACTGGTTCGTGGCCACGCTTGGGCTGGATGTGGACCTGCATGTGATCGACATGGAGGGCTGGCAGCCGGGCGTCGCGCCCGGACATGGCTGGCCGCTGGGCGAGCGGACCTGGATCAACCCCAGCCCCAACGCGCCCAACCTGTGGATGGCGCGCGCCTACGCAGGCACGGTGATGCTGGAAGGCACGACATTGTCCGAAGGCCGCGGCACCACCCGCCCGCTGGAGCTCTTCGGCGCCCCGGACCTCGACGCGCGCGCGCTCATCGCCGAGATGCGCGCCCTCGCCCCGAACTGGCTGAAAGGCTGCCTGCTGCGCACTTGCTGGTTCGAGCCCACCTTCCACAAGCATGCGGGCAAGCTGTGCGCAGGCGTGCAGATCCACGTCGAGGATGCCGCGCACTACGACCACGCCACCTTCCGCCCCTGGCGGGTACAGGCGCTTGCGTTCAAGGCCATCCGCCGCCTGTGGCCCGAATATCCGCTGTGGCGCGACTTCGGCTACGAGTACGAGTTCGACCGGCTCGCAATCGACCTGATCAACGGCTCGCCGCTACTGCGCGAATGGGTGGACGACCCGCACGCACCTGCGGAAGCGCTCAACGAAGCAGCGCGCGCCGACGAAGCGGCGTGGGAGCAGGCCCGCGCCCCCTTTCTGCGCTATCCGGCCTGAGCCGCCACGCGCTGTCGCGCCTCGGCGAGCGCACTGGGCAGATCGTCGCGCAGGATCGCCACCGGCAGGCAGGGCGCGCGCAGGCGTTGCAGCTGCGGGAGAATGGCCGTGGGCACCACCACCAGCGTCTCGATGTCCTGCGCGCGCAGACGCTCGATCATCTCCTCGAGCGCAAACTGCGCCGACAGATCCATGAAGGGCACCCGACTGCAGTCGAAGAGCGCAATGCGGGTTCCGATGACCTGATCCACACGGTCAAGCAACTGGCTCGCCGACCCGAAAAAGAACGCACCGTCGATCTCGATCACCCGGATACCGCTCTCCAGGTCCGCGCCACCGTCCCCCTCGAGCACGCGTTCGGCATGCGGCAGCGGACGCACATTGAAGCGGGCCTGGCGAACGAGCTGATGAATGATCAGCGCCATCGACAGCACCACCCCCACCCCGACCGCCACGATCAGGTCCACCAGCACGGTGAGCACGAACACCGCAAGCATCACCGCCACGTCGGTGCGCGGGGCGGTGCGCAGCAGGCGCAGCAGGCGGTAGTCGAGGATATCGATGCCGACCTTGATCAGGATGCCCGCCAGCACCGCGAGCGGGATCTCGCTCGCGAGCGGCCCCAGCCCCAACAGCAGCGCGAGCAGGAAGAGTGAATGCATCACCCCCGATGCGCGTCCACGGCCACCGGACTTGATGTTGACCACGGTACGCATGGTCGCCCCTGCCCCCGGCAGGCCACCGACGAAGGCGCACAGCAGGTTGCCCAGTCCCTGTCCGATCAGCTCGCGATTGGACTGGTGGCGGGTGCGCGTGATCGAGTCGGCCACGAGCGAAGTGAGCAAGCTGTCGATCGCACCCAGCATGCCGAGTGTGATACCGAGCACCAGCACGGTCGTCCACGTCTCCAGCGAAACAGAGGGAAGCATGAGATCGGGCAGCCCGGCGGGGATGTCTCCAATCACCGGCACGGAGAAACCGGCGGCGACCGATAGCGCCGTCATGGAGATGAGCGCCACCAGAGGCGCCGGCACGATCCGGCTCACCGCCATCGGCATGCGAAAGACCACCAGCAGGGTGAGGAAGCCGAGCAGCAGCGCCTGCCCGTTGAACGCCGCGATCACTTCCGGCAGCGCGAGTGCGGCGCCCAGGGGCGAGGGTTGCGGTGTTGCCCCGAGCAGCGGCGCGGTCTGCAGCAGCACGATGATGACGCCCACGCCACTCATGAAGCCGGAAACCACCGGGTAGGGGATGAAGCGGACCATGCCGCCTGCGCGCAGCAGACCGAGCGCGATCTGGACCAAACCGCCGACGAGGACCGCAGCCATGGCCAGCCCGATGTCGCCCCCGACGGCCAGCAGCGCGGACGCGAACACGACCGTCATCGGCCCGGTTGGCCCCGAGATCTGCACGCGCGTACCGCCGCACAGGGCCGCAACCAGACCGAGCACGATCGCGCCGTACAGCCCCGCCGCAGCGCCAGCCCCGGAGGCCACGCCGAAGGCGAGCGCCAGCGGCAACGCGACCACCCCAGCCGTCAGGCCGCCGAAGAAATCGCCGCGCAGGCGCCCGAACGCCTTACCCAGATCTCCCATGCACGTCTCCCGGTGTGGCGACGGAGGCCGCGGCGCATTCTATTGTGCGTCGTCTCGCCGATCCGCCGTCAGACCGGAAAGATGTGGGAAAAAACCTTGCCGCGCAAGCGGTCAGGAGGCGCCTGCACGCGGAAACTTCCCGTAGCATGAGGGCTGCGCGCGAGCGGCGCACGCCCTCCCTTCCGCATGCAGCCCCCGAGCACAGGAGACACGCCCCGATGATCAAGCATGGCCTTCAGATCTTCGCCTGCAACGCCAGCCGCGACCTTGCCTGCGACATCAGCCAACGCCTGGGCTTGCGCCCTGGACAGATCGATATCTCGCGCTTCTCGAACGACAACCTGCGCGTACAGATCCACGAGAACGTGCGCGAGCGTGACGTCTTCGTCGTGCAGTCCTTCACCGAGCCGGTGAGCGAACACATCATGGAGTTGCTGATCACGCTGGACGCCCTGCGCAGCGCCTCCGCACAGCGCATCACCGCGGTCATCCCCTACTACTCCTACGCGCGCTCGGACAAGAAGGACGCACCGCGCATCTCGATCACCGGCCGGCTGATCGCAGACCTGCTGCAGACCGCAGGCGCGAACCGCGTGCTGACCATGGACCTGCACGCCGACCAGGTGCATGGCTTCTTCAGCGTACCGGTCGATCACCTGACCGCCGTCTCCATCATCGCCGAACATTTCCGCAGCAATTACGATCTTTCGAACATGGTGGCGGTCGCCACGGACGCCGGTGGCGCCAAGCGCACCGGCCGCTTCTCGGAACGGCTCGGCATTCCGATGGCGATCATCGACAAGCGCCGGGTGTCGGACACGCAGGTGAAGCAGGGCTACGTGGTCGGCGAAGTTGCAGGTCGCGACATCGTGATCTTCGAGGACGAGATTGCCACCGCCGGCACGCTGGTGTCCTCGGTCGACACGCTCCGCGCGGCCGGCGCACGCAGCATCCACGCCGCAGCCACCCACGGCGTGCTGTGCGGGCCGGCGATCGAGCGCCTGCGCGAGGCCGCGATCGATTCGATCGTAGTCACCAATACCGTGAACCTGCCGGCAGAGAAGCGCTTCGACAGGCTCACGGTACTGAACGTTGCCCCACTCTTCGCCGCCGCAATCGAGCGCATTCACAGCGGCCAGAGCGTGGGCGCCCTGTTCGAATAAGACAATCGCATCCGAAGGGCAGGCCCCATGCCGACCGGCCATGTTCGAATTCTCTCAAGGCTGAGGGGGGACGGCCGTTAAACCAGGTTCACTCTTTGTACGATAACTAAAAAAATAACCTCTGGAGACCGAGATGAGCTGGTTCGACAATCTCAGCCTGCGAGCAAAGCTCGTGGTGAACTTCTTCGTATCGGGCAGCCTGCTGATTCTGGCGATTCTGGTCTGCTACGTTCAGATCGACGGGCTCCAGCAGCGCACGACCGAGATAACGGCGCAAACGATGCCCGCGCTCGCGCTGGCTGGAACGCTCAGCGAAACACGGATGCGCTACCGAATCCGCAGCCTCGAGTTCATGCTCGCAGAATCCGACGCCGAAAGGGAGAAGACCGAGAAATCGCTCCAGAGCATCGCCGCGACCTTGTCGGAGAAGATTGCCGAGTACCGGGGCTTCGTCAGCACGGCAGAAGAAGCTTCCCTGCTGGAGGCATTCGTCGCTGCGACCACTGCGTACGAGAACTCGGTCACGAAGGCGGTGGATCTTGTGCGCCAGGGGAACAGGTTCGAAGCCGACCGGCTCCAGAAGGAGGAATGGCTCGCCGCAGGCACCAAGGTGGCCAACGCCACATCCGCACTGGTCAAGCAGCAGAACGAACGCGGCAAGCAGATCCGTGACGCGAGCACGGCTGCAGCCGAGCAGGCGAAACAGATCGCGATCACCGCGCTGGTGGCCGGCAGCATTCTTGCGGCACTGCTGTCGATCTTGCTGGCGGGGCGAATCAGCGGGCGGCTTCGGCACGTGGTTTCGGCCGCCAACGATATCGCGGAGGGGCGCCTGGTCCCCACATCCGGGCCGGCGATCGCGCGGACCCGCGACGAAATCGGCCAGTTGCTCCAGGCGGTCGAATCCATGCGCAGTTCGCTGCGCGACACGATCGGCCAGACGCGCACCTCCTCCTCGACCCTTGGCGATGCTGCGAAAGACCTGGGCGACGGGATCGGGCAGCTCGAGCGAAGCGCAGACGCGCAGAGCAACGCGGCGTCCAGCATCGCGGCGAGTATCGAAGAGTTGACCGTCTCGATCAACGAAGTCTCCACGCGCACGGGCGAAGCCTCGAAGGCGGCCGAGGAGTCGGATGCGAAAGCGCGCACGGGACGCAGCGTACTGAAAAAGCTCGAACAGGAAATCGACCGGGTTTCGGTAGTCGTCAACACCGCATCCGAAGGCATCCGCAATCTCGCCGACGAATCGCGAAAGATTTCCGAGATCGTGAACGTGATCAAGGAGATCGCCGACCAGACCAACCTGCTCGCACTCAATGCGGCAATCGAGGCTGCGCGCGCGGGCGAGCAGGGGCGCGGCTTCGCCGTCGTGGCGGATGAGGTCCGCAAGCTCGCGGAACGAACCGCTCAGTCCACCGGGGAGATCACCTCCATGGTGGATTCGATCCAGCACTCCACCACACAGGTCGTCACACGAATCGATGAAGGCGTATCCGCGGTCGGTCGTAGCGTAGAGCATGCCAACGAAGCCGGGCAGAGCATCGAATCGTTGCTGGAGATCGCGCGTCGGGTCGCCGAACTCATCCACGACATCGATCTCGCCCTGAGCGAGCAGTCGACGGCCTCGACCGAGGTCGCCCGCAGCGTGGAGGGGATCGCCGGAAGTGCCGACGACATACACAACGTCACGAAGGAAACCTCTGCGGCAACGGGACGGCTGATGGAGATGTCAGCGCGCATGCAGGAACAGGTCAGCCGCTTCATCCTCTAGCGGATCGGGGCTTTCGGCCCCGTCCAGAGCGGCCTACTCGGCAGGCCGCGCAGAAACAAGCCAGTAGGTCACGCCGAGCGCGAGCACGATTACGCCGATCGCGAACAGGTACATGGCCTCCATGTGTGCTGAGGTCGAGGACGATCACCTTGCGCGCGATCGCCATCAGTGCGGTCGCGATCGCTTGATCCCGCTGCAGTCCATCCTGGCCTCCCTTGCCGCAGGGCTGGCGGTCACGCCCTAGTCCCGAACCTGGCCGCCAGCCAGCCATCAGTTGAGCGCCCGCGCGTGCGGGCGCCTGCTCCACTTCTCGAGTGCCCTCGCCAACACTTCGACCTCAGTCGAGGTTTCCACACCGTCGGCGCTGACGATCTCCTGCATCGCGCGCAGCATGGCCTGCTGCAGCGCCGGGTCGGTGATGTCCTCCAGCAGGAGGTCGAGGACCTCGTCGGCCAGCTTCAGGCGCAAGCCGTCCATGTGGTGGGCGCTCGCCAGCAGGTCTTCGCAGTACTCGCGCAGGATGCGTTCGAATTCGACGCTGCCGATGCCGAGTCGGCGGGCAAGGTCGGTGTGCATCATGGCCTCGATCTCGTCACGGTCCAGCCCGCCGTCGGCGAGCACGGTGAGGGCGAGCAGACGGGCTGCCGCCGGGGTGCTGTCGGTTTCGTAGTGGCGCATGGCGTGGTCTCCTTTGGTATGCGGTCTCTTCGTTCGCCACCAGGCCCTGGATCGGGAGCACTGCGGCGACGGATGCAGACTACGGCAACTCGAATGCTTTAAAAAGTCGACTACGATTAGTTGAAAGATCGATTTTTTGGATGGAACTACTACCCATGACCGCTACCGAACTCAACTTCAAGCACCTGCGCTACTTCTGGACGGTCGCCCGCGCCGGCACCATCGCCGAGGCCGGGCGCCTGCTCGGGCTGGCACCACATTCGATCAGCGCCCAGCTCGCCACCTTCGAGGGCGCGCTCGGCGTCACGCTGTTCCGGCGCAGCGGGCGCCGCCTGGTGCTGACCGAGGCTGGCGAACGCATCTTGGGCGACGCCGAGCGCATCTTCGCGCTCGGCGACCACATCCTCGAGAGCGTGCGCGAAGACAGCCTGCGCCGCAGCCTGCCGTTCCGCATCGGCATTCCCGACTCGATGCCCAAGTCCGTCGTCCATCGGTTGATCGAACCCGCCTTGCACACCGAGCGCCCCGGCCGCCTGGTATGCCGCGAGGCACCGCTCGCCGAACTGCTGGCCGAGCTCGCGCTGCGCCGGCTCGACCTCATCATCGCCGACCGGCCGATCCCGCCTACCGTCAGCGTGCGCGGCCACAGCACCCTGCTCGGCGAGAGCACGCTCACGGTGTTCGCCGCGCCCGCGCTGGCCGCCCGCCTCGCGGACGGCTTTCCGGCCTCGCTCGACGACGCCCCCTTCCTGCTGCCGGGCGAGGACGTCACCCATCGCGCCGGGCTGCTGCAGTGGTTCGATGCGCATGGCGTGCAGCCTTCGGTCGTGGCCGAATTCGACGACAGCGCACTGATGAAGGCCTTTGGCCAGGCCAGTGCCGGCGCTTTCGCAGCGCCAACGATGATCGCCGACTATGTCTGCCGGCAGTACGGCGTACAGGCGCTGGGGGAGGTCGCCGGCGTCACCACCCAGGTGTATGCGATCACCACTGAACGCCGTCTGTCGCACCCGGCCATGCAGGCGATCCACGAAGCGGCCGGGAAAATGGGCTGACCTTCAAACGCGCATGCCGTCGACATCCGCGTTGGTACAGACTCCGCCGGCGCACTAGCCGGCGCGCACCGGATCAGCCGGCCTGCTGGCCCGCCTGCTGCTGGGCGATCTCGGCACGGACCTGATCCATGTCGAGGCCACGCACCCCCTCGATCACCTGGGTCAGCGCGCTCGCCGGCAACGCACCCGACTCGCGGAACACCATCACGCCCTCGCGGATCACCGCAATGGTGGGGATGGAGCGAATCTGGAAGGCGGCTGCGAGTTCCTGCTGCGCCTCGGTGTCGATCTTGGCGAAAACGATGTCAGGATGGACGTCGGACGCAGCCTCGTAGGTCGGCGCGAAGTTGCGACAGGGACCGCACCAAGCCGCCCAGAAGTCCAGAAAGACGATCGGATTCTTCTCGACGGTTTCGTTGAAGTTGTCGGAGGTCAGTTCGAGGGTTGCCATGTGTGCCCCAGGGAAATATTAGTGACGGCTCATGATACACCCGGTACCGCACGCTGTCCCGGCGCGGTCACCGCCCGCGCCAACCTTGCTGCCAGGCCCCGACAGGCCCTGCGGTGCGCTCACGCAGCCCACCGGCGCACGCGCTGTCGCCGCCACACCCAGGCCACGAGGGCGAGCGCGGACAGGTACAGCCACTGCGCCGAAGGCCCATGCCGGTCGCGTTCGAGCGCAACCAGGCGATCGCCAGCCAGCACCCCGATTCGCTCCGCAGTGCTGCCGAAGCTCACCTCCGCCACGCGCGCACCCGAGGCCTCGGTGACCAGCCGCATGCCGATCGCCTCGAAGCGCAATGACCAGCGCGCACCCGCCGCGATGGGCAGCATCACCACCCGCTCCCCGGGCGTCGCCTCACGCACACGCACGAAGACGAGTCGCAATTGCTCGCCCGCTGGCGCCGCCTCGATCGCGGCCGTCATTGCCTCGCCGTCGACGCGCTGGTGGGGAGGCCAGAACGGATTCACGAACATCGCCGGGTTGAACAGCATGAACGAGGCCACGAGCAGGGTCAGGCGCTCCGGAAGCGTGGTCTTCATCAGCAGCCAGGCCTGGTTGAAGCAGATGAACACGAAGCCCCCCGCGGTGGCGGCCGCGACGGTCAGCACCGCATGCAGCGGATGATCGACGCCGATCAGCAGCAACTGCGGGTTGAACACGAACATGAAGGGCAGCACCGCCATGCGCATCGAGTAGCGAAACGCGCGCACGCCGGTCTGCAGCGGATTGGCGCCCGCGATGCTCGCCGCGGCATGCGAGGCAAGCCCGCCCGGCGGCAGCACGTCGGCAAGCAGGCCGAAATAGAACACGAACAGATGCGCGGCGATGAGCGGCACCGGGTGGCCGTATTCTGCGCCCAGGGTCACGATCACCGGCGCCATCAGCGCGGACACGACGATGTAGTTCGCGGTGGTCGGAAGACCCATGCCCAGGATCAGGCAGACCAGCGCCACCAGCGCGAGCATCGCCAGCATGGAGCCGCCCGCGAGCACGCCGACGACCTCGGTCATCACCAGCCCGATGCCGGTCAGCGACCCGACCCCGACCACCACCCCGGCCGCGGCAGTCGCCACCGCCACCACCAGCATGCCGCGCGCACCCGCATACACGCCGTTCGCCAGGTCCTCGACGCCCTGCCGCCACGCCGGCCGCAGCGCCGCGCGGGGCTGGCCGCGCAGCCAGACCAGCAGCGGACGCTGCGTGAGCACGATGAAGGCGAGGAACACGAGTGCCCAGAACACCGCGAATGCGGGCGCGTCGTGCTCAACCATCAGGTTCCACACCAGCAGCCCGACCGGGAGCAGGAAGTACAGGCCGGCCCGCAGTACTTCGCCCGGCCGCGTGCGCAGCCCCGAGACCAGCCCCGCGCCGGGGTCCTCCAGTGCGCTCGCCGCACCGAAGCGCAGCAGCAGCAGATAGGCCAGCACCAGCAAGCCCCCCACCACCAGCGGCCCCACCGCCGGCACCCACACCCTGGCCAACGGCACCAGCGCCGCGAGCAGCGCCAGCACCGCCGTCATGCCTACCAGGCCGCGCAGAAGGCGGCGCAGCGACGCCTGCCAGCGCACCGGCTCGCGGGGCAGGCCCTCGATGCCCGCCTTCACCGCCTCGAAGTGCACGATGATCAGCAGCCCGACATAGGCGACCAGCGCCGAGATCAGGGCGTGGCGCAGCACATCGGTGTAGGGGATGCCCACGTACTCCACCATCAGGAAAGCCGCTGCGCCCATCACCGGCGGCATCACCTGGCCATTGACCGAGGACGCCACCTCGATCGCCGCGGCCTTGTCGGGGGCATAGCCGATGCGCTTGATGAGCGGGATGGTGAGCGGACCGGTCGACACCACGTTGATCACCGACGCCCCGGAGAACAGCCCCGTCGCCGCAGACACGCCGACCGCCGCCTTCGCCGGCCCGCCGCGCATGTGGCCGACGAGCGCAAGCGCACTGCGCACGAAATACGCCCCGCCGCCCCCGCTCTCGAGCAGCGCGCCGAACAGCACGAAGAGGAAGATGAACTCCGCCGAGATGCCGAGCGCAACACCGAACACCGCGTCCGTTCCCAGCCACAGCCGGTCCATCATGTGCGCAAGCGAGGCGCCCTTGTGCGCGATCAGGTCAGGCGCGAGCGGCCCGAGCAGGACATAGGCGAGCAGCACGAGCAGGAAGATCACCAGCGGCCAGCCGAGCAGGCGGCGCGCGGCCTCGAACAGCAGCAGCAGCCCGGCGAGCGAAATGGCGACGTCGATCGCCCACGGATCACCTGGCCGCGTGGAGAGCTGGGCGTAGAAAATGAAGGTATAGCCCGCACAGAAAGCGGCGAGCACGCCGAGCATCGGGTCGACCAGTCGCACCACCCGCTCGTGCCCGCGCCACGTCGCGGGCACGAGCAGGAAGCACAGCAGCAGCGCGAAGGCCAGATGGATCGAGCGCGCCTGCCCCACGGCGAACTGGCCGACGCCGAGCGCCACCGGCAGCGGCGACGCCACCCACAGCTGAAACAGCGTCCACAGGATCGCGACCCGGGCGGCGACCACCGTCCTCGACGGCGTGCCCCGGGTCGCTCCGGTCACAGCAGCGGAGCGAGCCAGCGCGCCGCTTCACCCACCTCCATGCCGGTGCGACGGGCCCAGTCCTCGAGCTGGTCGCGGCCGATCTTCGGGATGGCGAAGTACTGGCTTTCGGGGTGCGCGAGGTAGAAACCGCTCACCGCCGCAGCCGGCGTCATCGCATAGCTCTCGGTCAGATCCATGCCCGCATTGTGCCGCGCATCGAGGAGCTCGAACAACGCCCCCTTGACCGTGTGATCCGGGCAGGCCGGGTAGCCCGGCGCCGGGCGGATGCCGCGGTAGCGCTCGGCGATCAGCGCCTCGTTGTCGAGCGCCTCGTCGGCGGCGTAGCCCCAGCACTCGCGGCGCACGCGCTCATGCAGCCATTCGGCGCAGGCCTCGGCGAGGCGGTCGGCCAGGCTCTTGAGCATGATCGCGTGGTAGTCGTCGTGCGCGGCCTCGAACTCGGCGAGCTTGGCCTCGATGCCCAGGCCAGCAGTCACCGCGAAGGCGCCGATCCAGTCCGGCACGCCCGACTCCTTGGGTGCGACGAAGTCCGTCAGGCACCAGTGCGGTTTGCCCGCCGGGCGTTCGTGCTGCTGACGCAGGCCGTGCCACACCATGGCAAGGTGCTTGCGGTCCTCGCCGGTGTAGATCTCGATGTCGTCGCCGACCGCGTTGGCCGGGAACAGACCGAACACCGCCTTGGCCTGCAGCCAGTTCTCGGCGACGATCTTGTCCAGCATGGCCTTGCCGTCCGCGAACACGTTGCGCGCCGTCTCGCCCACCACTGCGTCGTCGAGGATGGCGGGGAAGCGGCCGGCGAGGTCCCAGGTCTGGAAGAAGGGGCCCCAATCGATGTAGCTCACCAGCTCGCCCAGCTCGACATCGATCGCCTGCACGCCGAGCATGTTGGGGCGCGGCGGCTGGTAGGGCGTGAACCCGGCCTGGTGGGCAGTGCTGCACGCCGCCACACGCTCGGCAGTCCAGTCAGTGCGGAAAGCGTTGGCACGCGCTGCCTCAAGGCCGACCAGCTGCATGCCCTTCTTGCCGGCGTGCAGGACGCGGATCTTCTCGTAGTCGGCGGCGACCTCGGCCTTGAAGGCTTCGCTCTGGCCCTCCGACAGCAGTGCGGTGACCACGCCCACCGCGCGTGAGGCGTCGGGCACGTACACGACAGGCTGGTCGTAGTGCGGGGCGATCTTGATCGCGGTGTGGTTGCGGCTGGTGGTGGCACCGCCGATCAGCAGCGGCACCTCGAAGCCCTGGCGCTTCATCTCTGCGGCAACGTGGGCCATTTCCTCCAGCGAAGGCGTGATCAGGCCCGACAGACCGATCGCCTGCGCGCCGTGTTCCTTCGCCGCCTCCAGGATCTTCGCTGCCGGCACCATCACGCCGAGGTCGATCACCTCATAGCCGTTGCAGCCGAGCACCACGCCGACGATGTTCTTGCCGATGTCGTGCACGTCGCCCTTGACCGTGGCCATGATGATGCGGCCCTTGCTGCTGGCGCCGGTGCGCAGCTTCTCGGCCTCGATGTAGGGGATGAGGTGGGCGACCGCCTGCTTCATCACCCGCGCCGACTTCACCACCTGCGGCAGGAACATCTTGCCCGCGCCGAAGAGGTCGCCGACGACGCTCATGCCCGCCATCAGCGGGCCTTCGATGACCGCGAGCGGCGGCTTGCCCTCGGCCTCGAGCCTGGCACGTACCTCCTCGGTATCGGCGACGACGAACTCGGTGATGCCCTTGACCAGCGCGTGGCTCAAACGCTCCTCGACCGGCCACTCGCGCCAGGCCAAGTCCTGGGCGGACTCCTTCGCCTGACCCTTCACCGTCTGCGCGAACTCAACCAGGGCCTCGCCCGCGCCGGGCCTGCGGTTCATCACCACGTCCTCGACCTTCTCGCGCAGTTCGGGCGCGAGCTCGTCATACACGCCGAGCTGGCCGGCATTGACGATGCCCATCGACAGGCCAGCCTTGATCGCGTGGTACAGGAACACGGTGTGGATCGCCTCGCGCACCGGATCGTTGCCGCGGAAGCTGAAGGACACGTTCGACACCCCGCCCGAGGTCTTGGCGTAAGCCAGGTTCTCCTTGATCCACGCCACGGCGTTGATGAAATCGACCGCGTAGTTGTCGTGCTCCTCGATGCCGGTGGCGATGGCGAAGATGTTGGGGTCGAAGATGATATCTTCGGCCGGGAAGCCGGCGCCGCCTTCGGCCACCGGCTTGGTGAGCAGCTTGTAGGCGCGCTCGCAGATCTCGGTCTTGCGGCGGAAGGTATCGGCCTGGCCCTGCTCGTCGAAGGCCATCACGATCACCGCCGCGCCGTAGCGGCGCGCGAGGCGGGCCTGGCGCAGGAACTCGGCCTCGCCTTCCTTCATCGAGATCGAGTTGACCACGCCCTTGCCCTGGATGCACTTGAGGCCGGTCTCGATCACCGACCACTTCGACGAGTCGAGCATGATCGGCACGCGCGAGATGTCGGGCTCGGTAGCGATGAGCTTGCAGAACCGCTCCATGGCGGCGACCGAATCGAGCATCGCCTCGTCCATGTTGATGTCGATGACCTGGGCGCCGTTCTCGACCTGCTGGCGCGCCACCGCGAGCGCGTCGTCGAAGCGGCCCTCGAGGATCATGCGCGCGAAGGCCTTGGAACCAGTGACGTTGGTGCGCTCGCCCACATTGACGAACAGCGCGTCGCCGCCGACGTTGAAGGGCTCGAGGCCCGACAGGCGCAGCTTCTTCTCGATGGTGGGCACGACGCGCGGCGCGAGGCCCGCAACGGCTTCGGCGATCGCCGCGATGTGCGCCGGCGTGGTGCCGCAGCAGCCGCCGACGATGTTCACCAAGCCACTCTGCGCCCACTCGCGGATCTGGCCGGCGAGATGCTCGGGCGTCTCGTCGTAGCCGGTAGGCGACAGCGGGTTGGGCAGGCCGGCGTTGGGGTGGGCGGACACGTGGGTGTCGCAGGCGTTGGACAGTTCCTCGACGTACTGGCGCAGCTGGTCGGCGCCGAGCGCGCAGTTGAGGCCGAAGCTGATCGGCTGCGCGTGGCTGAGTGAATTCCAGAACGCCTCCGCGGTCTGGCCCGACAGCGTTCGGCCGGAGGCATCGGTGATGGTCCCAGAGATCATCACCGGCACGCGCTGGCCGCCGCTTTTCTCAATCTCGTCGAACAGCTTCTCGATCGCGAACACCGCGGCCTTGGCGTTGAGCGTGTCGAACACCGTCTCGATCAGCAGGATGTCGGCGCCGCCTTCGAGCAGGGCCTTGGCCGAGTCGTAGTAGTCGTCGGCCAGCGCATCGAAGCTGATGTTGCGGAAGCCGGGATCGTTCACATCCGGCGAGATCGACAGCGTGCGCGAGGTCGGCCCGAGCACGCCGGCACAGTAGCGCGGCTTGGCGGGGTTCTTCGCGGTGTACTCGTCGCACAGCTCGCGCACCAGGCGCGCGCCCTCGACGTTGAGTTCGTAGGCCAGCGCCTCGAGCCCGTACTCCGCCTGCGACACGCGGGTGGCGTTGAAGGTGTTGGTCTCGATGATGTCCGCGCCGGCCTCGAGATAGGCGCGGTGGATGCCGACGATCACGTCCGGGCGCGTGAGCACCAGCAGGTCGTTGTTGCCCTTGAGGTCTTTCGGGTGGTCGAGGAAGCGATCGCCGCGGTAGTCCGCCTCGCCCAGCTTCTCCTGCTGGATCATGGTGCCCATCGCGCCGTCGAGGATCAGGATGCGGTCGGCGAGAAGCTGGCGAAGTTCGGTACTGCGATCGGATTGCATGGCTGGGTCCTCGGTCGTTCGACGGTCGCCGGGCAACGCCACGCACAAAAGCGAACGGCGCCACAAACCGGCTGAAGGTTTGTGAGCGCCGTTGATCGGTTGCCGAGCCTGGCCCGCACAGGTTCGGTGGGTCGCAGCGCTCCTCGGCAAGCTTTGGATTCTAGTCCCTGCGCAAAACGCTGCCAAGGCAGAATGGCGAGGAAATCTCGCCACACGGAGACGCCCCAGGCCTCGTCCGGACGAGCGTCACCACCGCACGGGCACGCTGTCAGCGCGGATCCGCACTGTTCGTTCTGCCGTCCGCAATGACGAATGTCACACACCACACTACGCTCAACTGGCAGCATAGAGCGCCACGACCGCACCCGGAACACCCATCCTCGAGATGCAGCAACGCACCACACTTCGCAGCGTCCTCTTCACCCGCCTGATGATGCTCGTCGGCAGCGCGGTGGTAGCGCTTGCGCTCGGGTTCGCGATCTTCGGCCTGCAGCCCCTGCACGACACCCTCGCCTCCAAGGAATTCACCCGGGTGGCCGATGGCGTGCGCAATGCCCTGCAGCAGACGGTTGCGCTCCCTGCCGCCCTGCTCGCACCGTCGACGAGCTGGATCGCGGATCTGCCGCCCGAACTCGACGACCCGCTCAAGATCGAGCGTCGCTTCAAGGCGTTGCTGACCCATGTTCCGAACCTCAGCTCGGTCGTGCTCGGCACCGAAGACGGCAGGGGCTGGGTGCTGATCCGCCTGCCGGATGGCAGCTGGCGCAGCCGGGTCACGAATCGGGCGAACTGGGGCGACATGCACCTGATCATCGAAGAGACGCCGGAAGGCGAGCGCAGCGAGGCGCTGGAGCGCTTCGACTACGATGCCCGCACCCGCCCCTGGTACATCGGCGCGAAATCGAACGCGGACGGCGCGGCGCACTGGACAACCCCCTACACTTTCTTCACCACGGGAGACCCGGGGGTGACCACCTCGCGGCGCTTCCAGCTTGGCGACGGGACGCAGGCGGTCCTCGGCCTGGACATCATGCTGCGCGACCTGTCGATCTCCACGCAGCAGGCGCGCGTCGGACAGAGCGGGCTGGCCCTGATCCTCACCAGCGACGAGCGGGTGCTCGGCCTGCCCCGGCGCCCCGAGGACGTTTCCTCGGACGAATGGCTCGGCAGCCTGCTCCTGCCGGCGAGTGCACTCGGTCTAGACAGCGTGAACAAGGCGCTGGTCGCGTGGCGGCAAGCCGGACGCACCGCGTACTCGGAGCGGCGCATCGACAGTGGCGGCGAGTCATGGCTCGCCGCCATGCACGAGCATCGTCTTGGAGAACAGCGCCTGTGGGTGCTCACCCTGGCGCCCGCCGCCGAGTTCGCTGCGCCCTGGTCACGCGTGCTGCTCGGCACGGCACTCGCCCTCACCGTGCTGATGATCCTTGCTGCGGCCGTGGCGCAGCGCGTTTCGCGCCGCATCGCCGCACCGCTCGAAGCACTCGCCGCCACCGGCAAGCGTATCGGCAAACTGGACTTTTCGCCGACACCCCCGCTATCCACGCACATCGAAGAGATCGCACAACTCGATCGCGTCCTTGGCGACATGCGTGCCCGGCTCGCCAACAACCAGGCTTCACTCGACCAGCAGTCGATCCGTCTGCAAGCCCAGGTTGAGGAGCTGCGCACAGCGGAGCATCGCATCCACGCGCTCGCCTACTACGACCCGCTGACCCATCTGCCCAACCGGCGCCTGATGATGGACCGGGTGAATCACGCCATCTCGAGCAGCCAACGTCGGGGCACGCACTGCGCACTATTGCTGCTCGACCTCGACAACTTCAAGACCCTGAACGACACCCTGGGCCACGACCACGGCGACGAACTGCTGCGCGAGATCGCGGAGCGCCTCGCCCGCAGCACACGCAAGTGCGACACCGTGGCACGTCTGGGCGGGGATGAGTTCGTCGTGGTGCTCGAGGACCTGGGCACGGACCCCGAGGAAGCACGGGCGCAAGCCGAGGCCATCGGGCACAAGATCCTGCTCGCCGTGGAGCATGCGTACCGCTCGGGCCATTTCGAGACGCGGATCTCCGCCAGCATCGGCGTGACCCTGTTCGGTAGCGCCCCCGACAGCGCCGATGCACTGCTCAAGCATGCCGACATGGCCATGTATCGGAGCAAGGCGACTGGCCGGAATTGCATGCATTTCTTCGGCCCCGAGATGGAGCAGGCGCTCTCCGAACGTACCCAGCTCGAAACCGAGCTACGGGCGGCACTGCCGGGCAGGAGTCTCGCGCTGCACTACCAGCCCCAGGTCGACGCTTCCGGCCGGATCGTCGGCGCCGAGGCGCTGCTACGCTGGACGCATCCCCAGCGCGGCCCCATCTCGCCTGCCGAGTTCATCCCCATCGCGGAAGAAAGCGGCCTCATCATCGCGCTCGGCGCCTGGGTGCTGGAAACCGCATGCGCGCAACTGGCCGCATGGGCGAGCGATCCACGTCTGCCGCCGATCGAGATCGCCGTCAACGTCAGCGCCCGCCAGTTCCGCCACGAGGGCTTCGCCGACATGGTGTCCAGCGTCGTACGCCACGCAAACATCCCGCGCGGACGCCTCAAGCTCGAGCTGACCGAGAGCCTGCTGCTCGAAGACGTGGAATCGGCGATCACGCGCATGGAGGCGCTGAAGGCGCTCGGGGTCGGCTTCGCGCTCGACGACTTTGGAACGGGCTATTCTTCCCTGACCTACCTCAAACGCCTGCCGCTGACGAATCTGAAGATCGATCAGTCCTTCGTGCGCGACGTCATGACGGACCCCAACGATGCGGCGATCGCACGTACCGTCATCGCGCTCGGCCGGACCCTGGATCTGATCGTGATCGCCGAAGGCGTCGAGCAGCCCGCGCAGTTCGCGTTCCTTGCCGACGCCGGGTGCGACCGATTCCAGGGCTACTTCTTCGGCCGCCCGGAGCCTGCCGAGGCTTTCCAGCAACGGCTGCTGGACGCACCGGGCTGACGCGCCACAGTCCCCGCGCTGCCGCCTCCGCTCCGAACGCAATCCGGACACGGGGAAAGCGGGGTGGCCCTACCAGAACCAGGGGTGCGCGAAGGGGTGCGGATAGAAGGGGCGCGGATAGCCCCAGAAACCCGGCCCCCAGCCCCAGGGGTAGGGAGGATAGGCTCCCCAAGCGCCCCATCCCGGGCCCTCGCGCGGATAGACGTAGGTCTGGCTGGTACGGACCACCTTGTCATCGATGAAGTGAACGTTGAACAAGGTTGCGATGCCCGGGCCGTCATTGCGCACATTCCAGTCCCAGACCTCTTCGCCCGAGTTTCTGAAGCGCTGCTCCGAACGGTGGGCGCCGAGCAGGCGGGAGACTTGCTCCTTGTCCATTCCACGCTCCACACGCGCCAGGTTATCCGGCGCCAGCGCATCCCACTGGCGCAATACGATGCCGCCCTGATCGACGTGTACCATCAGGCAACTGCGGCCATTCGGCTGGGTGGAATACTCCAGCGTCGTGGTGCCGTCATCGTTGCTCCAGCGCCGGGTCGGCTCCCCCCGCGCAGCCAGGGCCTCGGCTTCGGTGGCGAAGGGCCGTGGCGGCTCGAAGCTGGCACAACCCTGAAGCTGCAAGGCTGCGAGCACCAGTAGCGCAGCCGCCAAAAGCCGCCAGCGATGCGAAATCGGATACGTCATGACCGCCTCCGTATCAACGGCCGCGGTGAAGGGTGTATCGCCCGGTCCCCGTCACGCGGCCATCGACGTTGAACGACACGGTGAAATATTCGGGCTCGTTGGTGCCGGCGAATCCGTGCGAGTACTTCCAGTCCCAAACGGTTTCCTGCTTGACGGCGAAGAACTGGCTGGACGCAGGTTTGCCGAGCAGTCGCCGGACCTGATCGGGATCCATGCCCTTTTCGACCCTGGCAAAGGTCTGCTCGTTCAGTACCTGGTCGATGCTGCGCAGGATCTGGTCCGAGCCGATGGTGATCATGAAGCATTCGATCCCCTCGGGCTGACGGCTGAACTCCCAGGTCAGGGATCCATCCTCGTTGCGCCACTCCATGTGCGGCGGACCAAAGCGTTCGCGCACCTCGGCAGCGGTCGACACCCCGGGCTGCAGTTCGCGCATGTTGATGTAGTCGCAGGCGGTGATGCCGATCGCCGACAGCAGGCCACAAAGCCAGGCAATGAAGCGTTTCATGTCCGTCCCTCCCGAGCACCGCACCATGAGCGCGCAATACAACCACCGGACTGCGGCGACAGGGCCGATCCGCGGCGCGCGCGGCATGCCCCGAGGATCCGCCATGGCCGCCGGATTTGCAATGCCCGAAGCGTGAGCGTTTGCAATGCGCCGAGGCACGCGGCGGCGGCGCATCATCAAAGCAAGAAGGACCGGACAGGAAGCGTCCTGTCCGGCCCTTCGAGTTACAGCGGCAGGCCGGCACGCGGCCGGCCACGCACACTCTCCATCACTGCATGTCGCCGATCGCCTCGTAGCCGCTGCCGCTGACCTTGAAGAAGGCATAGCTGCCCGGCACGTCACCGGCTGCATCGAACTCGTGGTCGCCCCCGGCACCCTTGTAGTCGATGTCCTTGCCTTCAGCGATCAGCTGCTTGGCCTTGGCCCACTCCCCCGCCATGATCGGCTCACCCGGCGCACTCGCCACTGCGCGCAGCGACTCCGACAGCTTCGCCTTGTCCCCGCCCGCCTTCTCGATCGCCAGTGCGACAAGGAAGGCTGCGTCGTATGAGGTGGTGGCGAACACCGCATCGGTGTTCTCGCCAGCCGCCTTGAACGCGGCATTGAAATTGTCCAGCGATGCCGAGGCCTCACCCACCGGGGCGGAGACGAAGTAACCCTCGAGGTTCTGCGCACCGATCGCCTTCACCAGGCCTTCGGACTTCATGCCGTCGGCGCCGACGAAGGTCTTGAAGAAGTTGTTCTCCAGCGCCTGGCGCAGGATCGTCAGGCCGGTGCCGTCACCGTAGTCGAAGATGATCAGCGTATCGGCGCCGCCGCGGGAGAGCGCGGCCAGCTCGGAACGGTACGAGGCCTTACCCTCCTCATGCCCCGAGTAGCCGGCGATGGTGCCGCCATTGGCTTCGTACTCCGCCTTGAAGGACTCGGCCAGGCCCTTGCCGTAGTCGTTGTTCAGGTAGGCGACCGCGACCTTGTCGATGCCGCGCGCCTTGAGCGTGCGCGCCAGCGCCCGGCCCTGGTAGTCGTCGGACGGGAGGGTGCGATAGACGAGATCCTTGTCAGCGAGCTTGGTGATCTCGGGAGAGGTCCCCGAGGGCGTGATCATCAGCACGCCGGCCGGGATGGCGACCGAGTTGGCCGTAGCGAGCACCGCACCGGAGCAGGCCGGGCCGACGATGGCGACCACACGGTCGATGTTGACCGCCTTGGTGGCTGCATCGGTCGCGTTCTGCGGGTTGCAGGCACTGTCGCCGAGCACGGCTTCGAGCTTGCCGCCCTTGAGGATGCCGCCCTGTTCGTTGACATGCGCCACCGCCAGCTTCGAAGCGGCTGCCATCGGCGGCGCAAGCGCCGCGATCGGCCCGGAGATCGCCGCCATCAGGCCGATCTTGACGTCCTGCGCATGGGCCGGAGCCGCAACGACCGCGGCGCCCAGCACCGCACCCACCACACCTGCGATTGTCTTCTTCTTCACCTTGTCACCTCCTGAATGTGCCGAAGCACCTGATGGTTGAGTCGGGCCCTGCGGGCCCTTGCCGGATTCTCCCGTGTCCGCGCTACGAGCCCTCAGCGATGCGGCGGCGAACCCACCCGGCGCTCGGGCAGGATGCCCTCCGGGCGGAAGCGCAGCACCAGCTGCAGCGTAAGGCCGATGATGAACACGCGCGCGTACTTGGCCTGCACCGCGATCTCGGTGGGCAGACGATCGGTGAGCAGTTCGGACACCGACCAGATGATCCAGATCACCGCTGCGCCGAGGATCGCGCCGCGGTTGTTGCCCGAGCCACCGAGGATCAGCATGATCCAGATCAGGAAGGTCGCAATCATCGGATCGATCGCCTCGGGCGTGACCGAGCGGTTGAAGTGCACGAACAGTGCACCCGCCAACCCCATCAGCGCGGAGCCGAATACGAAGGCCTGCAGCCGGCGCGCCTCGACCTGCTTGCCCATCGCCGCGGCGGCGAGTTCGTTGTCGCGGATCGCACGCATCATGCGTCCCCACGGCGCCTTAACCTGACGCTCCACGAGCAGGTAGGCAATCAGCACCAGGGTGGCCACGATCGCGAGGTAGGCGACCTGCGACGGCATGTAGTCGAGGTCGCCGAAAGGGCGCGGGATGCCGGTCACGCCACGCACGCCGCCGGTGAGCCAGCCTTCGGTGCGGATCACCAGGCGGATGATCTCCGCGATGCCGATGGTGGCGATGGCGAGGTAGTCGGAGCGGAAGCGCAGGCAGACCTTGCCGATCGGCCACGCGATCGCTGCCGCGGCCGCCATGGACGCCGCCCAGCCGACCAGCAGCGGCAGCTCGTAGCCGCCCAGTCGTCCGCTCGCAGGCAGGCTGGTGAGGATGGCCGAGGTGTAGGCACCGATCGCGAAGAAGCCTGCGATGCCGGCGTTGAAAAGGCCGGTGAAGCCCCACTGGATGTTCAGCCCGAGCGCGAGCAGCGCATAGATGCCGATCAGGATGGCCATGAAGACCGCGTAGTTGGCGAGTCCGAGCAGATCCATCAGAGTACCTTCCCGTTGAGCAGGCCACGCGGGCGGACGAGCAGGATCAGCAGCAGCAGGGCAAAGGCAGTGGCCGCCTTGTACTGCGCCGGCAGAATGAAGATCGACATCTCCTCGGCGACACCCACGATCAGGCCGCCGAGCACCGCACCCTCGACCCGTCCGACCCCGCCGAGGATGGCGGCAGCAAACATCGGCAGCAGCACCTGCCAGCCCATCATCGACTGCAGTTCGTTGTTGATCCCCAGCATGAAGCCCGAGGCCGCACACAAGGCGCCGACGATCGCCCAGGTCAGCATCGTGACCTTGCGGTTATCGACGCCCGAAAGCCTTGCCAGATCGGGGTTGTCCGACATCGCGCGCATCGCCTTGCCCCAGCGCGAATGACGCAGGAACAGCGTGAGCCCCACGACGATCAGCACCACCGCGGCGAGCGTGTACAGCTCGCGGTCGCGCAACAGGATGCCGAAGTAGTCGTCCGGACGAACGATGCCGCTGGCGTAGGTGCGCGGATCGACGCCGAAGACGACCTGCACCACCGCGCGCAGCATCAGCGCGACACCGAGCGAGGCCATCACGGTCATGATCTTGGGCCGCGCCTTGAGGTAGTCGTAGAACAGCTTGTCGATCACGATCGCGACCACCGCGACGACCGCCATCGCGATCGGCAGCGCGGACCACGGCGTCATCCCGGCGGTGACGAGCGCAAGCGCGACGAAGGCACCGAGCGTGGCCATGTCGCCATGGGCGAAGTGGGCGAAGCGCAGGATGCCGAACACCAGCGTGATGCCGATCGCACCCACCGCGTAGATCGAGCCGAGCACGACACCGGGCACGAGATGGAAGTTGAGGAAATCCATGAAACTCATGTGTGCCGGGCTCCCTTAGCCGCCGAGGAACATTTCGGCCACCTCGCGATCGGCGAGCAGGGCCTGGCCCGTGCCCTCGTGGCGATTGGCGCCAGTGGCGAGCACATAGCCGCGGTCGCAGAAGGCGAGCGCCTGCTTGGCGTGCTGCTCGACGAGCAGGATGGAAACACCGGCGTCGCGCACGTCGCGGGTGATCTGGAAGATCTGTTCCATGTATTTGGGCGACAGGCCTGCGGTCGGCTCGTCGAGGAGGAGGAGTTTGGGATCGAGCATCAGCGCGCGGCCCATCGCCACCATCTGGCGCTGGCCTCCGGAGAGATCGCCGGCGAGATTGCGTCGCTTGGCCTTCAGGTCGGGGAAAAGCCCATACACGCGGTCGTAGGCCGCAGAGAGATCGCCACGGCGCAGGAAGGCGCCCATCTCGAAGTTCTCGTGCACCGTCATCTCGCGGAACACGTTGTCCACCTGCGGTACGTAGCAGATGCCGCGCTGCACGATGCGGTCGGGCGCCCAGCCGGTGATGTCCTCGCCGTCGAACACGATGCTGCCGCCACGGATGGCGAGCAGCCCGAACACGGACTTCATCGCGGTGGATTTGCCGGCGCCGTTAGGGCCGACGATCACCACGATCTCGCGCGCGCCCACTGTCATCGACACCCCGTGCAGGATGTCGGCGTCGCCGTAGCCGCCACGCACTTCCTTCATGTCGAGCAGCGCCATCACAGATCCTCCCTGTGCAGTTCCTGCTCACGCAGCGCCTCGACCTGGGGATCGTGCTCGGCGGCCTCGCGCTCGATCGCGGTCGGCGTTTCGCCAAGGTAGGCCTCGAGCACCCGGGCGTCCGAGCGCACACGCAGGAAGTCGCCCTCGATCAGCACCTTGCCCTCGGCCATGCACACCACCGGATGGCACAACTTCTCGATCATCTCCATGTCGTGCTCGATCAGGATGAAGGTATAGCCGCGCTCGCGGTTGAGGATGAGGATCTTTTCCTCGAGCTTGCGCAGCAGCGTACGGTTGACGCCGGCTGCGGGCTCGTCGAGCAACACCAGCTTTGCATCGGTCATCATGGTTCGACCAAGCTCGAGCAGCTTCTTCTGCCCCCCCGAAAGATTGCCGGCACGCTCGTCGGCGACGTGCTCCAGCTCCAGAAAGGCGAGGGTCTCGTCAGCCTTCCTGCGCACCGCCTCTTCCGCCGCACGCACCTTGCCAGCCGAAAACCAGTTCGCGAACAGGTTCTCGCCTGGCTGCTGCGGCGGCACCATCATGAGGTTCTCCCGCGCGGTGAGGTTGTGAAATTCGTGCGGGATCTGAAAGGTGCGCACCAGCCCCTTGTGAAAGCGCGCATCGGTCGACAAGGCGGTGATGTCCTCACCGAGGAAGCGGATCGCGCCGCCGCTCGGCTGCAAGGCGCCGGCGACCAGGTTGAACAGCGTCGTCTTGCCAGCACCATTCGGGCCGATCAGGCCGAGAATCTCGCCTTTCCTGACCCTCAGGGAACAGCCGTCGACCGCACGAAAGCCGCCGAAGGCTTTGACCAGCCCATCCACTTCAAGCATAGCGTCGGGTTTCCTTGCACCGGACATGGCCGGCATGCGCCGGCGCCGCATCGCACCGTCCGGCCCCGGCGGCGAACTGGACAGCGGGATGTTGATTGGAAAAATGTCGCGCAAGATTAGTCGAATCGCTGGCGCACAGACATCAGGGCCAACCACTACACGGCGGCAAGGGCAGGGAGCGGAAGGCATCGGCTAATCCGAATATAATTCCGCGCCAAACAAGAAGGAGACAGCGCATGAAGCACATCACCCCGACCGAGGCGTTCGAACTGCTCCAGTCGAATCCCGACGCCCTGCTGATCGATGTCCGTAGCGAGATCGAATACCTGTTCGTGGGCCATCCGGTCGGTGCCATCCACGTATCGTGGAACGATGGCCCGGACTGGGAGGTGAACCCGAACTTCATCGGCGAAGTGAAGAAGCTCGCGGGCAATGGCGGACACCGGCCGCTGGTGCTGATCTGCCGTTCCGGAAACCGCTCGGAGGTCGCTGGCAAGGCGCTGCTCGAGTCCGGCTTCTCCATCGTTTACAACGTCCTGTATGGCTTCGAGGGCGAACTCGACACCCAGCACCATCGCAACTCGGTCAATGGCTGGCGCCACGACGGCCTGCCCTGGGAGCAGTGCTGAGCAGGTCCGCCACGATCAGCGCAGGGCCGCCGGCAGGCGTCTCCAGACGACCCAGGTGAGCAGTCCGCAGGCGGCGAACACGGCCATTCCACCGGCAAGACTCAGGGTGCTCGACCATAGCAAGGGCGCGGTCATCCCCGCCGTCACTGCGTTCAGGCCGATCTGCATGAAGCTCTGGCAGCTCGAAGCCATGCCACGGCGAGCCGGGAACAGGTCCAGGGCCAGCAGGCTCATCGCCGGCATGGCGATCGACATGCCGCAGGCGAACAGGCCGATCGGCAGCACCGATTGCGGCACGCCCGCGGGCAGCATCGCGGAAACTGCCAGGTTAAGCGCAACCGCGACGAACATCAGCCCGAAGCCGGTCGCCACGGTCCGGACCTGTGACCACCGGCCTGCGACACGCTCGGAGAGCAGCGAGCCGATCATCATCCCGGCCACCGCAGGGCCGAACAGCCAGATGAAGCCGCCGCTACCGAGCCCGAGATGCTCGATGATGAACACCGGCGCGGACAGCACATACACGAAGAAACCGTTGAAGTTCAGCGCAATCCCCGCCGCCAGCAACATGAAGGCAGGATGCGCGAAGATCGCGGCATAACCTCGCAGCAGATGCATGGGATGCAGGGGCTGACGCGCCCCTGCATCCAGCGTCTCAGGCAGGAAGCGCCACACCATCCAGCTCAGCAGGGCACCCAGGACCGCCAGGAACACGAAGATCGAGCGCCACCCCGCGAGAGCGAGCAGACCGGCACCCACCATCGGCGCCAGCGCAGGCGCCAGCGCAAAGATGAGCATCACCCGCGACATCAGGCGCTGCGCCTGCGGCCCCTCGTGCAGGTCGCGCACCACGGCCCGGCCCACGACCACGCCTGCGCCACCGCTGACGCCCTGCAGCGCCCGGCCCAGCCACAGCCACTCGATGCTCGGCGCCAGCGCACAGATCAGCGAAGCCGCGGAGAACACCAGGGTCAGGACCAGCAGCACGGTGCGCCGGCCGAAGCGGTCCGCAAGCGCACCGTGCCAGAGCACCATCAAGGCCAACGCAGCCATATACACGGTGAGCGTCTGCTGCACCTCGAGCTGGGTCGCCCCCAACCCTGCAGCAATCTGCGGGAATGCGGGCAGGTAGGCATCGATCGCAAACGGACCGATGGCGGATAGCATCGCCAGCATGAACGCGAGGCGATCTAGGGACGGATTCTGTTTCATCTCTGCCTTGTGGGCGGTCGCCACGCGCCCAGGAAGGGCAAGCGCACCGGCGCATGACCGGGCGCCGTTGCAAAGCGCTGTGTTCCGGCCCGGCAGCCGGTTCAGCACGCGCCTCAACGACTCTCTAGGCTCCGCCGATACTGGATCGCCTCGGCGATCTGCGTAGTGCCTGGGCGCTCGGTGCCGGCCAGGTCGGCCAGCGTGCGCGCCACGCGAAGCACGCGATGATACGCTCTCGCTGACAGTTTCAGGCGCTGCATGGCTTGGCGCAACAGGGTCTCGCCGCCTGCATCGGGCTGGCAGTGCTCCAGCACCTCGCCCGCACGGAGCAGGGCGTTCGCGCAGCCTTGGCGCGCGAGTTGCACCGCCCGCGCCGTGCGCACCCGTTCGCGAACCACGCTGGAGCGCTCGCCCTGCGGGCTGCGCACGATCGCCTCGGGCTCGACCGCAGGCACCTCCACGATCAGATCGATGCGGTCGAGCAGCGGGCCGGAGAGCCGCGCGCGATAGCGGGCGATCTGCTCGGGCGAGCATCGGCAGGCGTGCAGCGGGTCGCCATGGTGACCGCAGGGGCACGGGTTCATCGCCGCGACGAGCTGGAAGCGCGCCGGAAATTCGGCCCGCCTGCGCGCCCGGGACACCGTGATCGAGCCCGTCTCCAACGGCTCACGCAAGGATTCGAGTACACGCCGGTCGAACTCCGGGAGTTCGTCGAGAAACAACACGCCCCTGTGCGCCAGCGAGATCTCGCCCGGTCGTGGCATCGCACCGCCACCGACCAGGGCCGCCGCCGAGCTCGAGTGATGCGGCGCACGGAAGGGGCGCTGCCCCCAACGACGGACATCGAACTCACCCTCGATCGAGGCGACTGCCGCCGCCTCCATCGCCTCCTCCTCGCTCATGGGGGGAAGGACGCCCGGAAGGCGTTGCGCGAGCATGGACTTCCCGGTGCCCGGTGGCCCGAACAACAGCAGCGAATGCCCGCCCGCCGCCGCCACCTCGAGCGCGCGGCGAGCCTGCAACTGGCCGCGGACCTCGGCCAGATCCGGGGCGCCGTCGTCCACACGCTCGGGCAGAACGTCCGCCTGCCAAGGCTGCAGCGCAGCGTGTCCGTTGAGGTGCGCACACACCGCAAGCAGATCCGCTGCGGGCAGCACCTCCAGCCCCCGTGCCAGCACGGCCTCGGGCGCATTGGCCGCGTGCAGCAGCAGACCGCGCCCGGCGCGGGCCGCAGCCAGTGCCGCGGCCAACACGCCACGCACCGGCCGCAGCTCGCCGGTCAGGGACAACTCACCGCAGAACTCGAATGCTTCGATCCGGCCCGCGGCGACCTGGCCCGAGGCCACGAGGATGCCGACCGCGATCGCAAGGTCGAAGCGCCCCCCTTCCTTGGGCAGGTCTGCAGGCGCGAGGTTGACCGTGATCCTTCGCTGGGGAAACTCGAAGTGGGAGGACTGGATCGCCGCCCGAACGCGATCGCGAGCCTCACGGACCTCGGTGTCCGGCAAGCCCACGAGACTGAATGCCGGCAGGCCGTTCGCGAGGTGGACCTCGACCGTGACCTCGGGCGCGGCAAGCCCTTCCAGCGCGCGGGTGCGCACGAGCGCAAGCGACATGGATATCTCCAGACCGGGTGGGGCGCCAGTCTAGCGGAGATACCACGCATGACAAAAGAGAATCTTCAGGACAAATGAATGTCGCTGCCTGAATGCACTGCGACCGGGGCATTCAGGGCCACGGGGTCGGGCGGCTCTGCGCGGCGCACCACCCGCGCCAGGGCTGCGCAGGCTTCAGGACTTGCCACCTTGGCCAAGCCGGGCCTCGAGTTCCACGACACGCGCCTCGAGCTCGGCAAGCTTCTGCCGTGCATGCGCGAGCACTTCGCGCTGCACCTCGAATTCCTCGCGGGTGACGAGGTCGAGCTTGCCGAAGGCGCTTCCGAGCATGGCCTTGGCATTTTTTTCGATGTCGCGCACCGGGCTGTTCGCCGCGATTTCCGAAAGCTTTGCGCCGATTTCGTCGAGGAAGCGGGGAGTGCTCATGATCGCCTGCAGAGAGGTTGGAAAACGGCCGGAAGTCTAGCATGCGCACGCGCTCGCACCGGAATCGCCCCAGGCGAGCGCGTGATGCACCGCAACGGTGCATCACGCGCCGATTCTGTGCCCGAATTCATGGCGCACCGCAGCATCACACCCCTGAAGGATCTCTGAACCCCTTTATTTATAGGGCTTTCAGAGACCTGGCACGCCGTCTGCTTAGGATGGCTCGTCAGACCTTCCGACACCTCTCCCAAGGAGCAGATCATGAAAAAGACCCGTGCCGTTGCAACGCTTGCCACCCTCCTCGCTGCCCTCCCGTTCGCGGGTGGCGCCCAGGCCGAGGAGAGCCCGTTCAGCGCCAACCTCAGCCTGGTGTCCGATTACGCCTTTCGCGGTTTCAGCCAGACCGACGAGCGCCCGGCACTGCAGGGAGGGTTCGACTATGCACACGCGAGCGGCTTCTATGCCGGGTTCTGGGCGTCGAATGTCTCCTGGCTGTCCGATGCGTCCACCGATGTCAGCAACAGCCTCGAGACCAACCTGTACGCCGGGTACGCGGGCGAAGCCGGCCCGATCGGCTACGACGTGGGCCTGCTGCAGTACTACTACCCGGGCAGCTACGGCGCAGCCTATCGCGCCAGCAGCGAGAAGCCGCATACGCTCGAAGGCTACATCGGACTGTCGTGGGAGCTCCTCTCCTTCAAGTACTCGTATGCGTTCAGCGACCTGTTCGGCTATTCCGATTCCGACGGCAGCCAGTACTTCGATCTCGGCGCGTCGTTCGACATCGGCTATGGCGTCACCCTCGGCGCACATGTCGGCTACAGCGACATTCGCGGCCAGGACAACTACACCGACTGGAAGCTCGGCCTCAGCAAGGAGTACGGTGGCTTCGAGTTCGGCCTGCATTACGTGGATACCGACGTGAAGAACACGGATCTCGCCGACGAGCGCGTGATCCTGTCGATCAGCAAGAGCTTCTGAGCCCTTCCATCCGGAACCGGAGACATCCATGAAATTCATCGCAGCCATCATCAAGCCCTTCAAGCTCGACGAAGTGCGCGAGGCGCTTTCCGCGATCGGCGTGCAGGGCATCACCGTCACCGAGGTCAAGGGCTTCGGCCGCCAGAAGGGGCACACCGAGCTCTACCGTGGCGCCGAATACGTCGTCGATTTCCTGCCCAAGGTGAAGGTCGAAGCCGCCATCCCCGACAACATCCTCGACCAGGCGATCGAAGCCATCGAGAAATCCGCCGCCACCGGCAAGATCGGTGACGGGAAGATCTTCGTGTTCGAACTCGAACAGGCCATCCGCATCCGCACCGGCGAGACCGGCACGGACGCGCTGTAAGGGAGACCCGCAAAATGACCAAGCTCCTCACCTACCTACCGGCCGCGACCCTGCTCGCCGGCCTATCCGGCGGCGCGTTCGCCCAGGAGGCCGCTGCCGCCGCGGTCGAGGTCAACAAGGGCGACGTGGCGTGGATCATGACCGCCACCCTGCTGGTGCTGATGATGGCACTGCCCGGCCTGGCGCTGTTCTACGGCGGCCTGGTGCGCGCCAAGAACATGCTCTCGGTGCTGATGCAGGTGATGACCGTGTTCTCGCTCAATGCGCTGCTGTTCGCGATCTACGGCTACAGCCTGGCCTTTACCGAGGCGAGCCCCTTCATCGGCTCGCTCGACAAGATCTTCCTGTCCGGGGTGACGATCGACTCACTGGCGGATACCTTCACCGAGACCGCGAAGCTGCCGGAGTTCGCCTTCATCGCCTTCCAGGCCACCTTCGCCGGTATCACCGGTGCGCTGATCGTGGGTGCCTTCGCCGAGCGCATGAAGTTTTCCGCGGTGCTGATCTTTTCGGTGATCTGGTTCACGCTGTGCTACCTGCCGATCTGCCATATGGTGTGGGGCCCGGGCGGCTACCTGCTGGAGGATGGCGCGCTCGACTTCGCCGGCGGCACGGTGGTGCACATCAACGCGGGTATCGCCGGCCTGGTGGGTGCCTACATGGTGGGCAAGCGCATCGGCTACGGTCGTGAGGCACTCGCGCCGCACAGCCTGACCCTGACCATGGTCGGCGCCTCGCTGCTGTGGGTGGGCTGGTTCGGCTTCAACGCCGGCTCCAACCTCGAGGCCACCGCGGGCGCCGCACTCGCCTTCATCAACACCCTGCTCGCGACGGCTGCTGCAGTGCTGGCCTGGTCGCTGGGTGAGGCGCTGCTCAAGGGCAAGCCCTCGATGCTCGGTGCGGCCTCGGGCGCGGTCGCCGGCCTGGTGGCGATCACCCCGGCCTGCGGCTCGGTGGGCCCGATGGGCGCGATCGTGATCGGCACGCTCTCAGGCTTCATCTGCATCTGGGGGGTAAACGGCCTCAAGCACATGCTGGGTGCGGACGACGCGCTCGATGTGTTCGGCGTACATGGCGTGGGCGGCATCGTCGGCGCGATTCTGACCGGCGTGTTCGCAGCACCCGGCCTGGGCGGCACCGGCGGCGAGGACTTCTCCATCGCCTCGCAGGTGTGGATCCAGACCTGGAGCGTGATCGTGACCATCGTGTGGTCGGCAGTGGTCGCCTTCGTCGCCTACAAGGTCGCAGATCTGCTCGTCGGCCTGCGCGTGCCGGAAGAAGAGGAACGCCAGGGTCTCGACATCACGGCGCACGGCGAAACTGCCTACCGCTACTGAGCATCCGCCCGGAGCCATACTCCTCTGGTTCCGGTTCGCGCGGCGCCCTTCGGGGCGCCGTTTTTTCGTCTACCTGCCGCACGGGGCAGCGCACACGGAAGCACCTCCCTGCGGGGCCACCCCGCAGGAGATGAATTCAGTGCCTCATGAATCGGCCTGCGCGGCGGCATGCACTGCAAGCCATACCGCATCCGCGGATGTGGATGCGACCCGGTGCCGGCGATGTGCGGGGATAACGAGCCAGTCGCCCGCCTTCAGCGTCACGGACTCCCCCCCTTCAAACATCAGTACGGCTGTGCCACTGAGCAACGCCACCCACTCCTCCTCGTCCTGGTCGTACCAGTCTCCCGGCGCACTCGCATGGCCCAGCGAGACGATACGCTCAATGCGGCAGGCGGCGGATGCGAACAGGGTCTGGAAGATCTCGCCGCCGGTCGGCGAAGGCAGCCCGGAGAAGAGATTGCCACGGCAGGCGGTTGACGCTGCGTCGTTCATCCCCGGCTCACGAAACGATGTACGCCGCCGAACCGGTAGCCAGCAGCTTGCCGTCCGTGCCGAGGAAGCTCATCCGCGTCGAGGCGACGCGCGAGCCCAGGCGCAGCACCTCGGCCTCCATGCGGAAGGCGTCACCGATCCCGGGACGCAGATAGTCGATGCGCAGGTCGATGGTACCGAGCTTGGAGAAGCGATGCAGACGCTGGAGGGGCGGCTCATCGAGGTGGCGCGCGCCGATCGCCGTCATCACCGCCAACCCGCCCATGGCATCCAGGCACGCGGAGATCACGCCGCCGTGAATACGGTTGTGCAGATAATGACCTACCAGTTCGGGGCGCATTTCGATCCGCCCGGTGGCGCGCACACCGTCGACCTCCTCGATCTGCAACCCCATCAGCGCATTGAAGGCGATCTTGTGCTCGAAGATCTCGCGTACTCCGGCGATGAACTCCGGTTCGAACTGCACCGGCCCCTCTGGCGCCATGGCGTGTTTCGGCATGCTTGTCCTCTCCTTTGCAAAAAAATCGAGCCCCGGGACGCGGCGGGCACGCCCCGGGGCTCAGTGCGCAATCTTACAGGCTCAGACGCGCTCGAAGATGCCCGCCGCCCCCTGACCCATGCCGACACACATGGTCACCATGCCGTAGCGCAGGCTGTTGCGGCGCAGTGCATGAACGACGGTGGCTGCACGGATGGCGCCCGTGGCGCCGAGCGGGTGGCCGAGCGCGATCGCGCCGCCCATCGGGTTCACCTTCGCCGGATCCAGCCCCAGGCTGTTGATCACCGCCAGGGACTGCGCGGCGAAGGCCTCGTTGAGCTCGATCCAGTCGAGATCGTCCTGCTTCAGCCCCGCGGCCCGCAGCGCCGCGGGAATCGCCGCGATCGGGCCGATGCCCATGATCTGCGGCGGCACACCGCGCGCGGCATGGCCGGCGAAGCGCGCCAGCGGCGTGAGCCCGAAACGCCTGACCGCCGCCTCGCTCGCCAGGATCAGCGCGCCGGCGCCATCCGAGGTCTGCGAACTGTTGCCGGCGGTGACCGTGCCCAGCCCGGTGGGGCTGAGGTCGGCGCGGCGCGGGGTGGCGAACACGGGACGCAGCTTCGCGAGGCCTTCCAGCGAGGTGTCTGCGCGCGGGCCTTCGTCCAGATTCACGATGCGGGTGGCCGTGTTCACCTTGCCGCCGGCCAGATCCAGCCGGCGCTCCGTCACCCCGATCGGGGTGATCTCGTCCGCGAACAGGCCCGCTGCCTGGGCGGTGAGCGCACGGCGGTGAGATTCCACCGCAAACGCGTCCTGTGCCGCACGCGACACCTTCCACTGTTGCGCCACCTTCTCGGCGGTGAGGCCCATGCCGTAGGCGATGCCGTAGTCGTCGATGTCCTCGGTGTTGGCGAAGATGCTCGGCGACAGGCTGGGGGTGTTGCCCATCATCGGCACCATGCTCATGCTCTCCACGCCAGCGGCGATCACTACCTCCGATTCACCGACGCGGATGCGGTCGGCCGCCATCTGCACGGCGGACAGGCCCGAGGCGCAAAAGCGGTTGACCGTGATGCCGCCCACGCTCTTGGGCAGGCCAGCGAGCACCGCGCCGACGCGCGCCACGTTGAGTCCCTGCTGCGCCTCGGGGATGGCGCAGCCGCAGATCACGTCCTCGATTGCAACCGGGTCCAGGCCCGGCACCTGCGCCAGCGCCGCGCGCAGCACCTGCGCGAGCAGGTCGTCCGGGCGGGTGTTGCGGAAGAAGCCCTTGTGCGACTTGCCGATCGGGCTGCGCGTGGCCGCGACGACGTAGGCGTCCTGAAGCTGTTTCATGTCGTGGATCTCCGCGGAATCAGTTGCGCAGCGGCTTGCCGCTGTCGAGCAGGGCCAGGATGCGGGCCTGCGTCTTGGGATGGACGATGAGGCCGCAGAAGGCCTCGCGCTCGAGCTTCATCAGATAAGCCTCGTCGACCAGGGTGCCGGCCTCGACCTCGCCGCCGGCAAGCACATGCGCGATGCGGCTGGCGATGTGGAAGTCGTGCGCGGTGATGAAGCCGCCGTCGCGCATGTTGACCAGCTGGCCGAGGATGGTGGCCCTGGCCGAGCGCCCGGCGACCGGGAACAAGCGCGCGAGCGGCGGACGGTAACCGGCGCGCGCCATCGCCTGCGCCTCGCCGATGGCGACGAAGAGCAGTTCGTCGCGGTGGGCGACGACGAGATCGCTGTCGAGCAGATAGCCGAGCTTGCGGCTCTCCAGGGCACTGGTGCCGACCGTGGCCATGGCCGCGGCCTTGAAGCCTTCGGACAGGAAGGGCAGCAGGTCCGTCCCGGTGCTGGTACGTGCGTTCTCGGCGGCGCGGCGCGCGATGTAGGTGAGGCCACCCGCGCCCGGGACGAGGCCGACGCCGACCTCGACCAGGCCGATGTAGCTCTCCATGTGGGCGACGCGGCGCGCGCAATGCACCAGCAGCTCGCAGCCGCCGCCGAGTGCCATGCCGCGCACCGCGGCGATGGTGGGCACCTGGGCATAGCGCAGCTTGAGGAAGACGCGCTGCATCTCGGCCTCAGCGGCTTCGATCGCTTGTACGCCCGCGGTGGCGAAGGCGGGCAGCGTCGCCTGCAGATCGGCACCGACCGAGAAGGGCTCGTCGCCCGACCACACCACCAGGCCCGCGAAGCGCGCCTCGGCCTCGTCCACCGCACGCGACAGGCCCGCAATCACCGCCGGGCTGATGGCGTGCATCTTGGTCTTGATGCTGGCGATCAGCACATCATCGAGGCCGCTGCGACCCAGCGTCCACAGCCGGATCGCCTCGTCCTCGAATACCGTGGCACCGGCATTGCGCCAGTCTTCACCCCTCTCTCCGAACACGCGCTCGCGGAAGAGCTGGCGCGCATGCACAGGTAGCGCACGCGCCGGCTCGAAACGCGCCATGGTCGGGTTCCACGAGCCTTCGGGCTGATGCACACCGCCGCGCTCGGCGACCGGCCCCTCGAACACCCAGGCGGGCAGCGGCGCGGCGCACAGTGCGACACCGGCGTCGATGTCCGCCTGCACCATGCGGGCGACCTCCAGCCAGCCCGCTTCCTGCCACAGCTCGAAGGGCCCCTGCTGCATGCCGAAACCCCAGCGCATCGCCTGATCCACGTCGCGCGCGGTGTCGGCGATGGTTTGCAGGTGCAGCGCAGCGTAGTGGAAGCCGTTGCGCAGGATCGCCCACAGAAAGCGGCCCTGCGGCCCTTCGGCTTCGCGCAGCAGGCGCAGGCGCTCGCCGGCCGGACGCTTGAGCATGCGGCCATAGACCGCATCGGCCTTCTGCCCGGCGGGCACGTAGTCGCCGCGCGCCAGGTCGAAGCGCAGCACTTCGCGCCCCTGCTTGCGGTAAAAGCCGGCCTTGGTCTTCTGGCCCAGATGCCCTTTTTCGAGCAGGGCCTGCAGCACCACGGGGGTGGCAAAGCTGGACTGGAAGGGGTCGCTTGCAGCCGGGAGCTGGGTCTGCATGGTGCGGATCACATGCGCCAGCGTATCCAGACCGACCACGTCGGCGGTACGGAAGGTGCCGCTGGCTGCGCGACCGAGGCGCTTGCCGGTGAGGTCATCGACCACATCGGCGCTGAGCCCGAAGCGCTCGGCCTCAGCCATGGTGGACAGCATGCCGGCGACGCCGATGCGGTTGGCGACGAAGTTGGGTGTGTCCTTGGCGCGCACCACGTTCTTGCCGAGCGTGGAGGTAACGAAAGCTTCCAGGCTGTCGAGCACCTGCGCCGCGGTGCCGGCAGTGGCGATGAGTTCCACCAGCGGCATGTAGCGCGGCGGGTTGAAGAAGTGGATGCCGCAGAAACGGGGGCGCAGTTCCACCGGCAGCGGCTCGGCGAGCTGGCCGATGGCCAGACCCGAGGTATTGCTGGCGAGGATCGCGCCTTCGGCGAGGTGCGGTGCGATGCGGGCGTAGAGCGCATGCTTCCAGTCCATGCGCTCGGCGATCGCCTCGATGACGAGGTCGCAGCCCTGCAGCAGCTCGAGGTGCTCCTCGTAGTTGGCCGCGCGGATCAGTTCGGCATCCTCGGCTACGCCGAGCGGGCTGGGTTTGAGCTTCTTGAGGCCAGCGATTGCCTGGCGCGCGATGGCGCTCTTGTCCGCGCCGTCCTTGGCGAGGTCGAACAGGATGACCGGCACCTTGACGTTGACCAGGTGGGCGGCGATCTGCGCCCCCATGACGCCGGCGCCGAGCACGGCCACGCGCTTGATGATGAATCGGGACATAGGTGAATCCTTGCGATGGGAGCGGGGCGCGCCCGGGACGACGTTCGCCGGCCGGAAGGTGGGCCGTGCGAGCGAAGCCCCGGTGTGCGCACCCCGGGCTCGGTTGTCAGGCCAGCGCCGCGTCGGTGTCCATCAGTGCCGCACTGCCTGTGCGCGCGGTGCGCATCAGCATCGCGGTCTCGGGGAACAGGCGGGCGAAGTAGAAGCGCGCGGTCTGCAGCTTGGCGGTATAGAAGGGGTCGGAGCTGCCGGCTGCGATCTTCTTCAGCGCCACCGAAGCCATCAGGGCGAAGAAGTAGCCATACACCAGATGACCCGCCACGCGCAGGTAGGGCACCGCGGCAGCGCCCGCCTCGTCCGGGTTCTGCAGGGCCTTGAAGCCGATCTCGGTGGTGAACTTGCTCATCTGCTCACCGAGTTGGGCGAGCGGGTTGATGAACTCGGCCATCTTCTCGTTGACGCCCTCCGCTTCGACCAGCACCCCCACCAGGCGAGCGAATTTCTTCAGCGTGGCGCCGTTGTTGCCGAGCACCTTGCGGCCGAGCAGGTCCAGGCTCTGCACGGTGTTCGTGCCCTCGTAGATCATGTTGATGCGGGCATCGCGCACGAACTGCTCCATGCCCCACTCCTTGATGTAGCCGTGACCGCCGAACACCTGCATGCACTCGTTGGTGGCGACAAAGCCGTTGTCGGTGACGAAGGCCTTGGCGATCGGGGTCAGCAGCGCGAGCAGCTCGGCGCTGTCGTGGCGCACCTTCTCGTCCGGGTGGTGCAGCTCCTTGTCCGAGAGCACCGCGCAGAAGCACAGCAACGCGCGCGCGCCTTCCGCATAGGCCTTGGCGGTGAGCAGCATGCGGCGGACGTCGGGGTGCACAATGATCGGGTCGGCCGGCTTGTCCGCCGCCTTCGGGCCGGTGAGGCTACGCATCTGGATGCGCTCCTTGGCATAGGCGAGCGCATTCTGGAACGCGACCTCGGTCAGCCCCAGACTCTGGTTGCCGACCCCCAGGCGGGCAGCGTTCATCATCACGAACATGGCCTGCAGGCCCTTGTTGGGCGCGCCGACCAGGGTACCGATCGCGCCCTCGAGCACCATCTGGCAGGTGGCGTTGCCATGAATGCCCATCTTGTGCTCCAGGCCGCCGCAGTGGATGCCATTGCGCGCGCCGAGCGAGCCGTCGGCATTGATCAGGTACTTGGGCACCACGAACAGCGAGATGCCCTTGCTGCCGCCCGGCGCGTCAGGCAGGCGGGCCAGCACCAGATGCACGATATTGGCGGCGAGGTCGTGCTCGCCGGCGCTGATGAAGATCTTCTCACCGGTGATGCGGTAGGTGCCGTCGCCCTGCGGTTCGGCCTTGGTGCGCAACAGACCGAGGTCGGTGCCGCAGTGCGGCTCGGTGAGACACATGGTGCCGGTCCACTCGCCGCTGGTCAGCCTGGGCAGGTAGGTCGCCTTCTGCTCCGGCGAGCCGTGCGCATGCAGGGCCTCGTAGGCACCGTGCGACAGGCCGGGATACATGGTCCAGGACTGGTTGGCGCTGTTGAGCATCTCGTACAGGCACTGGTTGAGCACAATGGGCAGACCCTGGCCGCCATGTTCGGGATCGCAGGCGAGGGAAGGCCAGCCGCCCTCGACGTACTGCGCATAGGCCTCCTTGAAACCCTTGGGTGCGCTGACCTCGTGGGTGCCGCGATCGAGGGTGCAGCCCTCGGCGTCACCGCTGACGTTCAACGGGAAAGTCACTTCGGCCGCGAACTTGCCCGCCTCTTCGAGGACCGCGTTGAAGGTTTCGACGTCGAGCTCGGCATGCGGCGGGCAGGCCTGAAGCTGGCCAACGGTTTCGAGTACTTCGTGGAGGACGAACTGCATGTCGCGCAGGGGCGGCGTGTACTGGGGCATCGCGGAGGTCTCCTTCGGGTGGAATCGACGGCGGCCGCCAGACGGCGGCCGCAGAAGTAAATCAAACGTTCGTTTTATTTTATCCAGACATAAGCCGATGTCAAACGCTCGTTTGAATCATCGTCGCGACGGCGGGAGAACGAACGATCCGCGCCGTCCAGGTGGCGCAGACGTAAACGCAGAAGGCGACCCCTCGGGGCCGCCTTCTGCGTTCGCGCCACGAATGCGGCGCCGGGCGATACTCAGGCCAGCGGAACGGGCACGCCGGGGCTGACGCAAAGCGAGTGGTTGAGCGCGATGATCGCCTTCCTGTAGTCCCCACGCTCGATGATGAACTGCATGTTCACCTGACGCAGGGTCTGCGAGACGCAGTTTACGTTCACCTGCGCGTCCGCGAGCGCCTGCGCCGCGCGCGCGAGTACGCCGGGGATACTGATGTTGGAGCCGATCGCGCACACGATCGCGCTGTTCTTAACCGTCACCACCTGATAGCGCGCCTCGAGTTCGGCCACCAGCGCAGGCGTGACCGTGTTCTCCCACAGCAGATGGGCGATGGAGTTGGCGTTGGTGGCCTTGAGGATGTAGGAAATCCCGTGCTTGCAGAAGATCTCCATGATGCCGAGGTCGAAGCCGACGGTGCCGACCATGCTGGGGTCGTGGATCTCGACCAGCGTGACCTTGTCGCTGCCGGTCACCATCTCCACGCGCGCACGCTCGCCCACGTAGTCCTTGGTGATCAGCGTGCCCGGATGCTCGGGCTCGAAGGTGTTCTTGAGGCGGATCGGGATGCCGGCCAGTTCCATCGGTTTGGCCGCCTTGGGGTGGATCGCCTCCATCCCGACGTCGGCGAGTTGATCGGCCACGTCGTAGTTGGTCGCCCCCACAACCACCGCATTCTCCAGCCCGACGATGTTGGGGTCGGCCGAGGAGAGGTGGAATTCCTTGTGGATGACCGCCTCGGCCGGACGCACCTCAACCGCGATCTTGCTGAAGGTAACCTCCGAATAGCCGCGGTCGAACTCGCGCATGATGCCTTCGGTGCCCTTGGTGTAGCCGGTGGCGACGATCACGTTGTTCGCGATGTCCAGCCCCTTGAAGCTGTTCTGGATACGCTCGTCGATGGTCCAGGCCTCATCGTCGTGGAAGCCCGCCAAGTCCAGCAGGATCGCATTGACCCCATTGGCCTTGAGCATCTCGACGCTGTTGAAGGCGCTGTGCGACTCGCCGATCGAGGCCAGCACCTCGCGCGCCGCAAGCAGCACGTCCTTGCGCAGGATGTAGCCGCTGGCGAGTACGTGATGCATCGCATCGAGATACTTCTTGACCTCGCCGATGCGGGTGTCGACGAATGCATCGGCGACGTCCAGCGGCAGGCCGAGATCGGCGAACCCGGCATTGAGCTTCTTGAGACTCACGGCCAGGCCGTTGAGCGCCGCGTGATAGTCCGCCCCTTCTGCGAACAGCGCATAGATGCCCCGCTCGCCGGTCTTCTTGTGCTCCAGAAGCTGATTGGTCACGCCGGAATAGGCGGACACCACGTAAATACGGCCATAGATACGCGCGCTGTCATACAGCATGATGTGGCGCAGCACATCGCCGAAGGCGGACATCGACGTGCCGCCGATCTTTTCAACCGAGATCATCCGTTTTTCCGAACTTTGCATGACGTTCATTCCAGTTATGCCGTGAAACCCTTCCAAATCCGCGATCGTATTGGTTTGTGACGCGCTTGAACATTGCTCCGCCGCCACTCGCCGCGCCAGTCTCCATCCCGCTCAGCGGAACACGATCGTCTTGTTGCCGTGCACCAGCACCCGGTCTTCCAGGTGGTAACGCAGGCCGCGCGCGAGCACCGTCTTCTCGATGTCCTTGCCGTAGCGCACCATGTCCTCGACCGCATCCGAGTGATCGATGCGGATCACGTCCTGCTCGATGATCGGCCCCTGGTCGAGGTCGGCGGTAACGTAATGGCAGGTCGCCCCGATCAGCTTGACGCCCTTGGCCCACGCCTGGTGGTAGGGCTTGGCACCGACGAAGCTGGGCAGGAAGCTGTGGTGAATGTTGATGATCCGGCCGGGGTAGGCGGCACAGAGGTCCGGCGACAGGATCTGCATGTAGCGCGCCAGCACCATCGTGTCGCCACGCACCTCCTCGAAGATGCGCTGTACCTCGGCATAGGCCGCAACCTTGTTGTCGGCGGTGACGGGCACGTGGTGGAAGGGAATGCCGTGCCACTCGACGAAGCCACGGAAGGTGTCGTGGTTGGAGATCACGCACGGGATCTCGATGTCGAGCTCCTTCGACTGCCAGCGCGCGAGCAGGTCGTACAGGCAGTGCTCCTGCTTGCTGACCAGCATCACGACGCGCTTCTTGACCGCGGAGTCGCTGATCTTCCACTCCATCTCGAGCTCTTCGGCCAGGGGCCGGAAGCGCTCACGGAACTCGGCGAGGTGGAAGGGCAGCGAGCCGGCCTTGATCTCGATGCGCATGAAGTAGCGGCCGATCGCCTCGCCATCCTGCGGCGGCTCGGCGTGCAGCGAGGTCTCGAGGATCCAGCCCTTGTGCTCGGCGATGAAGCCGGAAACCTTGGCAACGATACCGACGCGGTCGGGGCAGGAGGCGGACAGGGTGTAGAAGCGCTCGCGATGCATGGTCTGGATCAGCCGGCGCGGGCGAATGCCTTGTCGATCTCGGCGCGCAGCGCGGTGTAGTCGCGCACCACCGGATACTGCGGAAACTCGCGCACGACGTTTTCCGGCGGGTGGAACAGGATGCCGCCATGGGCCTCGCCCAGCATTGCGGTGTCGTTGTAGGAGTCGCCCGCGGCGACGACCTTGAAGTTCAGTTCCTTGAAGCGCTTGACGGCCTCGCGCTTCTGGTCGGGCATGCGCAGGTGGTAGTTGACCAGGATGCCTTCGTCGTTGGCCTCGAGGCTGTGGCAGAACAGCGTCGGCAGGCCGAGCTGCTTCATCAACGGTTTGGCGAACTCGTAGAAGGTGTCCGACAGGATCACCACCTGGTAGGTGTCGCGCAGCGCGTCGAGGAACGCCCGCGCGCCTTCCATCGGGCCCATGCTGGCGATCACGCCCTGGATGTCGGGCAGGCCGAGCTTTTTCTCCGCCAGGATGTTCAGGCGGTACTTCATCAGCGTGTCGTAATTGGGCTCATCGCGGGTGGTGCGGCGCAGCTCCGGGATGCCGGTACGCTCGGCGAATTCGATCCAGATTTCGGGGACCAGCACACCTTCGAGGTCGAGACAGACGATACGCACCGTACGCTCCTGCAGACGAATGAATGGAATGGCAAGGGCGCGATTCTAGCATTCGCCCGCTCCCCCCACGGGGACGCAACCATAGGTGCCTCCAATGGGCGCGGTTCGCATGAGGACTATGTCTCGGATCGGGCTTCTTTTCCTGTAGCAGGCACGAGCACTAAATAAGATAATTCTGCCAATTCCAGGCTCAATTCGTCATGATCAAACTTATCCCCATCGAAAAGCTCCTGCCGGGCATGTACATCCACGACCTCAATTGCGGCTGGATGGAGCACAACTTCGTGCGCAACCGCTTCCCGGTCAAATCATCGGAGATTGTCGACAAGGTGCGTGCGCTGGGGGTTCATGAGCTTTACATCGACACCAGCCGCGGGCTCGACCTGGAAGAGGCCCCGACGCAGGAAGAAGCCGCCCACGAAGTCGATGAGGCGCTCGAGGCGATCGCAATCGTCGCACCGGCCCAGCAGGCCTCGGTGCAGCACGAGGTCCAGCGCGCGCGCAATCTGCACAGCGAAGCCAACCGTATCGTGCGCGACATGATGGGCGACATCCGCCTCGGTAAGCAGATCCAGCTCGAGCAGATCGAGCCGCTGGTGGAGCGCATCGTCGACTCCATCTTCCGTCAGCAGGACGCGATGCTGCCGCTGGCGCGGCTCAAGGACCATGACGAGTACACCTTCCAGCACTCGGTCTCGGTGTGCGCACTCATGACGTCGTTCGCACGCACGCTGGAACTGCCGCGCGAGATCATCCACGAGATCGCCATTGGTGCCCTGCTGCACGACGTGGGCAAGGCCAAGGTTCCCGACCAGATCCTGAACAAGCCGGCCAAGCTCACCGACGCCGAGTTCGCCAAGATGAAAAGCCATGTCGTGCAAAGCAAGATCATCCTGCAGGGCACGCCGGGCATCAGCCAGATCGCGCTGGACGTGGCCGCGCAGCACCACGAGCGTTTTGACGGCACCGGATACCCGAACAGGCTCAAGGATGACGAGATCAGCCTCTATGGCCAGATGGGCGCCATCGTCGATGTGTATGACGCGATCACCTCGCACCGCGTCTATCACAAGGGCATGGCGCCCACCGAGGCGCTGCGCAAGCTGCTCGAATGGAGCAAGTTCCACTTCAACCCGACGCTGGTGCAGGCCTTCATCCGCGCCGTGGGCATCTATCCCACCGGCTCGCTGGTACGCCTCGAAAGCCGCCGCCTGGCCGTGGTGCAGGCGCAGACCCCCGAGAACCTGATGCAGCCGGTGGTGAAGGTGATCTTCCACACCCGCGGCTACTACCTGACGCCCGAGACGGTGGACCTGCGCCACTCGCAGGACCGCATCGTTGGTCACGAGGACTTCGAGGCCTGGAACATCGACCCGGCGCGCTGGCTGCCGGAATGAGGGGCGGCGGCCGGTCCCGCCGGCCGCTCAGTCGGCGGGGATCGCCTCGAGCGCCTCGTGCAGCTCCAGCCAGCGCAGCTCGGCTTCCTCGATGCGCCCGGCAAGCTCGGCCTGACGCTTGTTGAGCGCCGGCACCTCGCTCGCCTGCGGGCCGGTGTAGAGCGCCGGGTCGGCGAGTTGCGCGTCGATCTCGGCCTTTTCCTTGTTCCACGCCGCCAGACGCTTGTCGATCTGCTCGATCTCCTTCACCAGCGGCCGGCGCGCCACCAGGCGCGCCTGGCGGTCGGCGGCAGCCTGGGCGCGGTCGGCCTTGCGCGCCGCCTTGTCCGCCACCTGATCGGGGCAGGCCGCGGCGGCGGCGACTTCGGCGCGGCGACTGGCGAGCCAGTCGCGGTAATCGTCCAGATCACCGTCGAAGGGCTGGATGCGCCCGCCATCGACCAGCAGGAAGCGGTCGCAGGTGGCGCGCAGCAGCGCGCGATCGTGCGAGACGAGCACCATCGCCCCCTCGTAGTCCTGCAGCGCCATGGTGAGCGCATGACGCATTTCGAGGTCGAGGTGGTTGGTGGGCTCGTCGAGCAGCAACAAGTTGGGACGCTGCCAGATCAGCAGCGCCAGCGCGAGTCGTGATTTTTCGCCGCCCGAGAACGGCCCGCAGGGCGTCGTCGCTGGCGTCGAGGTGCCACCCACACCGTCGCCTCGGAAGTCGAAGCCGCCGAGGTAGTCGCGCAGCTCCTGCTCGCGCGTCTGTGGGTCGAGGCGGACCATGTGCTGCAGCGCCGATTCGTCCGGGCGCAGCGTTTCCAGCTGGTGCTGGGCGAAGTAGCCGGTGGCCAGGCCCTTGCCCTCCAGGCGGCGGCCGCTGGCCAGTTGCAGCTCGTGGGCCAGCAGCTTGATCAGGGTCGATTTGCCGGCGCCGTTACGCCCGAGCAGGCCGACGCGCTCGCCCGGGCGCAGGGTCAGCGTGATGCGCTCCAGAATCGTCTTGTCGCCGTAGCCCACCGCACCGTCCTCGATCTGCAGCAAGGGGTCGGGCGCCGGCGGTGCGTCACGGAAGGCGAAACTGAAGGGCGTGTCCACATGCGCGGCGGCGATGCGCTCCATGCGCTCGAGCGCCTTGATCCGGCTCTGCGCCTGGCGCGCCTTGGTGGCCTTGGCGCGGAAGCGGCGGATGTAGTCTTCCATGTGCGCGATGTCGCGCTGCTGCTTCTCGAACATCGCCTGCTGCTGGATCAGGCGCTCGCCGCGCTGGCGCTCGAAGTCGGAATAGCCGCCGGTGTAAAGGGTGAGCTTCTGCTGCTCGATGTGGGCGATGTGGGTGACGCAGGCGTCGAGGAACTCGCGGTCGTGCGAGATCAGCAGCAGCGTACCGCGGTAATCGCGCAGCCAGGCCTCGAGCCAGATCACCGCGTCGAGGTCGAGGTGGTTGGTGGGCTCGTCGAGCAGCAGCAGATCGGAGCGGCACATCAACGCCTGCGCCAGGTTCAGGCGCATGCGCCAGCCGCCGGAGAAATCGGACACCGGACGCTCGATGTCGGATTGCAGGAAGCCCAGGCCGTCGAGCAGCGCTGCCGCGCGCGCACGCGCCGCGTAGCCACCGATCTCGTGCAGGCGGGCATGCAGTTCGCCAATGTGTGAGCCATCGTGGGCGGCCTCGGCCGCGGCCAGCTCGGCCTCGATGCGGCGCAGCTCGGCGTCGCCGTCCAGCACGTAGTCGATCGCCGGCTGCGCCAGCCCGGGCGTTTCCTGGGCGACGTGGGCGATCACCCAACCCGGCGGCAGGTCGAGGTCGCCTTGGTCGGGGTGGAGCTGGTCGCGCAGCAGGGCGAACAGGCTGGACTTGCCGCTGCCGTTGGCGCCGGTGAGGCCGACCTTCCAGCCGGGGTGGATCTGCAGCGTGGCGGCCTCGATGAGGACCTTGGCACCGCGCGCGAGGCGCAAATTGCGAAGACTGATCACGAACGGATACACGGCCGCGGGGCCGCGGATTGAAGTAAAGGCGCTATTCTACGCGCCAGCCCAACCGAACCCGGAACCTCGACCCCGGAAACCAGCGCGCATGATGATCCGCCCACGCCCCGCCTCCTCCATGTCCTCGAATGGTGCCCGGCTTCCCCGCAGCCTGTTGCTCGTCCCGCTCGCCCTGTCCGCCCTGCTCTCCAGTCCGCTGCGGGCACAGACGGACGACGAGGCGCACCGGGCCGCCGAGCGCGCACGCGCCGCAGCGCTGGAGGCCGAGGGCAAGGCCCTGCGCGACCAGGCCGAGGCCACCTTCGAGGCCACCGTGCCGGGCTGTCATGAGAAATTCCTCGTCAACCGCTGCATCGACCAGGCGCGGAAGCAACGTCTGGAGACGATCCAGCGCGCCCGGACGCTTGAAGCCGAGGCCCGCGGCATCACCCTGCACGAGCGCCAGCGTGCTGCCGCGCATGCGGACACGGGCGGCAATGCGCGTTCGCTCACGCCCGCCACACCCAGCGAACTGCCCACCACAGCCCCAGCCGCCGCGCCTGCACCCGGTCCGGACGCGGGCATCGCGCCTTCCCCCGAAGCGGAGCGCATCCGCGCTCAGCGCGACGCCGCAGCGGATGCTGCGAAGGCCGAGGCCGCACGCAAGCGCGCCGAGACCGAGGCCCAACGCGCCAGCGAGCGCCGCAGCGCAGAGGAGGCGGCGGCGCGCCGCGCCCAACAGGCAGCTGAAGACCGCGCGCGCTACGACGAGCGCATCCGCCGCTACGAGGAAGAGCAGGCCGCGAAGAAGAAATAGGCACTCAACCCGACTGTCTTGCCCAGGCCAGGGCATCCTCCAGGCGGTCGTTGCCCCAGAACAACTCGTCGCCGACCCTGAAGCTGGGCGCACCAAACAGGCCAAGTTCGGCCGCCAACTCGGTCTGCCGGCGCAAGGCGAGCTTGTTGTCCTCGCTCTGCGCACGCGCCATGATCTCGGCGACCGGCAATCCGAGCGTGCCGAGAATGTCCTCGATCACGTCAACCTCGCCGATCTCGCGGTCCTCGGCGAAGTTCGCCGTCATTACCGCGCGCGCAAAACGCGCAACCCAGCCCTCTTCCACGCCAATCAGCGCCACCCGCGCGGCAAGCAGGCCATTGCGCGGGAAGCGGCTTGGGCGCCGGAACGGAAGTCCATTCCTGGCACACAAGCGCTCCAGGTCGCGCCACATATACCGCCCCTTGGGCGGATAGATATTGAAGGGCGAATCGTTCCAGCCCAGGGCGAGAAACACCGGCCCCAGCAGGAAAGGCTTCCACGCAAGCGCCACACCGGCCGTCTGCGCGGCCTCCTCGATGCGCATCACCGCCAGATAGGAATAGGTGCTGGCGAACTCGAACCAGAAATCGACGACCGGACGGGCCATGGCAAGGCTCCTTGCAGGGGACGAACTTCGTCACTATAGGCGAACACGCTCGCACGGCATCATGGGTCCGGCACGGATACACCGCCGGGAGGCTTCAGCGCGGCCGGTTCGCCACCCAGATCCCCGCCCCCACCAGCCCCAGCGCGGCAAACACCGCTGGCGTCAGCGGCTCACCCAACAGCAGTCCGCCCGCGAGCACCCCCATTACCGGCGTGAGGAAGGAGAACGACGACAGGCGCGTCGCAGGGTACTGCCGGATCAGCCAGAACCAACCCAGGTAGGACGCACCGGCCACGATGAAGGTCTGGAAGAAGAGGCTCGTCCAGACCGCAGGCGTCGGCGCGAACACGCCGGGTTCGCCGAGCACGATCGACAGCAATGGCAACCCCAGGCCCGACACCGTGAGCTGATAGAGCAGGGTCTTCTCGGCCGATACGCGCGCCAGCACGCTCGCCTTCACCGTCAGCGTGGTCGCAGCCCAGAACACCGCAGCCAGGACGATCATCAGATCGCCGATCCACGAGGCGCCGACCGGCGCGAGCAGATGCTCGCCGAACAGGACCAGGATGCCCATGAACGCCAGCGCCATACCCGCCCACTGCGCCTTGCGCATCTGCTCGAGCGGCAGCAGCCAGCGCGCACCGAGCGCGACGAAGAAGGGCGCGGTGTACAGGAAGATGACACCCCGCGAGGCAGTGGTGAACTGCAGCCCGAGAAAGATCAGCGCGAACTCGGCCGCGAACAGCGCGCCGGCCAGCACCCCGGGCCACAGGCTGCCATCGCGCGCCAGCAGGGGCACACCGCGCAGACGCGACCACAGCAGGACGATCAGCGCAGCGCCTATCGAACGCAGCCCGGCCTGCCACACCGGTGATATCCCCGCGATGGCGAGCTTGATCGCAACCTGCTGCAAGCCCCAGATGGTGCAGAACAGCAGCATCATGCCGATGGCGAGGCGGTCGAGTTCGGTCTTGTGCATGGGAAGCATGCCGGGCTGCGGCGTGGCCGGACAAGGGGCGTCCGGAAAGGACCGGATTATGGGCTGCCGGCGCCGGAAACGCGAACAGGCTCCGTACAGGCCATGCTTTCGAACTGACTGGCAAGCGCATCGACCTCGCCCAGCAGGCGGCGGCGTTGCCCCGTGTCCGCCTCATTGAACAGATCGGCCAGCAGTTGCAGGGTCAGCGCCCGGTTGCGCGCCTGCCGCTCGCGATGTGCGGGCGGCAGGCGCGCCTCGTCCGGCAACAGCAGGGGGCGGATGTGGGACGACAGGGCGGCGGCATCCGCTCCGGTGCGCAGGACGTCTACCAGCGCAGACTGGCGTCGCTCGCGGTCGAGCAGCCACGTCTCGGTCGTCGGCAGCAACGCACGGCTCCACGCTTCGACACGCCCGCGCTGCTGCGGGCTCAACGCGCCCAGCCAGCGATGAAGGCGCTTCTGCATGCGCTTCACACGCGCCGCGTGCTGCTCTGCCTCGCTACCGGAGAGGTAGTCCTGCCGCGCATCTGCCATGCGCCGCTGCAGCGAGACATCGAGTTCGTCGACCTGGGCGGGAGAAAGGCCGGCAAGCAGGGCGCCGGCGTCCGGCATCAGCGCGCCAAGCACCGCCCGCCACCAAGCCTCCCCACGCCGGAGGAAGACCTCGAGCTGCGCCGCGTCGACGCGATCGCTCGAGAACAAGGTCTGCGCATCTCGCAGACCCGCGGCATAGTCGGCAAGCTGGGTGCGGCAGTGCCACGTCAGCTGGACGGCGAGGCGGCGGTAGAGGTCACTCCGCTGCCCCGCGTCCAGGGTCACGAAATCACGCACGTACCACGGCACCAGCCAGTCCAGCTTGCCGTAGGCAAAACGCAGACTGCATCCCCCGAGCAGGAGGACGGCGAGCAGGATCACAAGTAGCGCACGGAGCGTCTTCGGCATGGTGGAGAGACGCTGCCGCACGGGGGAAGTTCTCTGGCGCCATACTTTGCGGCGCAGCCGGTGCAGCACGCGCGGGCGTATTTCCGCCAGCGGACGCGTTCCCTCCCGCACCCGGCCCGCAGGGCCGGCGACGGGGCGTGAACCTGTACGGTCGGGCGGGCGCGAGTGGCTTAGCGGGCGTCCTGCCGCTCATCCGCGGCCTGGACGCCGGCCGCCTCATTGGTGCTGCGATCCGCAGCATCGGCAACCGGCTCCACCGCGGCACGCTCCACATCCTCGGCAGCTTGGGCAGACGTGTCGCTGGGAGCCTCTCCTGCAGCCGTCGCCGAAGCCTCCTCGGGCGCAGACTGCCCGCCCGCTGCGACGCCTTCAGCCATAGCGCTTTCATCCGCGGCACCCTTCGCGGCCTCGCTGTCCTGCGCGGTTGCAGCAGCAGCTTCAGCGCCGACATCGGCTGCCACAGACTCAGCCTCGACCGCAGTCGCAGCAACTGCCGCACCGGCGGCAGCCCCTGCGATGAGTTTGCCAGCCTGCTCGTCCGCACCCTGGGCCGTACCCACCAGCAGTGCATCCACGCGCTGCTGGAAAAGCTCGCGCGCCGATCCGGTAGACAGCTTCTCGTAGCCGGAAGACAGATGCTGAAACAGCTCCTTGTAGCCGCCAGCCATCGACACGAACAGCGTGGCGGTCTTGTCGAAGTGCGCCTCGACCTCCTTGCGATAGCCCTCGACCTCTTCCTGCTTGCTCCGGAGTTCGGTTTCGAGTTGATCGATACGCTCCTTCGTACCGGCCGACTTGCGACCGATGAAGAAAGCGACGATGCCGACGATGACGACGGCAGAGATTGCGATCAACCAGGCGGTTTGCGGTGTCATGTTCATCTTCTTCCTCCCTTGCTTTTCAATCGATGACCGTCGCCTCCACGGGCGACATGAACTGCAGGCGCGCTCGGAGCGCACGCGTTACCTCGACCCGCCCATCGGCAGCGATGCGCAACGCGTGTTCGATACCGAAACGGCGTGTATGTTCTCGCCACGCATCACCGGCAAGGTAAGCCGGCTTGCTCGGCGCATCGGAGAGCGTGCCGGCGCCCTCGCGCGGAGAGATCAGGATGGTGAGCGCCTGAGTGCCATGCGCAGGCTGGCCGGTGCGCGGATCCAGAAGATGCGAGAAGCGCTCGCCGTCGAGTTCGAAGTAGCGCTGATAGTCTCCGGAGGTGCCTACCGCTTCTCCATCGTACAACGGCAGGGTGGCGATGGGCGCGGGCATGCGCGGATGCTGGACGCCGATGCGCCACGGCTGGTCGCCCTTGCGGCCCAGCGCCATGACATTGCCGCCGATGTTGATGAGCGCATTGTTCACCCCGTTCTCGCGCAGGATGGCCGCGGCACGATCGAGCGCGTAGCCCTTGGCGTATCCGCCCAGATCGAGCTGCACCGCCGGGTTGCGGCTGCTCACGCGGTTTCCCTCGATGTGCAGGTCGTCCATGGACGGACGCGTCTGCAGCAGGGCTTCGAGCGCCGCCGGGTCGGGCCGCTGTGGCACGAAGGTGTCCGTGTGAAACCCCCAGAGCGCGATCAGCGCGCCAAGCGCCGGATTGAACAGCCCATCACCGGTGGCGGCGATGTGCTGGGCATCAGCCAGCATTGCGGCCAGCTCGTCAGACACGTCCGCCGTTTCGCCACGGGCCAGCGCAGCGTTCAGCGCGGTGAGCTCAGACGGCTCCCAGGCATGGTAGGCGCGGTGCAGGCGGTCGAATTCGCGCAGCACGGCGTAGGCCGCCGCATCGGCCGCTTCCTGGCTGTCGCCATACACCGCGACATCGACCCGCGTGCCGAAGACATACGCCTCATGCCGGAACACCTCCGCGCGCGAGCAGGCTGCGAGCAGTACGGCAACCAGCAGCAGCCCGACCCCGCGCATCACCGCCGGGAATGAATCGACGGTGATGCTCAGGCGCACGCCTGTTCCAGCGTGTCGACCACCAAGCCGGCGACATCGAAGCCTTGCTGGGCATGAATCTCGACCATGCAGGTCGGGCTGGTGACGTTGATCTCGGTGAGGTAGCCGCCGATCAGGTCCAGGCCGATGATGAGCAGACCCCGCCGCCACAGGATGGGGGCGAGGTATTCGGCAATCTCGCGCTCACGCTGCGTGAGCGGCATCGCCACGCCGCGCCCGCCCGCGGCCAGGTTGCCGCGCGTCTCACCGGCCCGGGGGATGCGCGCCAGCGAAAAGGGCACGACCTGGCCGCCGATGATCAGCACCCGCTTGTCACCCTCGGCGATCTGGGGCAGGTAGCGCTGTGCCATGATCGTGCGCGCGCCATCGTGGGCCAGCGTCTCGACGATCACGTTGCGGTTGGGGTCATCCGCACGCACGCGGAAGATCTGGCTGCCGCCCATGCCGTCGAGCGGCTTGAGGATGACGTCGCCGAGTTCGTCGATGAAGGCGTGAATGTCCACCGGGTCGCGCGCCACCAGCGTGGTCGCGGTGAACTGCGGGAATTCGGTGATCGCGATCTTCTCGGAATGGTCGCGCACCGCACGCGGGTCATTGAACACCCGCACGCCGGCCTGCGCCGCACGCTCAAGCAGCCAGGTGGCGGTGACGTACTCGAAGTCGAAGGGCGGGTCCTGACGCATCAGCACCGCGTCGAACGCCGATAGCGGCACGGCCTGCGCCACACCCGCCCGGTACCAGGCGGCATCGTCGTCACAGACGTCCAGCGGCACGCAGCCCGTGCCCACCACCACGCCTTCGCGCCAGGTGAGCCCCGCGCGCTGTAGCGACCACACCTCGTGGCCACGGCGCGCGGCGGCGCGCATCATCGCGATGCTGGAATCCTTGTAGGCCTTGAGGCCCTCGAGCGGATCCAGGATGAAGAGGAGCTTGAGCTTGCGGTTCATACCGTCCTTGCCTGCGTCAGTTTGCCGAAGCGGGGCGCCCCGAGGCGCCGCCGTCCCACTCACGCCATCAACGCCTCATCCGTCACGGGTTCGGTTTCCTCGATCTCGACCGAGGCCGCGAGCAGCGCGAGGCGGGCGACGACGCCATAGGCGTAGAAACGGTTGGGCGGCGCATCGGGTCCCTGCGCTGCGTCGGGCAGGGTGCAGCAGGTGTCAAAGGCCAGCGGCTTGAAGTGCATGCCCGGCGCGTTGAGGTTCTCATCGCGGCCGCGCTCGGTGTGCACGCGGTAGAAGCCGCCCACCACGTAGTGATCCATCATGTACACCACCGGCTCGGCGACGCCGTCCTCCACCGTCTCGAAGGTGTGCACGCCCTCCTGGATGATGACTTCCTGCACCTGCAGGCCTTCCTTCACCACCGCCATCTTGTTGCGCTGGCGACGATTCAGGCCGACGACCTCGGAGGCATCCTTCACCGTCATCACGCCCATGCCGTAGGTGCCGGCATCGGCCTTGACCACCACGAAAGGCTCGTCGGTGACGCCGTATTCCTTGTACTTGGCACGGATGCGGGTGAGCAGCGAATCGACCTGCGCCGCCAGGCACTCCTCGCCGGTGCGCTCCTGGAAGTTGATCTGGCCGCACACGCCGAACTCTGGGTTGATGCGCCAGGGGTCGATGCCGATCGCGGTCGCGAACTCGTGCGCGACGCGGTCGTAGCACTCGGCGTGCTTGGACTTGCGGCGCGAGTGCCAGCCGGCGTGCAGTGGCGGGATCAGCCACTGTTCGTCCAACCCCGTCAGCACCGCTGGAATGCCGGCGGACAGATCATTGTTCAGCAGCACCGCGCAGGGGTCGAAGTTGTCCAGGCCGATGCGGCTGCCGCTGCGGCGCAGCGGCTCCAGCGTCAGCGTGGCGCCGTTGGCCAGTTCCAGCACGGTCGGCTCGGCGATGTCGGGCAGCAGGCTGCCGATGCGCACGTCCAGGCCGGTGAGGCGCAGGATGGACACCAGCTTGGCCACGTTCTGCAGGTAGAACTGGTTGCGGGTGTGGTTCTCGGGGACCAGCAGCAGCTTGCTGGCATCGGGGCAGATGCGCTCGATCGCCGCCTGCGCCGCCTGCACGCACAAGGGCATGAAGGCGTCGTTGAGGTTGTTGAAGCCGCCGGGGAACAGGTTCAGGTCGACCGGCGCGAGCTTGAAGCCCGAGTTGCGCAGGTCGGTGGAACCGTAGAAGGGCGGCATGTGGTCCTGCCACTGGTCCCGGAACCAGCGTTCGATCTCGGTGGCGTTGTCCAGAAACTGGCGCTCCAGCTCCAGCAGGGGGCCGGTCAGTGCAGTGGTGAGATGGGGAACCATGAAGTGTCTCTTGAGAGCGCTGCAAACCCGGGCGGGGCAGCGAATGGATTGGCCGAAATATTACACCAAGGGCACGCGCGCCCATTGCGTCGAGAGCAAAAACCGGGTCACCCGAGAAGCGGACGCAGCGGTAGGCGATGCTCGTCCTTCACCGCCTCCATGACCACGTAGGTGTGGGTCTGCTTCACGCAGGGCAAGCTCGAGATCTGCTCACCCATCACGCGGCGATACTCGTTGATATCACGGGTGCGCACCTTCAGCAGATAGTCGAAATCGCCCGCGATCATCAAGCAGGACTCGATCTCGGGAATGCGCCGCACGGCCTCGTTGAAGCGGCGCAGATCCTGCTCGGTCGTGCTGGTCAGCAGCACCTGCACGACCACGATGTGGCCGGCTCCCACCGCCGCAGGGTCGAGCGCTGCATGATAGCCGCGAATCACCCCGGCTTTCTCAAGGCGGCGGATCCGCTCGGCACAGGGCGTCTTGGTCAGGCCAACCCGGCGTGACAGCTCGACGATGGACAGGCGGGCATCGGCCTGGAGTTCAGCGAGAATCTTCTGATCGATGCGATCCATTGCGGCGCAACAGGCGTTCTGCCTGCAAGTAGGGTTCAATTCGGGAATTATGACTTTATAAATGCAAATTTTGGAGCCATTAACTCCAGTTTTTCGCAAAGAATGCGGCCTATTGAAGACATGTGCGACGCGCTTCGCAGCCTCCCTGCACAAGCCCCTCGCAAGCCCCCGACGGAGCCCCGGCCGTGACACCGATCCAGACCCAGCCTTGTGCCGCCCCCATCGCCCCCAGCACGGCGGCCCTGCCCGAGCGCCCGCGGAGTGCGCTTCGCCTTGCGATCGACGCAGCCTGGCGCAGTCCGGAACCGGAGTGCATCCCCGGGCTGATCGAATCTGCCCGCATCCCCGATACCCTGCGCGACGGGGTACACCGCCTCGCCCATGATCTGGTGAGCGGCCTGCGCGCCACCCGCACCCGCTCCTCGGGCGTGGATGCGCTGATGAAGGAGTTCTCGCTTTCCAGCCAGGAAGGCGTGGCACTGATGTGCCTGGCCGAAGCGCTGCTGCGCGTGCCCGACAAGGCGACAGCCGACCGTCTGATCCGCGACAAGCTCGCCGACGGCGACTGGCGCGCGCACATCGGCAACAGCCCCTCACTGTTCGTCAACGCCGCAACCTGGGGCCTCCTGATCACCGGCAGACTGGTGTCGACCAGCAGCGAGGAGGGTCTGTCTTCGGCGCTCACCCGGCTGATGGCGCGCGGTGGAGAGCCGCTGATCCGCAAAGGCATGGACCTTGCGATGCGCATGCTGGGCGAGCAGTTCGTCACCGGCCGCGACATCGACGAAGCCCTCAAGCGCGGCCGCGAGCATGAGAAGAAGGGCTACCGCTACTCCTTCGACATGCTGGGCGAGGCCGCGATGACCGCCGCAGACGCCGAGCGCTACTTCAAGGACTACGAAAGCGCCATCCACGCCATCGGGCAGGCTTCGAAGGGCCGCGGCGTGGTCGATGGCAACGGCATCTCGGTCAAGCTCTCGGCCCTGCACCCGCGCTACACCTGGTCGCAGCGCGAGCGTGTGCTCGCCGAGCTGCTGCCCAGGCTCAAGACCCTGTGCCTGCAGGCACGGGGCTACGACATCGGCCTCAACATCGACGCCGAGGAAGCCGAGCGTCTCGATCTTTCGCTCGACCTGCTCGAGGCGCTTGCCACCGACGATGCACTCGCCGGCTGGAGCGGTCTGGGCTTCGTCGTGCAGGCCTATCAGAAGCGGGCGCCCTTCGTGCTCGACTTCGTCATCGACCTCGCACGCCGAAGCGGCCAGCGCATGATGGTGCGCTTGGTCAAGGGCGCATACTGGGACGCCGAGATCAAGCGCGCACAGATCGACGGTCTTGGCGGCTACCCCGTCTATACCCGCAAGGTCTACACCGACGTCGCCTACCTTGCCTGCGCGAAGAAGCTGCTCACTGCGCGCGACGTGATCTACCCGCAGTTCGCCACCCACAACGCACACTCGCTGGCAGCAATCTTCCACCTCGCCGCCGCCGACGGCCGCCCCTGGCAGCCGGGTGACTACGAGTTCCAGTGCCTGCACGGCATGGGCGAGCCGCTCTACGACCAGATCGTCGGCCGTGCCGACCGCCACCGCATGGTGCGCATCTACGCGCCGGTGGGCAGCCACGAGACCCTGCTCGCCTACCTCGTGCGCCGCCTGCTCGAAAACGGTGCCAACACCAGCTTCGTCAATCGCATCGTAGATGAGCGCGTGCCAGTCGAAGAGCTGATCGCTGACCCGGTTGAGCAGGCTGCGCCGCTTGCGGGCGCGCCGCATCCGAAGATCCCGCTGCCGGCCGAACTGTTCGGCGCACAGCGCACCAACTCCGCCGGCGTCGACCTCGCCAGCGAGCCGGTGCGCGCACGGATCGCCATGGCACTCGCCGCCTCGCGCACAAGCGCCTTCACAGGCGGGCCGGTGGTCGCCGGCAAGACTACCCCCGCTACCGCACTGCCGATACACAACCCCGCCAACCACCAGGACACCGTCGGCAATGCTGCCGAAGCAGGCGCCGACGACATCGAACAGGCGCTGGCCGCCGCCAGCGCCGCGGCAGCCGAGTGGGCCTCCACCCCGGCAACCGAGCGCTGCGATGCACTGATGCGCGCCGCCGATCTGTTCGAGCGGGACACCGACACCCTGCTCGCACTCGCAATCCGCGAGGCCGGCAAATCCTGGGCCAATGCCGTCGCCGAGTTGCGCGAGGCGGTCGACTTCCTGCGCTACTACGCCCAGCAGGCGCGCGGCTTCGATGCCGCCAGTCATGTGCCGCTCGGCCCGGTGCTATGCATCAGCCCGTGGAATTTCCCGCTCGCCATCTTTACCGGCCAGGCCGCCGCCGCGCTTGCCGCCGGCAACCCGGTACTGGCCAAGCCGGCCGAGCAGACTCCGCTGATCGCGGCCCATGCGGTGCGCCTGCTGCACGAAGCCGGGGTGCCGACCGCAGCGCTGCAGCTGCTGCCTGGCCGTGGCGAAACGGTCGGCGCCACGCTGGTGGCCGACACCCGCGTGCGCGGGGTGATGTTCACCGGCTCCACCGAGGTCGCAACGCTGATCAACCGCACACTTGCCGAGCGCGGTGGCGATATCCCGTTGATCGCCGAGACCGGCGGACAGAACGCGATGATCGTCGACTCCACGGCGCTGCCCGAGCAGGTGGTGGCCGACGTCCTCGCCTCCGCCTTCGACTCTGCCGGCCAGCGCTGCTCGGCACTGCGCGTGCTCTGCCTGCAGGACGACATCGCCGACGGCGTGCTGCACATGCTGCGCGGCGCGCTCGACGAGCTGGCCCTGGGCGACCCTGCGGACGTACGCGTGGACGTCGGTCCGGTCATCGACGACGACGCCCGTGCCGGCCTGGAGGCCCACGTTGCCGCGATGCAGGCGAAGGGCGCGCGCGTCACCCGCCTTCCCCTGCCTGCCGGGTGCGCGCATGGCACCTTCGTCGCACCGACCATCATCGAGATCGACGCGCTATCCGCACTCGGCCGCGAGCAGTTCGGCCCCATCCTGCACGTGCTGCGCTACCGCGCCGCCGAGCTCGACACGCTGATCGACGCGATCAATGCCAGCGGCTACGGCCTCACCATGGGGGTGCACACGCGCATCGACGAGACGGTCGAGCGCGTCGCCGCACGCGCCCATGTCGGCAACCTGTATGTGAACCGCAACATCATCGGTGCGGTCGTTGGCGTACAGCCCTTCGGCGGCGAAGGGCTTTCGGGCACCGGACCCAAGGCGGGCGGCCCGCTCTACCTGCACCGGCTGCTGGCCCGCACGCCCGGCCCTGCGCTGGCCGATGGCGCATGCACGGTGGGCGAGGACGAAGAGGCTCGCGCGGCCGACCAGGCGCTCGAACGCTTCCTGGGTTGGCTGGACGGCGACGGCCGCAGTCTGGTGGAGGGTGACGAACTGGCCGTGCTGCGCGACCGCGCCGATGCCTGCCGCGCGCGCAGCCTCAGCGGCCTGCGCCTGACCCTGCCCGGCCCCACGGGCGAGGAGGACAGCCTGCGCTTCACCGCGCGCGGCACGATCGCCGGCGTGGCCGGGCACCGCACCGGCGTGCTGCATCAGGTCATGGCCGCACTCGCCAGTGGCAATCACCTGCTGCTGGACGACAAGGCGGCCGCTCGCGCCGTGTACGAGGCACTGCCCCAGGCATTGCAAACCCGGATCACCCTCGATGCAGGCTGGGCCGAAAAGGCCATTGGTGCAGTGCTGTTCGAGGGCCCCGAGACCGAGGCTGACGCACTGCGTGTGCGCATCGCCGCCCGCAAGGGGCCCATCGTCCAGTTGCTGCAGCCCAACCCGGATTACGACCTCGCCCGCCTCGTGCATGAGCGCACGCTATCGATCAATACCGCAGCCGCGGGCGGTAACGCCAGCCTGATGGCGATGGGGGCCTGAACGCCCCCGGGTCCGCAGAACCTTCCCCCAGGGCTACACCCTAGGGGAAGTTCATCTCCGGCGAAGCCCCCGCAGCTAGGGCCAGCACGGATGGTAATTCCGGAGAATTCGCTTACCTTAGGCGGCCGCAAACGGCTCCGCACACGAGCCCGATGCCCGAACCAAGGCCATAACCACAGCCAAGAAGGAGACGTTTCATGAAGAAAACCCTGCTCGCAACCGCCGTGCTCGCACTAGGCGGCTTTTCCTCCGCCGCCCTCGCAGATCTTTCCGTGGCGATCGCCGGCCCCATGACCGGCCAGTACGCATCGGCCGGCGACCAGATCCGCAAGGGCGCGGAAATGGCCATCGCCGACATCAACGCACGTGGCGGTGTGCTCGGCGAGAAGCTCAAGCTGGAGGTGGGCGACGACGCCTGCGATCCCAAGCAGGCGGTGTCGGTGGCGAACACCATGGTCAACAAGAACATCGTGTTCATGCACGGCCACTGGTGCTCGAGCTCGACCATCCCCGCCTCCGAGGTGTACAACGAAGCCGACATCCTGATGGCCACGGTGTCGACCAACCCGCAGGTCACCGAGCGCGGGCTGAACAACATCTTCCGCATCATGGGCCGTGACGACCAGCAGGGCCTGGTGGCGGGCAGCTACATCGCCGAGAAGTTCGCCGGCAAGAAGGCCGCCGTGGTCGACGACAAGAGCGCCTACGGCAAGGGCCTGGCCGACGAGATGGCCAAGGCGATGGAAGCCAAGGGTCTCAAGCCGACGTTGCGCGAGGCGATCACTGCCGGCGAGAAGGACTACTCGGGCCTGGTCACCAAGCTCAAGCAGGCCGGCGTCGAGGTGATGGCCTACGGCGGCTACCACACCGAGGTTGCGCTCATCCTGCGCCAGGCCCAGGCCGCCGGCCTCGACCTGACCGTGATGGGCGGCGACACCATGACCAACTCCGAGCTCGTCACCGCTGCCGGCCCGGCTGCGGACAAGGTGCTGTTCACCTTCTCGCCCGACCCGCGCAAGAACGCCGACGCTGCCCCGGTGGTGGAGAAGTTCCGCGCCGCCAAGGTCGAGCCCGAAGGCTATGTGCTCTACGCCTACGCTGCCTTCCAGCTCTTCGAGCAGGCCGCCACCGCAGCCAAGAGCACCCAATACGCCGACCTCGAGAAGGCGATGCGTGGCGGCAGCTTCAACACCGTGATCGGCGAGCTGTCCTTCGACGCCAAGGGCGACCAGAAGGCGCCGGGCTTCGTGGTCTATCGCTGGCAGGGCGGCCAGTACGACTACGCGCAGTAATCACCCGCCCCGGACTGTCCGGGGCATCGGTCGCCCTCCGCCCACGAGGCGGGAGGCGACCCTGCAATCAAACGACAAGACGGCACCCGGCACCCGCATCGGCCACACCGGCGCGGGCGCCATCGTGCCTCCACGGGAGACATCGTGGCCTACGCACTCCAGCAACTGATCAACGGGCTCACGCTCGGCGCCATGTACGGCCTCATCGCCATCGGCTACACGATGGTGTACGGCATCATCGGCATGATCAACTTCGCCCATGGCGACATCTTCATGGTGAGCGCGTTCATCGCGATCACCGCCTTTACCATCCTCGCCGCAGCCGACGTGACCTCGATCCCGCTCGCACTCACCTTCGTGCTGATTGTGGCGATCTTCTTCACCTCAGCCTACGGCTGGGCGGTCGAGCGCACCGCGTACCGCCCGCTGCGCGGCTCGACGCGGCTGGCGCCGCTCATTTCCGCGATCGGCATGTCGATCTTCCTGCAGAACACCGTGCAGCTCACCCAGGGTGCGCGCGTCAAGCCGATCCCACCGGTGCTCGAGGGCGGCATCGTGCTGTGGGACAACCCCGCCTTCACGGTGCAGATCGGCTGGAGCCAGATGCTGATCATCGTCACGACCGTGATCCTGATGACCGCCTTCACGTGGATGATCACGCAGACCCCCTTCGGCCGCCAGCAGCGCGCCTGCGAACAGGACCGCACCATGGCGGGGCTGCTCGGGGTCAATGTGGACCGCACCATCTCCTACACCTTCATGCTCGGCGCGGCGCTGGCTGCGGTCGCCGGGGTGATGGTGACGGTGTACTACGGCGTGGTGGATTTCTTCATCGGCTTCCTCGCCGGCATCAAGGCCTTCACCGCCGCGGTGCTGGGCGGCATCGGCTCGCTGCCGGGGGCCATGCTGGGCGGGCTGCTGATCGGGCTCATCGAGTCCTTCTGGGCCGCCTACCTGTGGGCGGAATACAAGGACGTCGCCACCTTCAGCATCCTGTGCCTGGTGCTGATGTTGCGCCCCTCCGGCCTGCTCGGCCGGCCTGAAGTGGAGAAGGTCTGATGAGCACCATCGTCTTCGCCCGCCATGCCATGACCCCCGCCGAGCGTCTGCGCGACGCCGGCTGGGTAGCCTTCGTGGGTCTCATCCTCGGCGTGCCGCTGATCGGCCTGACCACAGTGGACGTGGGCGGGCGACTGGCGGTCGACACCCGCTTCGGCCTGCTCGCAGCCTTCGTCACCGCCGCCTTCGCGGGGCGCCTGTTGCTGCGCTGGGGCATCGACCACATGCGCAACCGCAAGCTCGCCCGCGAGCAGGCCAGCACCACCACCGCCGCGCAACGTGCACATGGCGCGCAGAAGGTGGTCAACATCCTGGGCTGGGTGGCGCTCGGCGCCTCGATCGCGCTGCCCATCGTGTACTCCGACAACCGCTATGTGGTCGACACCGCCACCACGGTGCTGATCTACGTGATGCTGGGCTGGGGCCTCAACGTGGTCGTGGGACTCGCGGGCCTGCTCGACCTGGGCTACGTCGCCTTCTACGCGGTGGGCGCCTATTCCTACGCGCTACTGTCCACCCAGTACGGCTGGGGCTTCTGGGAGGCCTTGCCCGTCTCCGGCGCACTCGCGGCCAGCTTCGGCATCCTCCTGGGCTATCCGATCCTGCGCCTGCGTGGCGACTATCTCGCCATCGTCACGCTGGGCTTCGGGGAGATCATCCGTGTGATCCTGGTGAACTGGACCGAATTCTCCGGCGGCCCCAACGGGATCAGCTCGATCCCGCGCCCAAGCTTCTTCGGCCTCGAGTTCACCCGCAGCGCACCGGAAGGCACACAGACCTTCGCCAGCTTCTTCGGCCTGGAGTTCTCGGCCATGCACCGGCTGATCTTCCTCTACTACCTGATCCTGGTGCTGGCCCTGCTCACCCACGCGTTCGTGTCGCGGCTGCGCAAACTGCCCGTCGGCCGCGCCTGGGAGGCACTCCGCGAGGACGAGATCGCCTGCCAGGCCATGGGCATGAACACCACCAACATCAAGCTCTCGGCCTTCGCCATCGGCGCCATGCTGGGCGGCTTCGCCGGGGTGTTCTTCGCCGCGCGCCAGGGCTTCATCTCGCCGGAGAGCTTCACCTTCACCGAGTCGGCGATCATCCTCGCCATCGTGGTACTGGGCGGCATGGGCTCGCAAATGGGCGTGGTGCTTGCGGCAACGCTGCTGGTGCTGATCCCCGAGTTCGGGCGCAACTTCTCCGAGTACCGCATGCTGCTGTTCGGCGCTGCGATGGTGCTGATCATGGTGTGGAAGCCCGGCGGCCTGCTGTCGCACCGCGAACCCACGGTACGCCTGCAGCCTGCGGGCGCCGCCGCCAGCGACAAGGAGGGCGCACGATGAGCGCACACGACAAGGGCACCCTGCTGTCGGTGCGCCAGCTGACCATGCGCTTCGGCGGTCTGACCGCGATCGACGATCTGTCGCTCGAGGTGCCGGCCGGCCGCATCACCGGCATCATCGGCCCCAATGGCGCGGGCAAGACCACGCTGTTCAACTGCCTCACCGGCTTCTACAAGCCGACCACCGGCACGCTGCGCCTGGCACATCCCGTGCGCGGCGAGATACTGCTGGAGAAGCTGCCCAGCCACCGGGTCGCGCGCGACGCCCAGGTGGTGCGCACCTTCCAGAACATCCGCCTGTTCCCGAAAATGACGGTGCTGGAGAACCTCATCGTCGCCCAGCACAACGTGCTGCAGCGCGCCTCGAGATTCTCCATCGCCGGGATCTTCAAGCTGCCCGGCTACCGCCAGGCGGAGAGGCAGGCGATCGAGCGCGCAGCGATGTGGCTCGAAAGGCTCAAGCTCACCCACCTCGCCGACCACGCCGCAGGCGACCTGCCCTACGGCATCCAGCGCCGCATCGAGATCGCACGTGCGCTGTGCGTCGACCCGGTTCTGCTGTGCCTGGACGAACCGGCGGCCGGCCTCAACCCGCGCGAATCGGCCGAACTCAACGAGCTGCTGCTCTACCTGTGCGGCGAACTGGGCATCGCGATCCTGCTCATCGAGCACGACATGAGCGTGGTGATGAACGTCTCCGACCACATCGGCGTGATCAGCTACGGGCGCAAGATCGCCGAAGGCACACCCGAGGAGGTCCGGAACAACCCGGAGGTGATCAAGGCCTACCTCGGCGAGGACGAGGAAGAAGCCGAAGCGGGCATCGCCGAGAAACTTGCCGAGGAAGGCATGACCGAGACACGCAAGGGGGGGCAGCCGGCATGATGCTCACGATGGAGGGCGTGCACGCCCATTACGGACATATCCACGCACTGCGCGGCATCGACATCGAGGTTCAGGTCGGGGAGATCGTCACCCTGATCGGTGCCAACGGCGCCGGAAAATCCACGCTGATGATGAGCCTGTTCGGCAACCCCAAGGCCAGCGCGGGGCGCATCGTGTTCGACGGCGAGGACATCACCCGCGTCCATACCCACGAGATCGCCCGTCGCGGCATCGCCCTGGTGCCCGAAGGCCGGCGCATCTTTCCGCGCATGACGGTGATCGAGAACCTGCAGATGGGAACGGCGCATGCCGACCCGGCGAACTACGATGCCGACATCGCGCGCGTGTTTGCGATGTTTCCCATTCTCGAGGAGCGACGCACGCAACGCGCCGGCACCTTGTCGGGCGGGGAACAGCAGATGCTCGCGATCGGCCGCGCGCTGATGAGCCGCCCCAAGCTGCTGCTGCTCGACGAGCCTTCACTCGGGCTGGCGCCGATCTACATCCGCAAGGTGTTCCAGATCATCCGCGAACTCAACCGCGACCACGGCATGACCATCCTGCTCGTCGAGCAGAACGCCAACCAGGCCCTGCGCGTGGCCGACCGCGGCTACGTGCTGCAGCACGGCGAGATCACCCTCGCCGGCACCGGGGCCGAACTGCTGGCGAGTACGGAAGTGCGTGCAGCCTACCTGGAGGGCGGGCACGCCTGATCGGCGATCATCCGCAGCCCTCCCGTTTCGCGCGAATCCATGTCCGACACCTCCCAACCCGCCCGCTGGCTGCCTTTCGTCGTCCTCGGCATCGGCCTCACCGCAATCTCCTTCGGCGCCATCTTCGCCCGCCTCGCCCAGGCTGAGGGTGTCAGCTCCCTTACCGTGGCGACCTGGCGCTTGGGGCTCGCGGCATTGATCATCACCCCGATCGCCCTGCTGCAATCGCGCCACGAACTGGCACGGCTCACCCGCAGGCAGATCGGCATGGCGCTGGTGGCGGGCTTCTTTCTCGCCCTGCACTTCGCTACCTGGATCAGTTCGCTGGAATACACCTCGGTCGCCTCCAGCACCGCGCTCGTCACCACCAACCCGCTCTGGATCGGCCTGGCTTCCTTCCTGATCTTCCGCGAGACCCCGACGCGGATGATGATCGGCGGCATCGCGCTGTCCTTCGCCGGCAGCCTGTTCATCTTCTGGAGCGACAGCCAGACCGCCGGCGCAGGCAGCAACCCGATGCTGGGCAACCTGCTGGCACTGATCGGGAGCTGGTGTTTTTCCGCCTACCTGTTGATCGGGCGCCGGCTGCGCGCCGGGCTCGGGTTGCCTGCCTACATCTGGCTGGCCTATGGCGCTGCGGCGCTGTTTCTCTTCGCCGCCAGCGGCGTGGGTGGGGTGGAGCTCATCGCCCTGTCGGGCACCGCCTGGCTGGTCCTGCTCGCAATGGCGGTGGGCCCGCAACTGCTCGGCCACACTGCCTACAACTGGTCGCTACGCTACGTGTCCGCCACCTTCGTCGCGGTGGTCACGCTCGGGGAACCGGTGGGTAGCGCGCTGATGGCCTTCCTCATTTTCGGCGAAGGCTTTGCGCCGCTGCAGTTCGTCGGTTTCAGCCTGCTGCTGGTGGGGATCTACCTGGCGGCAAAGGGCGAGAAGGGCTGAGCGCCTGGCAAGCCCACGCTAAAGTCTCGCGCAGCCGTGACGATAACTTGTCGTACCTGATCCAGGCGGCTGAATCGCCGCCCGAAGGATCCGCAGCACCTCACCGCCCGCACCAAGGAACGCAGATGGAACCCGCTACCCACATCCGCCCGTCCCGGGCGATCGCCAGCCGTCTCGGCGTCATCGTTGCCTTGCCGCTGCTCGTCATCATCGTCTTTGCCGTACTGCTGGGGCAGTCGGCCCAGGAGCGTTCGCACTCGGCCGAAACCACCGAGCGCCTGTCGAGGCTCAGCGCCGCGACCAGCGAGCTGATCCACCGCCTGCAGGTCGAGCGCGGTGCCACTGGCGGCTTCATCAGCTCATCGGGACAGCAGTTACGTGATGCCCTGCCTGGCTTCCGGCAGGTGACAGACACGGCAGTCGCACAGTTTCGTAGTCGACACCAGCAGACGATCACGGCAGACACCCCCGCGGCAGAGAAGCTTGTCGCCGACATCGAGGGGCATCTGCAGCAGCTCGCCGAGATCCGCACGCAGGCGCAGCAGCTGAGCATCGGCGCGGGCGAAAGCACCCGCTACTACACCAGCGTCATCAACGCGCTGATCCAGCTCGTGGGCACGGCCGCGCAGTTCAACACCGACCCGGTGATCGGGCAGCACGCCTCGGCGCTCGAAGCGCTCATCCGTGCGAAGGAAGCCGCCGGCCAGGAACGCGCCCTCGGCACTCAGGCCTTCGGCACGGACTGGGTCACCTCGGAGCAGTATCGCGCCATTCAGGAGCGCATCTACCGCCAGCAAGCCTTCTTCGAGATCTTCAACTCGATGGCGGGCACGGATGCCCAAGCGGTCCTGCGTGAGATCGAGGCCTCGCCCGAGCGCGAGGCCGTCGCGCGCATGCGCAACGTAATGAGCGAGCGCCAGGCCTACGGCGAATTCGGGATCCAGGGTGCGGAGTGGTTCGCAACCAGTACCGCCTACATCGACCGCCTCTACCGGCTCGAGCAGCAGGTCTGTGATGAGATCGCCGCAATGGCCGAACAACTGGTCGCGAAGAGCACGCAGACCCTGTCCGTCACCATCGGCCTGTCGGTCATCGCCATCGCCGCCACCTTGCTCATCTCGATCCTGCTCGGGCGCAGCATCAGCCGCCCGCTCACCCAGGCCGTGCAGATCGCGGAGCAGATCGCCAGCGACGAGGACTTCACCCGCCGCGTCCCGGTCGCCGGCGTAGCCGAGGTGCAGCGCACCGCGCAGGCCTTCAATCGCCTCATCGACAGCTTCCGCCAGATCCTGTCCGAAGCCCGCAGTTCCAGCCAAGGGGTGTCGTCCGCAGCCACGGCGATCTCGGCCTCGAGCGCACAGCTCAGCCGCAGCGCAGGCACCCAGGCCGAAGCTGCCGCAACCGTAGCCGCTGCTGCCACCGAGGTTTCGAGCAGCGTCAGCGAGACGGCATCGCGCGCCGCGGTGGCGGCCGAACTCGTCGACAAGGCCTCGGATGAAACGAAGGCAGCGCTGGGCATCATGCAGGAGATGGTCAAGCGCGTCGAAGATGCCGCCGGTCAGGTGCGCGCCTCGCAGGACGATGTCGAGTCCCTCGCCTCGAGCTCCAAGCAGATCGGCGGCATCGTCAGCGCCATCCGCGAAATCGCCGAACAGACCAACCTGCTCGCCCTCAACGCCGCGATCGAGGCCGCGCGCGCTGGGGAGCAGGGCCGCGGTTTCGCCGTGGTCGCGGACGAGGTGCGCAAGCTCGCCGAGCGCACGGCCGCATCCACCCAGGAGATCAGCGGCCTGATCGGTGAGATCCAGCAGCATATCGGCGGTACGGTCACCTCGATGCAGTCCGCGGGCGAGAACGTCAGCGGTAGCCTGGAGCTCGTATCGCGTACCGAGACGGCCCTGCGCAGCATCGGTGACAGTTCGGAGCAGGTTGCGCAGAGCGTGCAGGGCATGGCCGACGCCATCCGCGAGCAGGATCTTGCCATCCAGCAGGTCGCATCCAATGCCGAACGCATTGCCGCGATGACCGAGCAAAACAGCGGCTCGGCGCACGAAAGTGCAAGAACCGCAGAGGAACTCACCCGCGTCGCCACCGCGCTTTCTGGCCTGGTCGAGCGCTTCCGCACCTGAGCGGGGTGAATCTGTGGCCGAGATCCACCGCACGATATCGGGGATCTCGCCGCAGGCCTCTCATCGCTGGACCACCCGCAACAAATAACCAATAGTTCTTTTTAAGGGCACCTCGAATAACGCGAGGTTTTCGTTGAATCCCGCCGCCAAACAATGACAGCGACCGAACTCGGTTCAATTTCTCCGGCAAATCACCGCTTTTCTCTGCGGTGTCGCCCCGTTTTCTCTTCGAATCGCCCGGGAAATCGGCGATTCGGCCCATTTCGGGCGTCAAAAAGCCTCGATTCCGGCCTTCTGGAAGTACACCAGCCGCTTCAGGTTGTAGCAGGCGGCCATCATCGTCATCGCAAAGTTCGCTCGCGCCTGGCCGATCGTGCGGATCAGCTTGCCACCCATCTGATCGATGGCCGCGAACACGTGCTCGACACGGGCGCGCGTCTTGGCGATACGGTGATTACGCCCTTGCTGACACTCAGACAGCGGCTTGTTGCGCGTACCCTTTCTCTGAATCTGGTTCCGGTAACCCTTGTCCTTCAACCAGTCTTCACGCCCCTTGGACGTGTAGCCCCGGTCCGCAAAGACGTCTCGGCTCGTGTTGAGCGTGTAGAACACGTTCTCGAAGTGCTGGCTGTCGTGGGTGCTGGCCGTGCCTGTCTCGATCTTGCGGATGACCTTGTACTTCTTGTCCACGTTGATCGAGAGCTTGTAGCCGAAGTGACTCTTGCCGTGCTTCTTGGTCCAGGTGGCATCGGTGTCTTTCTGGCGCCGTTTGGCCGGTTTCCAGTCGGCCGGCATCGCCCCTTCCTTGACGAGCTTGTTCTCTTCACGGCTGTTGCGTTGCTTGGGCGCGGGCACCAGCGTCGCATCGATGATCTGACCGCCCCGAGCGATGTAGCCGTGCTTGAGCAGTTGGGTCGTGACTCCGTCGAACAGGACCTTCGCGCCGGCTTCGCCGATGCGGTTCTCGAACGTCCACACCGTCGTTCGATCCGGAATATTGATCGCGCTGGCCAACCCGCAGAAGCGCTTGTAGCTCATCCGGTCAAGCAACTGGTACTCCATCTGTTCGTCCGACAGGTTGTACAGCCGCTTCAACACCAGAATGCGTACCATCGTCTCGGTCGGATACGGCGGACGACCGCCTTGCGGACTCACCGGACGCGGCGCCACCCGATCCACTTCCGCCGCCAACGCCCCGAAGTCGATGTACGACTCGATTTCGGCCAGTGGATCTCCGAGCGTGTCGATCTTCTTGCGGTGATGCTCGTCGGCGAACAGGTCGGTCTTGATGGCGGTGCGTTTCTTCATGGCTGGCGGCAGAGAACGAAATCAGGACAATCCAATTTTACCAATCACAGAGGTGCCGAGGTTTTTCGAGGCGCCCTTAAAAGACATCAGAGCACTTCAACGCATTAAGGCTTTCCCGTAGTCTGCGCTCCGTCAACGCGTGCCCTGCCCACATCGGCGGCCCGTGCTTCGAATCGCATTCAAGGAAGGTCCGATCATGCTGAAGAAACTCGCACCCCTCGCGCTCGCACTCGCACTCACCGGCGGCAGCCTCACCCTCACCGCCCCCGCCCTCGCCAACCCGGACCTCGCCCACCCGGCCCACACGGCTGCCGCGACGACGGAGTCGCTCGCCGCCGCGCCTGCCCCGCTCCTGCAACCAGCAGCGCTGAAGGCCCTGCTCGGCGCCCCCGGGGTCCGCGTGCTCGACATCCGCGCCGACAAGGACTACGCTGCGGGCCACATCCCCGGCGCCATCCACACGCCTTACGGCAAGTTCCGCGGGCCGAAGGAGAACCCTGGCCAGCTGCAGTCGGAAGATGCCTTGACCGCATTGCTTCAGGTCGCAGGCATCGACCGCGACACACATGTGGTCGTCGCGCATGCGGGCGCCGACCACACCGACTTCGGCGCGGCCGCGCGCGTCTACTGGACGCTCAAGGTCGGTGGCCTGAGCCGGCTGTCCATTCTCGACGGCGGCACCAAGGCCTGGCAGGCTGCCGGCGGAGCGCTGGAAAGCGCAGTTCCGCAGGTGACGCCCACCCGGTTCGTCTATCGTTACGACCAGGAGCAGATCGTGACCAGCGACGAGCTCGCCGCGGCGCTGCAGTCCGGGAACACCCCCCTGCTCGTTGACGCCCGCCCGGCACGCTTCTTCAGCGGCGAGGCACGGGTAGATGCCGCCGCCCGGTACGGCACCCTCCCCGGGGCCAAGTCGTTCGACAATGCGCAGTTCTTCCCCAAGGGGGGCACCACACTCAAGCCCGCGAGCGAACTCAAGGCGCTGGTCGCCCTGTCCGGTGCGGACGCTGCACCGGCGGTCTCCTTCTGCAACACCGGCCACTGGGCGGCGACCAACTGGTTCGTGATGTCCGAGATCGCCGGCAACAAGTCGGTCAAGCTGTATCCGGCCTCGGTCGTGGAGTGGAGCCAGTCGGAGCGGGCGATGGAGAACCAGCCCTCGCGCGTGACGGCGCTGGTGCAGGACGTCAAGCGCGCGTTCGACAAGTAAGGGCGGGGAGGTTTCGATGCGTTGGATCAACCGCTCCTTCCTGATCGCCGGGGGGCTTGCCGGCGTGCTCGCGGTGACGCTGGCCGCCGGGGTACGCCAGGGGCTGCTCGCCCTGCTCGGCATCGGTTTCGGTGCCGTGCTGCAAGCTACGCGCTTCGGCTTCACCACCGGCTGGCGCGATTACATCGAACGCCGCGACCCGCAGGGCCTGTGGGCGCAGATGCTGCTCATGGTCCTGGCAGCCGCACTGACCCTGCCGCTCATTGCCGGCAGCGGTGGTGAGCTCGTCGGCGCGGTGGCGCCGCTGACCATCAGCCTGGTGCTCGGGGCTTTCCTGTTCGGAGCAGCCATGCAGCTGGCCGACGGCTGCGGCTCCGGCACGCTCTACAAGGCCGGCTCGGGTTCGCCGCTGTCCTTCGTGGTGCTTCCCACCTTTGCCTTCGGCAGCTTCCTCGGCGCGTCCCACCAGCCCGCATGGGTCGAACTGGGCGGCCTGCCAGCGGTCGATCTGCTGGCATTCGGGTGGCCCACTGCGCTCGCGCTGACCACCATCGCCTGCGGCACGGTCGCCTGGTGGGCTGGCCGTGGTGCACGCAAGACGGCACCCGCCTCTGCCACACCTGCCTCTGCCACCTCTCCCGCAAGCGTTGCCGAACAGATCCTGCGCGCAGGTACCGCGAGCTTCGTGCCCGCAAGCTCACCCGCTCGCCCCACGCGCTGGGCGCGACGCTGGTGGCTGGGCGCGCTCTTGCTGGCGGTACTCTACCTGCTGCATCTCGTGGTCGCCGGCCAGCCTTGGGGCATCGTGTATGGCATGGGGGTGTGGGGCGCGAAAGCCATGGCTGCGCTTGGCTGGGACCCTTCCGGCGACGCATTCTGGGGCGCGGCCCCGCATGCACAGCGTCTGGTGGAGCCCATTCTTGCCGATGTGACCTCGGTAACGAACATCGGCCTGATCTATGGCGCGATCGCCGCATCCCGCTGGCGCGGCGCGGCCAGCTTCAGCCTGCCGTCCAGCCGGCGCTTCGCCGCGGCGGCCCTCGCCGGCCTCGTCATGGGCTACAGCGCACGCATGGCTTTCGGCTGCAACGTCGGCGCCTATCTGGGGGGCATCGCGTCGGCCAGCCTGCACGGCTGGGTATGGTTCGCACTCGCCTTCGCAGGATCGATCGTGGGCGTGCGCATTCGCCGTAGCATCAGTGCTCAGGAGGCGTCCGCATGAACAAGACCACGCTCTTTCGCGCCGGCATGGCCCTGTTCTGGCTGCTGGCCCTGGGCCTGCTCATGGTCGATACAGCGACCAGCAGCAGCGTCCGGGTTGAACCCCCTCCGATCGCATTCGGCAGTGGAATGGCCGCGTCGGGCGGGCACTGCTCCGGGCGTTGAGCCCGCGCCCGCGTACCTCAGAGCAGCCCGTTGCTGCCCGCCAGCCACAGCAGCCCACCGAGCAGGCCGACCCCGACCCCGCCCATGCCCACGGCGGCCTTGCGCGCAAGCGCGGGGCCGCCGATCACGGCCGCCATGCCCAGCTTGAACCCAAGGTTGGCAAGCATCGCGATGCCGATCGCCGTCACCGTGACCTCCAGCGCCAGGCGCTCCAGCGCGAAGAGTCGCAGACTGGAAAGGGTGATCGCATCGACGTCGGTCAGGCCCGAGATCAGGGCCAGCACGTAGAGGCCGCGGCTGCCCGCGTAGTCGGACAATGCGGCAGCGGCCAGCAGCACGAGGGCATAGAGCGCGCCAAACCCGAGTGCGGTCTTGAGTTCGGCAGGGTTGGACGTGGAAGGCACGACCGGCTCGCTGCGCTCGAGCATCTGCCGCCAGTGCCAGATCGCAGCCAGCCCGCCGAGCAGAAGCGCCGGAGCGATGATCCGCATCAGCGCCCCCGCCACCGAGGGCGCAACCAGCGTGGCAACGACCCCGACGCGCAACACCATGACGAGGTTGGCCATCACGATCACCAGCGCCGCCATCGCGTTCATGCTTGGCAGCTCGCGCGCCTGGCGCGCATAGAGCACCGTGGTCGCCGTACTCGAAGCCAGCCCTCCGAACACCCCCACAAAGACCGCCCCATAGCGCACCCCGGCCAGTTGCAGCGCGGTATAGCCGGCGAGCCCTACCCCGGCGATCAGCACCACCATCCACCAGATCTGCTTCGGATTGAGCGCGCCATAGGGACCCATCTCCTCGTTCGGCAGAATGGGCAGGATCACCAGCGAGAGCACGCCAAACTGCAGGATCGAGATCCAGTCCCGGCTGTCGAGACGCGTCGCCATGCCACGCAACTGCGCCTTGAAGTACAGCAGTACGGTCGCCCCCACGGCGAGCATCACCGCCTGCTGCGCATGGCCGAGCCATGTCGCCGCCCCCAGCCCGTAGCACAGCACCAGCGCTGCAACCGAGGTGGTGCCCGGATCGGTGGGGTCGGGATGGCGCAGATAGGCGGCGATGATGGTGGCCCCCACGATCAGCAGGCCGGCGACGAAGGGCAGACCGCTGCCGAAGGCTTCCCCGAGCATGGTCATCAACGCGCCCAACAGACCGACCAGGGCAAAGGTGCGCAGGCCGGCGCGTGAGGAGGGCACGCGCTCGCGCTCGAGGCCGATCAGCAGACCGATGCCGGTTGCGATCAGGAAGGCCTCGATCTGGTCGGTATTGGCAGTCAGGAGGTCGGACATGGCGCTCGGGCGGATCGCCGCCGGGTCGATCTGGGTCGGACCATGATACGCGCCGGAGCGCGGTGGGTGCAGCCGTTGCCGCGGCGGGATAGCATTGCGCCCTCGCCCCTGCCCTGCCGAAGAGGACGCCATGCAGTTGCTGCTCATCGAGGACGACCCCACCCTTGCCGAGGGCGTCGCGGAGTTCCTCCGCGGCCAAGGCGACGAGGTCAGCGTCGAGCATGACGGCCTGACCGCAGACCGCCTCCTGCAGGCCGCGCCCTTCGACTTCGTCCTCGCCGACGTCGGCCTGCCCGGGCTGAACGGCTACGAGCTCGTGCGCCGCATGCGCAAACGCGGGCAGCGCATGCCGGTGATCCTCATCACCGCGCGCGATGCGCTCGACGACCGCATCTACGGGCTCGACCTGGGCGCCGACGACTACCTGGTCAAACCCTTCGAGCTGGCCGAGCTGAGTGCGCGCATGCGCGCCGTCCAGCGGCGTGGTGGCAGCGCGGCAGCGCCGGCGGTCGGCTTCGGCCCGCTGGTGCTCGACGTCGAAGGCCGACTGGCCGAGTTGGCCGGCGAGCCGCTCGCCCTCAGCGGGCGGGAGTGGGAGGTGCTCGAAGCCCTGGTACGCGCAGACGGACGCACCGTGCCTAGAGAACGACTGCAGGGCGAAGGCAGCAGCAATGCGCTGGAGGTCTACGTCTCGCGCCTGCGCCCCCGCCTCGAAGCGGCGGGCCTGCTGATCCGCACCGTACGCGGCTTCGGCTACCGGCTGGAGCGCGCCAGGGAGCGTCCCGCCGGTGCAGACTAGCCTTCGCCGCACGCTCTTCAGCAGCCTCGCCGCACCCACCCTCGTGCTCCTCCTCACCGCAGGCGCGGTCGCCTACAGCAGCGCGAGATGGGTGGTCGGCAATGCCTACGACGCCAACCTCCTCAACCTCGCACAGGCCATCGCCACCCATGTACATGCGACACCCGACGGCCTGGCGCTCCGCCTCGCACCCGAGGTGGAAGCTGCCGTGCGCACCGACGCCGTCGACCGCATCTACTTTCGTGTTCGCGAACGGCAGGGGCGCGTGCTCGGCGGCGACGCCGGGTTGCCGCTGCTCGATGACCTCGACGCGCTCTCCAGCCTGCCGATCCCCTACACGCCGGTCGGCAGGGAACCCACCTACCCCATACTACCCACCGTACCCGCCGCACGCCCCGTCTTTCGCGACCTGACCCACGCCGGTCAGCCCATCCGCGCGGTCCGGCTGTACCGCAGCCAAGGCTCCGCCGGTTTCTACGTCACGGTGGCGGAAACCCTCGGCAAGCGCGACGAGGCCATGGGCCGGCTGGTCGCCGGGTTTTCGTGGGCAGCGCTGCTGCTGCTGATCGCCGCTGGCGTGGCGGCACGCTTCGGCATCCCCAGCGGCCTCGCGCCGCTCGCGCGCCTCGAGCGCTCGCTGCGCGCCCGCTCGGGCACGGACCTGTCACCCATCGACCCGGCCGGCGTGCCACAGGAAGTACGCGAGGTGATCGGCGCGCTCAATGGCCTGCTCGACCGCCTGCGTGCCGCCAACGCACAGCAGCGCAGCTTCCTGCAGGATGCCGCGCACCAGCTGCGCACCCCGCTCGCCGGCCTGCAGGTTCAGCTCGAGCTGCTCGAGTCACGCCCAGCGGACGCGGCAGCGCGCGCCCGCCTGCGGCACTCGGTTGCCCGCATCACCCGGCTCGCCAACCAGCTGCTCGCACTCGCGCGCGCCGAGGCGGGAGAGCGCCTGATGGCCGACGCCACCGAGGTCGATCTCGCCGCGTTGATCGATGCGATGGTCGAGGACTGGGTGGAGCGCGCCGACGCACGCCAGATCGACCTTGGGATCGAGCGCGAACCGGTACGCATCGCCGGAGACCCGACCTTGCTTCAGGAGCTGATCGCCAACCTCATGGACAATGCGCTGAAGTACGGGCGCACGCACGGTACCGTCAGCCTGCGCTGCGCGCGCGCAGGGGAATCGGTACTGATCGAGGTCTGTGACGATGGACCGGGCATTCCGCCCGTCGTGCGCGAACAGGTTTTCGAGCGCTTCTACCGCCATGCCGGTACCGCTGCAGCCACCGGCAGCGGGCTGGGTCTGTCGATCGCGCGCGAGATCGTCCATAGCCATGGTGGCCGCATCGACATCGACGACGGACCCCAGGACTGCGGCACCTGCGTGCGCGTCCGGCTCCCGCCCCATCCGCGGCCCGCCCCCTGAAAAGACCGCGGGGCGGCGGGCCTGCGCCCACCGCCCCGCGGTCGAATCACCCGGCCGGTCGCCCCCGCGCGAGAGCGATCGACCCAGCCTGCGGCTTAGTGCGACGAGGCTGCCGCGGCGCCGATGCCGGTCTCCGAACGCACCTTCTGCGCGAGGTACCCCGCGCGGTCAGCCTTGGCCCGCGCGCTGTTGTCGAGGATGGAGAACAGCCAGATGCCGATGAAGCCTGCCGCCATCGAGAACAGCGCCGGCGACGCGTAGGGGAACAGCGCCGAACCCTTCGGGTTGCCGAGCGTGGCCTCCCACACCGAGGGCGATACGATGGTCAGCGCCACCGCGGTGATCAGGCCGAGGAAACCGCCGATGGTCGCACCGCGCGTGGTGCAATCCTTCCACAACACCGACATGAACAGCACCGGGAAGTTGGCCGAGGCCGCGATCGCGAAGGCGAGCGACACCATGAAGGCGATGTTCTGCTTCTCGAACGCGATACCCAGGATGACCGCGATGAAGCCCAGCACCAGCGTGGTGATGCGCGAAACCTTCAGCTCGGACGCCGAGTCGGCGTTGCCCTTCTTGAATACCGTGGCGTACAGGTCGTGCGACACCGCCGAGGCACCCGAAAGGGTCAGGCCGGCCACCACCGCAAGGATGGTCGCGAACGCCACCGCGGAGATGAAGCCGAGGAAGATGTTGCCGCCCACCGCATTGGCAAGGTGGATCGCAGCCATGTTGCCGCCGCCGATCAGACCACCCTTGCCATCCAGGAAGTCCGGATTGGTCGACACCAGCACGATCGCGCCGAAGCCGATGATGAAGGTGAGAATGTAGAAGTAGCCGATCCAGGTGGTTGCCCAGAACACCGACTTGCGCGCCTCCTTGGCATCCGGCACGGTGAAGAAGCGCATCAGCACGTGCGGCAGGCCCGCCGTGCCGAACATAAGCGCCATGCCGAACGAGATCGCCGAGACCGGATCCTTGATGAAGGAGCCCGGGCCCATGATCGCCTGGCCCATGGTGGCCGCTTCTTCCGCACTCTTGCCGCCGGCGATCGCGGTTTCCACCTTGATGCGCACCGCATCGGCAAACATCGCCTCAGGGGAAAAGCCATAGGCGAGCAGCACCATGAAGGCCATGAAGCTCGCGCCGGCAAGCAGCAGGCAAGCCTTGATGATCTGCACCCAGGTGGTCGCGGTCATGCCGCCGAACAGCACATAGACCATCATCAGCGCACCGACGATGACCACCGCCATCCAGTATTCCAGACCGAACAGCAGCTTGATCAGCTGGCCCGCACCGACCATCTGCGCGATCAGGTAGAAGGCCACCACGACCAGGGTGCCCGAGGCCGCGAAGGCGCGGATCGGGGTCTGCTGGAAGCGGTAGGCCGCCACGTCGGCGAAGGTGAACTTGCCGAGGTTGCGCAGGCGCTCGGCCATCAGGAAGGTGATCACCGGCCAGCCGACCAGGAAGCCGATCGAGTAGATCAGGCCGTCGTAGCCGTTCATCATCACCGCGGCCGAGATGCCGAGGAAGGAGGCCGCCGACATGTAGTCGCCGGCAATCGCCAGGCCGTTCTGGAAGCCGGTGATGCCGCCGCCGGCAGTGTAGAAGTCGGACGCCGACTTGGTCTTGGAGGCCGCCCACTTGGTGATGTACAGCGTGCCGAGGACGAACAAACCAAACATCATGATCGCCGTCCAGTTGGTCGCCTGCTTCTCGGCCTGGCCGAGATCGCCGCCCGCGGCGAACACGACTGCGGGCGCAAGTGCGAACGCAAACGCAAACGCAGCTCCGAGCTTCAGAAGGGTCGTGATCATTTGCCCACCTCCTCGACGATCTCGCGGGTCAGGCGGTCGAATTCGGAGTTCGCGCGCCGCACGTAGAAGCCGGTGATGAGGATGGTGAAGAAGATCACCCCGAGGCCGACCGGGATGCCGACCGTCATCACGCCATCGCCCAGGCGGGCGGCGAGCATCTCCTTGTCGAAGGCGATGACTGCGATGTAGCCGTAGTAGACCACCATCATGATCGCGGTGAGGATCCAGCCGAAGCTGGAGCGCGTGCGTACCAAGCGCTGGTACTTGGGGTTTGCGGCGATTCGTATCGCCATGTCGTCCTTCATCTCTCCCTCCTCCGTAACGGTCCGGACGCTCGTCCGGCTGCCGGCAAGGTAGGCCGAGAGGCTTACATTCTGCTTACTCGCTCATAAAAAACTCTTTTATTTACAGATACTTAACGAATTCTTAAAGAATGCTTAAGCCATCTCCCCGACAAGCGACGAAGACAGGCCGATCGCCGGAAAACGGCCCGCTCCGGCCCGACCTGCACATGGGCAAGCTCAAGGCCCGGGCAGGAAGCGCACGAACTCCGCCGGCAGCGGTGCGTTCTCCAGGCTGCGCTGGGCAAACAGGAAGCGGCCGTCACAGACAAAACCGAGATCGCCCCAATCGACTGCGTTGAGCGCATCGCGGAAGGCCTCGATGTCGACATCCGCGCGACGCGGAAAGACCGCCATCACCGCACCGTCGTAGTCCCTGCACGGATGCACGAAGAAGGGCTTGGCAACGCGCGTCTTGCCATTCACGTACACCCGCGGCTGCGTGCTGCGGTAGTGCAGCCTGCCCCACATCCACCAGTTCGACTCGTCGAACTTCGTCACCTTGCGCTGCAACAGGCGCGCCTGGTGCGGCAGCAGCGCCTGGGGCGGTGGCTCGCCGGGCTCGGAAAAGATCATGCGCCGCGTCTGGCCGGTGCGGACGGTGTGCGAGCACACGAACTCGCGGTTGCCCTGCAGCGGGCTGGTGTAGAGCTCGTCCGCCCCGGACACCGCACCCACCTTGACGAAGGCCACGTCCGACAGCCGCAGCGGATAGTCGCCACGCGCGAACATCAGGTGGCCGGCGCATTCGATGAAGTGGCGCGTGTCCCAGCCGGGTGCGGCGAGCGCGGCAGCCAGATCATCGCCCGCGCCAATCTCGCAATGATTCAGGCTGCGCTCGGCACAGCCCTTCTCGAAGCGCCATATCAGGCAGTTCGGCACGGCATCGGGGAACACGCGCGCGTCGCCGAGCTCGATCGCGTCGGTGATCGAGCCCGCCTCGAACAGCAGACGGTTGAGCTTCACCGCCGAAGTCGCCTTGAGGAAGTCGCGCGGCGTGATGAAGATCAGCTCGCCACCGGGCTTGAGGTGGCGCAGGCACTTGTCGATGAAGAACAGGTAGAGATTGGCGCGCTTGTCCAGGCACGCGCCGTAGCCGCCCCGCGCAATCAGGGCCCGGGTGGCAGCCGGGATGTCCTGACATCGCACATAGGGCGGATTGCCGATGATGGTGTCGAACTGCTCGTGATCGGGGTAGGCGAAGAAGTCGATCGCCTGCGCGCCGGGCGGGCAGTGGTCGGGGTCGAGTTCGAGCCCCACGGCCCCCGGGAGATGGCGGAGGAAGGCGCCATCGCCGCATGAGGGCTCGAGCACGCGGCCGTGGTTGCGGCGCAGCGCGAGCATCGCGCGCACCACCGGCTCGGGCGTGAAGACCTGCCCAAGCGCGGCGACATCGCGCAGGCCGAGGGCAAGCTGGGCGGCGGGGAGCGAAGTGGGTGTCTGCATGGGCGGCGATGTTACCAAGCCAGCGGACGCCCCGGGCGAGGACCCACGCACTTGCCTATACTTCCGCTACCGGCGCAGGAGCGAAAGCGCCCCTCCGCGTTGAACGACAACTCCACACCACAAGGAACCCGCATGTCCCACTGGTACCCCGACAACACCGAATCCATCGGCCACACCCCGCTCGTCCGTCTCAACCGCGTCACCGACGGTGCCCAGGCCACCGTGCTCGCCAAGATCGAGGGCCGCAACCCGGCCTTCTCGGTGAAGTGCCGCATCGGCACCTCAATGGTGAAGGATGCCGAAGCCCACGGCCGTCTAGGCCCGGGCAAGGAGATTGTCGAGCCAACCAGCGGCAACACCGGCATCGCGCTCGCCTTCGTGTGCGCAGCGCGCGGCATCCCGCTCACGCTGACGATGCCCGAGACCATGAGCGTCGAGCGCCGCAAGCTGCTGGTGGCCTATGGCGCCAAGCTGGTACTGACCGAAGGCGCCAAGGGCATGAACGGGGCGATCGCGAAGGCGCAGGAGATCGTCGCCTCCGACCCGGATCGCTACGTGCTGCTGCAGCAGTTCGAGAACCCGGCCAATCCGGCGATCCACGAGGTCACCACCGGCCCGGAGATCTGGAACGACACCGACGGCGCGATCGACATCCTGGTCTCGGGCGTCGGCACCGGCGGCACCATCACCGGCATCTCGCGCTACATCAAGCGCGTGCGCGGCAAGGCGATCCAGTCGATCGCAGTGGAACCCGCCGCCAGTCCGGTGATCAGCCAGACCCTGGCCGGCCAGCCGCTCACCCCTGCGCCGCACAAGATCCAGGGCCTGGGCGCCGGCTTCGTGCCCAAGGTGCTGGACCTGTCGCTGGTCGATGGCGTGGAGCAGGTGACGAACGAGGACGCGGTGCTCTACGCACGACGACTGGCGCGCGAGGAAGGCATCCTCGCCGGCATCTCCTGCGGCGCAGCCACTGCGGCTGCGGTTCGCCTGGCACAGCGGCCAGAGAACGCGGGCAAGACCATCGTGGTGATCCTGCCGGATTCGGGCGAGCGCTATCTGAGCTCGATCCTGTTCGAGGGAATGTTCGACGAGAAGGGCTTGGCGATCTGACGAGGCCATGACGATCCGCGTGCGCCGTGCCTACGACCCGACCGCAGCCGGGGACGGCTGCCGCGTGCTCGTCGACCGCCTCTGGCCACGCGGGTTGGCGCGTGACGAGGCGCAGATCGACCACTGGCTGCGCGAGCTCGCACCCTCGAACGAACTGCGTCGATGGTTCGCACACGACGCTGAGCGCTGGGATGCATTTTGCCAGCGCTATGCCGAGGAACTACAGTCGCCCTCGACCAGCGTGGCACTCGCCGAACTGCGCCAGCTCATCACCACGCAGCCAACCGTCACCCTTCTATACGGCGCGCGCGACGCGGAACACAACAATGCCCAAGCCCTCCGCCTGTGGCTGCAGGCGCACGACAGCGCACGCTGAAAGTCTTCAGCGCCACATGTCCCGCATCTTCGCTGCGAGGTCGATCGCCGCCTGGCGCGATGCGGGCGAGCCCTGCAGCTCCGGCGGCGGAGGCGGCCAGCTGATCTGCTCGAAGTGTCCGAGCAGGCGGTTGGGGATGAAGCGGGTGCGTCCCGCATACACGTGGCGGTCGCCCATGCCCATCTGCTGGGTGACGTAGAAACGCTGCGGCACGATCAGGTCGAGGCTGTCCTTCGCCCGCGTCATCGCCACGTACAGCAGGCGGCGCTCCTCCTCGATCTCGGCGCTGTTGCGGGTGGCGACGTCGGACGGGATGCAGCCGTCGACCACGTTGAGCACGCTCACCGCGTTCCACTCCTGGCCCTTGGCCGAATGCATCGTGGACAGGATCAGGTAGTCCTCGTCGAGCAGCGGCATGCCGGCCTCGCCGCTGGTGGCGCTGGGCGGGTCAAGGGTGAGCTCGGTGAGGAAGCGCTGGCGGCTCGGGCTGGTGGCGGCGATGCGGGCGAGTTGCTGGATGTCGAGCACACGCAGCGCAAAGTCGTCGTACAGGCGCGGCATCTGGGCCTCGTACCAGCGGCAGGCGAGTTCGAAGTCGACCGGCCAGGCGGGGCGGCCGCTGGCAAACCTGCCGCCCGCCTCGTGCGCACGCGGCTCGGCCAAAGCCGCCGAGGCAGCGGCCGGGTCGGCAGCGTCGACACGTCCTGCAAGGCGGTCGATCAAGGCCGCAAACGCCTGCCAGCCTGCGCGTGCCGCCTCGGGCACCGGCTGCTCGGCGAGCAGCGCGCAGCCCTCGGGCGCGGCGCAGACGTTGTCGAGCACCCGGCCAGCGGTCCTGGGGCCGATGCCGGCGAGCAGCTGGATGGCGCGGAAGCCCGAGATGCGGTCGCGCGGGTTTTCGGCCCAGCGCAGCAGCGCAAGCACATCCTTGACGTGAGCGGCCTCCAGGAACTTGAGCCCGCCGAACTTCACGAACGGGATATTGCGCCGGGTGAGCTCCATCTCCAGACGCGCGCTGTGCGCCGAGGCGCGGAACAGCACTGCCTGCTGCTTGAGCTTCAGCCCCTCCTCGCGCCGCGCCAGCAAGGTGTCGACGACGAAGGCCGCCTGGTCGGCGTCGTCCTTGACCGACACCAGGCGCGGGCGCTGGGTGGATGCGCGATCGGACCACAGGTTCTTGGTGAAGCGCTCCGCGGCAAGCGCGATCACCGCATTGGCGGCTTCCAGGATCGGCTTGGTGGAGCGGTAGTTCTGCTCCAGCGTCACCACCCTCGCCGGCGGGTCGAACGCGGCGGGAAAATCTAGGATGTTGCGCACGGTGGCACCGCGGAAGGCGTAGATCGACTGTGCGTCGTCGCCGACCACGGTCAGGCCGCGGCCATCGGGCTTCATCGCGAGCAGGATCGACGCCTGCAGGTGGTTGGTGTCCTGGTATTCGTCGACCAGCACATGATCGAACAAGCCGCCGATCTCGGCCCCAAGCGTGGGCTCGGCCACCATCTGCGCCCAGTACAGCAGCAGGTCGTCGTAATCGAGCACCTGCTGCGCCTGCTTGGCTTCGACGTAGGCGCGGAACAGGCGCTTGAGCGCATCCTCCCACGCCGCGCACCACGGGAAGCTCGCCTGCAGCACCTCGGCCAGCGGCGCCTGCGTGTTGACCGCCGCCGAGTAGATCGCCAGGCAGGTGCCCTTCTGCGGAAAACGCTGTTTGGTCGCCGACAGGCCCAGTTCGTGGCGCGCCAGGTTCATCAGGTCGGCGGAATCTTCACGGTCGTGGATGGTGAAACCGGGGTCGACTCCGATGCGCCCGGCGTAGTCGCGCAACAGGCGCGCGCCGAGGGCGTGGAAGGTGCCGGACCAGTGCAGTTGGGCCTGCGCCGGGCCAGGCCGGCCAGCCGACATCTCTGCCAGGATGCGCCGCACCCGACGCCCCATCTCGTCAGCCGCGCGACGCGAGAAGGTGAGCAGCAGGATGCGGCCCGGATCGGCACCGTGGGCGATGAGGTGCGCGACACGGTGGGCCAGCGTGTTGGTCTTGCCTGAGCCGGCGCCAGCAATCACCAACAGCGGCGGCGGAGGGTCCCCACCCGCCCCGCCACCCAGACCATGCAGAACGGCTTCACGCTGGGCCGCATTGAGCGCAGCGAGCGGATCGTCAGGATTTCCGGCAGCAGAAACTCGATCGGAAGAGCGGGTGGCAGCAAGCATGCCTGTGATTGTATTCAGTCCTGCATTGCTTCGGTAGCGCTCTTTCCATGCACGCGGTGCCCCACGTCCGCCCCTGCGCTCAGGCCTGTGCCGGCTTTGCGCCGCCATCGCAGCACACGCACCCCCTTCCAGCCTGCTTGGCCTCGTACATCCACCGGTCCGCATCCCGGATCAGCGCTTCCAGGTCGGGATGCTCCGCACGTTCTGCAACCCCCACGCTGGCACTCAACGGCAGGTGCCGCCCATCATGCACCACCTCGGCGGTGCGAATGGCCTCCAGCAGACGCAGACCGCTTGCCCTGGCCTGCCCCAACCCGGTGTCTGGCAGCAGCACCACGAACTCCTCACCGCCCCAGCGCGCGATGAGATCGGCTGCCCGGCACCCCTGCTCGAGCGTGCGCGCAACCGCGACCAGGGCCGCATCGCCTGCCGCATGCCCGAAGCGGTCATTGAGCACCTTGAAGTGGTCCAGATCGAGCACGATCACGGACAGGGGCGATCCACGCGTCAGCGCCGTCTGCCAGGCCTGGGCAGCCTCCACAGCGAAAGCACGGCGGTTACGCAGTCCGGTGAGCGGGTCAGTGGAAGCGAGATACTCCGCACGCAGGCGCTCACCGCGCAGCCTGCGCATGCGATAGGCCAGCGCAAGCGTCAACACCGTGCCATCCACGGCAATCCCGATCTCCGCCGCGTGCAGGGCCCACGGCGAATAAGGCAAGCCTTGCCATACCGCCAGGGTGGTAGTCGCCGTGCCTGCCATCGCGATCAGCGCGCCGGCAAGGAAATAGGGCGCCGCGATGCGGTCATGCCGGACGCTGACCACGCCGATCCAGGCCATCGCCACCGCAAAGGCCAGCGTGAACACGAAGGCTAGCACCCCCGCTGCCGCCTGCAGTTCGAACACGACGCACAGGGCCATCGCCGACGACCCCCCGAAAACAAGAGCGCGGGCGAGCCGGTACAGGCCTGGCAGGCTACTCGCCAGCCCCAGAAAGCTACTTGCGAAACGCAGGCCCATGCAGCTGAAAAGCACCATCATCGCCAGGATCACGTAGCGCTGCACCACGGGCTGTTCCGGCCACAGCCAGATCTGGCCGTGCCCGGAATAGGCGATGCTGAGCAGCGCGAAACTCCCCACATAGAGCACGTAGTCGAGCTGGCTGCGATCGCGCAGGCCCAGGAAGAGCATCAGGTTGTAGACCAGAAGCGCCAACAGGTAGCCGTACAGCAGCCCATAGCCATAGTCGTGTGCGCGCAGCATCTGCCGTGCCTCGGCGGGCTCGAGCAGCCTCAGCGGCAGCACTAGGGGGTCGGCCGAGGCCGCACGCACAAGGATCTCCGTCACCCCCGGAGAAAAATCGTGCTCGATCCGATAGCCCACGCTGCCCACTGGAGCCTGCAAGCCGCGCTCGCCATCGCCGGCCGCCACCTGCAGGACCACCCGCCCTTCCCGCAAGATGAAGACATCCAGCCGATCGGTCCAGGGCGCCCCGAAGAACAATTGTCGCGCTTGCACCACCGCATTGCGGTTCTCCAGCGCGAGATGCAGCCACACCGGTGCTGCGCCGATCCCGAACTTCGGCACCGCAGCATCCGCCGCGACGAAGCGCCCCTCGCGCTGCGCCGCCAGCGCTTCCTCCACGCTCATCACCGATGCCTGCTCCAGCAGCAGGCTGGCATGGCGCCCGACCGGCCCTCCCCCGAGCACATCGGTAACCGTCCGAGCAACCCCGCCCCCCCGGCGGAGCCGGCGACTTCAGAGATCGACGACGTGCCTGAGCAGCCCGAATGACACGCGCCAGCCAGGCTCGTTTTCGCAGTCGACGCTGGCTGTCTTCTGGTTGATGCGCACGATGGTGCCGATGCGCGTTTGCAGGTGGCGGTCCTCGAAGCTGACGCGGTCGCCGACGCGGAAGTCCTCTCGGCTGGGGCGTTGGGTGGGCTTGGCTGTGGGCACCTGAGGCGCGGCGCGGCTGTCGGCGGGGAGCTCGATCGCCGCGTAGGGCAGCGTCCAGGTCGCGCGGGTGGCGTCGTCCTGCACCGTGACTTGAGTGTCCTTCATCGCCACCACGGTGCCGCTGCGCAGTTGCAGCGCAGCGCCCGGCGCTTTCCCGTCCACGAAACGCACCCGTTGTCCCAGGTGCAGATGCAGCCGGATCTGCACGATTCGCGACGGGTCCGACATCAG
>NZ_JBQWSN020000005.1:0-181845 GCF_052598215.2 Thauera sp. ZXT1-4 | reverse complement strand
CTGCGCCGCGGCTATCCGGTCGCGTACAAGCCGGTGGCCTAACTAAACGGCATTGACCATGCCCCCCCTGCTCTTTCTGCAGACTTCCGCACCCCATCGCCTCAAGCCCAACCTGTGCCGTCGCAGAAACGGGCAGCCAGCAGGCAGCCATCGCAGCGAAGAAGATAGACTTCGATCGAATTCCCATTTTTCTGGCCTTCCGTCAAACGTGGCGAACGTCGCCGTTACTCCGATCAAGAACCCTCATGTCCGCTCAGACGCCCCTTGCACTTGACCAACTGCTGGACGGCCTGACCACGGCAATCGCCGATTGGGTCCGCCCTTCACTCGGGCTTGTCGATGCGCACTCCGGCAAACCGACGCCTCCTGACCACTATGCCCAGACCTGCGCTGCTCTCGCGCTATGTTCCCCCATCAAGGGCAACACAGGCAAACGCGACGCAGCCCTCGCGGCATGGATGAGCACGCCCGAAGACGAGATCGATCACCTCCCGTTCAACCGCCTCATGCTTCACCTGATGCGCACGCTCTTCGCGGACCAGTTCGATACCTCGCAAACAGCCAGGATTCAAGCAGGAATAAAACGCTGCCGACTTCGCACGCGCTATCCGTCAAACAACTGGACCCTTCTCGCAACCACGTGCACGTTGCTGGAGGCAGCCCCGGCGGCACGCCCCCGCCACGCGAGGACCATGGCTCGCATGATCCAGCGCTGGACGACGACAAAAGGGGCGTTCATCGACTACCCATCGAACCCCCGCACTGCAATCTGCACCCCACTGGCCTATCACCACAAAGCGCTATTTCTCGGGGCGCTCGCGCTTCGATTCTGCGCCGACGATGAGCTTGCAACGCAAACATGCCGGCTTTTCGACTGGCTGGTTCATTGTTGGGACGACGCAGGGTATGCGGGCGGTTTTGGTCGAACCACGCACGCCCTGTTTGGCGATGCCTGTCTGATCGCAGCCCTGATTCTGCTTGGCCTCGATGAATCCGGCCCCATCGACGCAATCGCACAACGACTGCACCACCAACTGCGCCCTGACGGCTTCCTGTGGCTCGACCCCTGGGGGCCCACCGAAGGCACCAAGCATTGGGACGACTATATGCACCTCTCCGTCTACAACGCCTGGGCCGCCGCAACACTTCATGCAGCACGAGAGATCCGAGCCCGCTACCCGGCCGCGCCACAACTGCAGCAGCTTCGGTGGCAAGCCAACCGTCCAGGGCTATTTCATGACGAGGAAGCTGGACTCGCAAGTTGGCGGGACGGTGCTGGAGACGTAATCTTGTTCAGCACCACAGGCCAACCTCCACAATCGCCAACACGTGGCGTAGTTGAGCTACGCTACAGCGGCGGACGGATCTACCACTGCAGAATTGGTAGCAGCCACCCTCTTATGCATCCCGGCTACCGCGGAGTCCTTTCAGCACTGGAATGCGCCCCAAACCTCGCCGAACAAAGCCTAATTCTTCACGACGGCGTGATGATGTGCGCTGTCGACACTTTCTGTCGGGCTGTGCTCACGCCTACTTCTGCCGGCTTTTCCCTCGATCTGTGCGGGCAAGCTCATAAGCTCGCCCCCTCGCTCCCCGGCTCATTCCTTGGTCGCATCCTGGCTGCAATTGATTGGCGCCTCCTCAATGGACGCCTGGGGCGCATGTCGAATCTGAAGCGAAAGCCAATAACAAAATACACAGCCCTCATAACCATCAAGCTGTATATGACAGAAAAAAGTCTGACTGTGTTACGAAAACTCCGCCTCTCCCCCCTCAGCCACGAAAGCTGCGTAAATCCGCCGCCCCATCACTTCAAGCTCATGCAGGCGGAGAAAGCCAACTCCCTCAATGAGCATCGACGCGCGAACTACGTCTACCAGCAAACCCAAACCTACGACGTAAAACTTATTAAAGAACAAGACTCGCTCGAAGAGCGAGCACCCCAATTTTTCGATCCTTTTTCAAGCCCCATCTAAACATCGGCTGCACACAATAACTATCGATCGCGCAATGCAACTCTAACCGGCAAAGCCACTAGTGCGAGAATCGACCTTGGGTCCCTCCGCAACGTTCTTAGAGCTAGTCTCCAATCAAACGGCTTGCGGCGCCGCAAAAGATGAATAATTCCACCCACGAATTCGTTTCGCGCAGACTCCAACTGCCCCATAACAAATGTCTTTTGCTCAACATTCAAAGGAACCTCAGCAAGAACAGATTTCGCCAGATCTATATAGCTGGATGACCTCAAAAGAGCGTCGCGAGTACCCCAATATGCGCTATCAAAAATATTAACGCCCTCTCCCTCAGCGCTCAAAATCTTTGGAGTGAAGGCGACTTTATTAACCGCGCGGCACAAATGCAATTTAAACAATCGGTCTTGCCCGTTTCGCAATTTGTCGCTGAAGCGCAGATTGGGCGCAATGTTTCTTCGGTAAACCAAAGCCGACGCCCCCATAATATTGCTCCGCCGTACCGCGTAGTCGAAGAAGTCTCCTTGGTACTCGTACAAGCTCTCGTCATCATCAATTAATATGTGATTTTTGGGCTGGAGGTTTAGTCTCTGATCTTCCTCCCAATTAAACCGTGACGCTTTCTCTGAGTACCTTTTGCTATCACTAAAAAATAGATCATAACCCCGCTCGAGGGCCTTAACCGCATGATCCAAAAATCCCTCCATCCACTGATCGTCAGAGTCCATGAGAGCAATGTAATCGCTTTCAACGCACACACTGTCCAGTGATTTATTGCGGGCCGCACCCGCTCCCGCATTAGCTTGTCGAACAATTTTAATTCTGGGGTCCAACCCCCCTTGCTGAGCAAGATCCTCTTCCGCAGAGATTGGCGAACTATCGTCGGTTATAACGACACTAAGATCGAAATCACCTTTTTGAACAAGGATGGATTTAACACACGCCGCAAGCACACCACGATTCCGCTGGAAGTAAGGAATAATGACTGAGACGAGAGGACGCCCATATGTCTTCACTACTGAATCGTTCATTTTCCACCTCCCACAATAGCGCGTAGCGAACAAATTCCAGCGAACGCCCATGATCTAAGATGAGTGGGCTTCTCCCTGAGGCTTGCCAGAAACTCAGGAATAGCTTTCCTGTGAAGGCCTTTGCGGTAATGACGGTAGCCGCAGGAAAAGTGGATGTGCTGAAGGCGGTCGGACAGTTGTTGCTCTGTGATCGCCTCACCATTGGGACTCGCTAGCCCCCAACGGTCAACAGCACGCCGGATGATATGTGCAGCGTAGTTGAAGTCCGCACCCCTCGCGATCGCGCTGCCAGGATGCTGCCGGTATACAGCGTAGATCCCCCGCAACACATGAATCTCCGTCTCGCGCGAGGCGCGGAGGAAAAAATCGTAGTCCTGCCCGAGGCGCAGCGTTTCGTCGAAGAGTCCTATCTTCTCCACCAAGGTCCGACGCATCATGACGGTCGTCGTCCATACGTAGTTGTCGAGCAGCATCTTGTGGTAGCCCCAGCCCGATGCCTCAGGGTCGATCGTGCCGGGCTCGATCTTTGCATTGCCAACGGCAAGGTCTGCTGGATCGCCGAATTCTCCTCTGGAGTCGGCCACCCAGGGCGCAAAGCCGGTGCCAAGCATCGCGATGTCGGGATGCGCCTCGAAGTAATCTAGTTGCGCTTTCAGCTTACCGGGCAGCCAGACGTCATCCGCATCGAGAAATGCGATGTACTCGCCCCTAGCCTCACGCAGACCGACGTTGCGTGCGGTGGCCGAGCCACCGTTCGCCTTGCGAAAAAGGCGCACTGCGGGGAAGTGCTCTTCGACATAGTCCGCCGTGCCATCCCGCGAGCCATCATCGATGACCAGTATCTCCACCGCCGGCACGCCCTGCAACTCCACACTGCGTATCGCCTCGGCGATGAAGGCCTTCACGTTAAACGCGGGGACGACTACGGAAACTCGGGGTACATCTTGGCTCATTTTCTCTCCCGCAGGGGGCTGCGCAGCACGGCACAGCGACGTTAGGTTCAGGAAGGTATTATAGGCGTCGGACTTGTTGCGCCCATGACAGAAGCCGCACGCGATTCGACTTTTGTCGACGAACTTCTGACCGACCAAAGCCACGGCGCCACAAGCTATCACCAAGGCCACAAAACCGCTCAGGCGCGGACTTGAGCACTCCCACCAGGCAACCGACCGGACCGTAATCAAGATGGGAACACGCAGGGCGCTCGGCGTTACCACCGTCGCGCAAATGATCACTTTTGCGCTCAACCTTCTCAATGTCATCGTCGTGGCAAGGCTACTCACGCCCGCGGAGATTGGGGTGTTCTCCGTGGCTGTAGCCTTTCAGGGCATCGTCCATGTGTTCCGGGAATTCGGTGTCACTCAATACCTTGTACAGGCGAAATCGGTCGATGACGAAAACTTTCGGGCGGCTTTCTCGCTCACGCTGATGTTCTCCTGGGCGATTGCCCTGTTCCTGTTCCTCGGCGCGGGTCCACTGGCCGACTTCTACAGCCATGAGGGAGTGGCATCGGTGCTTGCGCTACTCGCCGTTAACTTCCTGCTCATACCCTTTGGCACCCCATCGTTGGGTATGCTGAGGCGCGAGTTACGCTTCGAGAGCATTGCGGTAATTCGTATCTCCAACACATCCGCTGCAACAATCGTCACCATTACTTCAGCGTGGCTTGGGGAGAGTTACCTAAGCATGGCCTGGGGGGCGATTGCAGGGCAACTGGCAAATCTGATCGCAATTGCCATCGCACGCCCACAGGGGCTTTTGATGCTACCTACTCTTAAGGGCGTCAGTTCCATCCTGCGATTTGGCTCGATTTCAAGCGCTGCCACGCTGATACAGGAACTCGGGCGTAGTGCCCCGGACCTCATCATCGGCCGCACCCTCGGCTTCGCCTCCGTTGCCTTCTTCAGCCGTGCGGTCGGATTACGCGACATGCTACTCGGACAGCTTGTGGCCGTGGTGAATGGGGTTCACTTCCCTACGTTTGCGCAAGCCATTCGGAAGGGCGCCGACGCTGCGCAGATGTATAGCAAAGCCACAAACTACCTGGTCGCAATTACGATCCCATTTTTGGGCCTACTCGCCTTTCTCGCTGAACCCCTCATCCTTTTCTTCTTCGGCGACCAGTGGCTTGTCTCTGCACCACTGGCTACCCTGCTTTGCCTGTTCGCGATCATCACGGCCCCCTACGCACTTGCCAGCCTGTCTCTCATTGCGGGCGGCCATGTTTCCAGCGTCCTTAAACTTGAGTGTGTCGTCCAGGCGGCCCGCATCGCCGTATTGCTCACCTCGATCTGGCTACCGCTCGAGAAGGTGGTGCCGCTGCTGGGGATCGTTGCGGTGGTCGAGGCCGGTGCATATCACTACTGGTTGAGGCGGCACTTCGGCATCAGCTTCACGGAGATGCGAAAAGGCATTTTCGCAGCGGCAGTTCTGGCGCCCTTCACACTCGTGGGCCCGGTGCTGATTTCGATGACGACGATAGCCGATACCGGTGCGGCACACCTGCTATTTATCTACCTTGCACTTGCCAGTCTGGCTGCTCTCGTCGGCTGGGTTGCCGGGCTATTCGTGCTGAAACACCCCTTGCGGGATGAATTGATTAATTTGCTCAACACCGTCCGGCGTCTGGTCAAAAAGTAGACGACGGCATCAGGGGGCAATCATGCGCCGGGGTAATCGCGCCGCAGATTTGCGGCAAGTCGCAAGCCAAATTTGAGCGCCCCCGTGTCCCAGGGCGTAAAGCGTGGCAACTGGAAGGGGTCGCAGCTTTGGCCGGCAGCACCCCAGTTTGTGGCCACGGCCGCATCAAAGCCGAGTCCGCGCACCATCTCCACATGTTCGTGACGGTAATCCGTCTGAAACTTTCCATTGGGGTACGCGAAAAGGCTTACCTTTTCGCCCAAGATCGCATCGAGCATATCCTTGCTGGCGGCAATTTCTTCTCGCGCACTTTGCTGGTCAAGGCGAGCAAGAATCGGATGGTTGAAGGTGTGCGCCCCGACCACCATACCCGCGGCGCGCAATTCTTGAACCTGAGTCGAAGTCATCATCAGGTCGTCGGGCAAAACAACGCCCGCCAACCCAGCAATTTCACTGACCGCGTCGGCCCGCTGAGCAGCGGGCAGGTGCTTGATCTTCGGAATCAACGTCGACAACGCGGCTCTCTTCTCGCCGAGCGTGCCGACCGCAAGCGGAGAAATGCCCGCCGTTTCACAGCCGAGATAAGTTGAGTTCGTCGCACGAACCGACTCGATGATGGAGTCATTCCACATGCGTCCACCATCGAGGAAACCGGTAGCGATGAAGAACGTCGCCGACAGCTTGTGCTTTTGCAGCAGGGGCAATGCGACCGTTCGGTTGTCCGCATAGCCGTCATCGAAAGTAATGGCTGCAGCCCTGGGGGGCAAGCTCCCTTCCTTGAGACGGCGCACGGCTTCGTCCAGCGGAAGAACGTTCAGCCAGACACTGAACCAACGCAGCAGTTCGTCGAAACGTCGCGCGTCGATCTCGTCCGGAAAAAGCGGATCGGGAGCAGGAAGCACTCGATGGAAGATCAATATCGACAGCCGCCCGCGCGCCCCGCCTGGCGATAACGCAGCTAGTGCAAGTTTTGGAATCCCGAACTCGAGCGCACCCGTCATCGTTTCACCGGCATTGTCTGATTGACCACCTGTGGAGCAATTGCAGCAGGACCGCCATTCTTGCTGCTGGCGGCTCGCTTCAGCCCGGCGTACTCGAGGAAGGAGACCGGCGCCTCTCGCTCCCATGCTCGGGTTTCGACCCAGCGTTTGGCGAGCACGACCATCAGCATCACGTTATAGGGCAAGTCGAAGTAAGAAAGGCTTAGGAAGGCCCCACCCACAGCAAAGCCTACGAAGCAAACCTGCGCCATCGCACCCAAGTCTGCCGCCCAGCGAGCCTCAGGAATATCCCGCGCATTCTTGTTCAACCACCCCGCCGTCCGGTATGCCGAAACCCACATACCGAGGTAGAGGAATAGGCCAATGAAGCCGTGGTTACCGAGTACCTGGAAGTAAATGCTGTGCGCAGCCAAGACCGTCTGGTCGTAGACCCCGTAAAGAATGAAGAGCACTTCATGCTGGTAGCTCATTCCAGCACCAAACAAGTGGTTCTTTGCAACCTCCAAGGCCACGAGCCACGCATTGATCCGCCCCATGGCAGAAGCGTCTTCCTCATAAGTCCTGATCGTGTGCATCCGGTCCCACCAATGCTCCGGCATCATCGGAAGCATCGCCAGCACGACGAGCGCGATCATCAGTGCGATAGGGCCCTTCTTCTTGCTCCGCCACCAGAACATGGCGCCCATGCCGGCGATGGCCAACAGCGCGCCGCGGGAGTGCGAGCCTAGTGCCGAGGCGGCACACAGGAGCATGACGGCGGATATGCCATGTCGTATCCAGGCTTTGCTGACCTGCAGTTGCAGGAAGTGAAGCAACGGAATGGCCATGATCAGGGCAAGCGCAAATTCATTGTTGTCCTGGATGAACGACCCAGTCGGCCCCCATGTCCGGTAGTTGCCCCCTGTAAGGATCGTGAACACGCCCCCTTTGGCGCCTAGTAACGCAAGAGACCCAGCCGTGACCCAGGCAAAAGCCATGATGTGGTGCTTTGAGAATAAGAGCGCCGCAGCGACAAAGGTCATGAAGTAGATCTTCATGACCTTGTTCCATTGCTCGTAGTCCCCAGCGGCATCCATCCCGAATAGCCACGAAAACGTTATGGCCAGAGCGAGCAGGACAAACCACACCATGGGTGGCCCCTGAAAAGGGCTTTGTCGTTCGCGCGTATAGAGCAAACCAAGCAGCGTTACTCCAGCAGCGACAGCTGCCAGTGGAGCCGAATAGGCGAACCCCCACGCATACCGATGCGGGTTCATGATGCTGAGCCAGGTCCACAACATCACACCGATCCATGGGCGTTTAAGCGCCATCAGCGCCATCACACCCACGATCGAGACGATCAGCAAATCACGCATCTTGTTTTGCTTCCTTTACCGCACCGCCACGTGGCTCACCACGTAGCGGAACTTCCCCGACTTCTCGGCCGGGATGGATTCAACGAATTCCACCGACACATCCACCCCCGCCCCCAGCCTGCGGCGGAAGCCTTCGATCACGGTCATATCCAGCCCCTCGGTGCTCGCCCCGGCCTCGGGCACGATCAGCGCCCGGGTATGGCTGCGCGTCTCCTGCACGATCTTGAAGGCGCGCACGGCCGGGATGTCGCGCAGGATGTAGATCAGCGACAGCCCATGCAGTACGGTGCCATCTTCCGCCACCACGAAGTCGGTGCTGCGTCCCTGGATGTCCTTGAGGATCGGCAGCCCGCGCCCACAGGGGCAGGCTTCGTCACCCAGCGTGCCGATGTCGCCGGTGCGGTAGCGGATGAAAGGATAGTCGCGCGTGGCCAGGTGGGTGACGACGATCTCGCCCGACTGACCCGGCGGCAGCACCCTGCCCGCCTCGTCGATGATCTCGACGACGATGTCCTCGGCCGTGATGTGCATGTTGCCGCTCGGGCATTCATGGGCGATGAAGCCGGCGTCGCGCCCGCCGTAGCCGTTGGCCACCGGGCAGCCGAAGAGCCGGCTGATGGTTTCGCGCTGGTGGTCGTAGAGCCGTTCGGAGGTGCAGAACACCACCTTGACGCCCAGGTCGTCGAGCCGAACGCCGCGCTGTTCGGCGCGCAGGGCGATGTGGCTGATGGCCGAGGGGTAGCCGAAGAGCATCTTCGGCCGGCGCGCGCGGATGCGGGCGATGAAGCCGTCGACCTTGGCGTCGGACATCTCGAAGGCGGGCAGCAGCTCGGTGCGCATCAGTGCGTCGCGTGCCAGGCGCACGCGGTCTTGGGTGCCGAGCTCGATCGGCGAGCCCCAGACCACGATCTCGCGGTCGCCGATGTCCACGCCCCACCAGCGCGTGGCGCGCCACTTGGCGGCCACGTCGTGGGTGACGCGCTCTGTACCGATGAAGAAGATCAGCGGCTCGCCGCTGCTGCCGCCGGTGTTGAAGCGGGCCAGGCCCGTGGCATCGTCGGCACGCAAGGCGTCGGCGTGGGCGCGGATCTCGGCCTTGGTGAGGAAGGGCAGCGCCTGCAGGTCGGCCACGCTGCGCACGGCGGCGGGGTCGAAGCCGGTGCGGGCGAACAGCTCGCGGTAGTAAGGCACGTGCACCGCTACGTTCTTCAGCAGGGCCTGCAGGCGCTCGAGCTGGAGGTCGAGGATGCGCTGGCGCGGCCACCACTGCGAGGCTTCCATGTCGCGGTGCACGCGCACGGTGTCGTGCTTCTTCAGCTTTTCCTGCAGCGGGAAGAGCGCACCGGAGACGAAGCGGGTGTAGAGGTCGGTCACTTCAGTCACACCTTGCTGGATTGCGGGTCGGCTGCCCCGGTTGCCCCCGCCCGGCCGGCGATCTCGGCAAAGGCCTGGCACAAACGATCGACGCGGCCATCCCAGGCATTGTCTTCTGCATGGCGACGGATCTCGGTGCGATCCCAGGGAGTTTCGAGCGCTTGGTCAAGCGCCGCCTCCAAGGCCGCCGCATCATCAAACGGTACGACGATGCCAAGGCTGTCGCGATCGACCACTTCACGGTTGCCGCCCACGTCGGTCGTTACTACGGGCAGTCCGCAGGCCATGGCTTCCAAAAACACGTTCGCCCAACCCTCGTTGCGGGTGGACAGCACAAACACATCTGCGGCGGACAGCGGCTGCTTGAGTGCATCAGGCGGCAGACTGCCAAGGAACCGCACGGTGTCGTGGAGCCCGAGCTGCGCCACCTGCTGCTCGAGTTGCGGGCGGTTGTTGCCTTCCGCGCTCGCGCCGCCAACGATTAAATAGATAAGCCCGGGCCAGCGCTCGCGCAGGCGTGGCAGGAGCTCGATGACGCGATGGAAACCCTTGCGCTCGACCAGACCGCCGACCGAGATCAGCACCGGCGCATTGGCAGGCAGGCCCAGTGCGGCGCGTGCTTCGTCGCGGTCGACCGGCACGAAGCGCACGGTATCAACACCATTACCGACAACGGTGATCTTTTCGGCGGGCACACCAATCGACACCGCTACCTGCTTGAGCGCATCGGCCACCGCGAAAACGCGGTCGGCACCAAGCAGCGCCTTCAGCAACAGAGGGCGTAGCGTGGGGTCGGCCGCATGCCGTGCCTCGGTGCCGCGCAGGGTGATCGTCACCGGCACCCCAAGCCAGCGACCGAGCAACACGGCGGCGTAGCCGTCCGGGAAGCCGAAGTGCGAGTCGAGCAAGTCCAGGCGCCCCGCCCGCTTGAGCGCACGCAGGCGCGGATAGGCTCCCACCGCCATGGCCAGGCCATCGAGGCGCTTGAGCACGCTGGGCACCGAGAAAAAGCGCGGATACCAGACGTCGAGGCCTTGCTGCTGCTCGTAGTGGGGCGCCCCCGGGCGAAAGTGCGGCCGCCAGCGGCGCAGCAAATCCTGGAACGGAAACCATGGTGTAGGCGCCACAACGCACAAAGGCAGGCGTCGGCCCACACGGAACATGCGCTCGCGCACGAACGGCCCAGCACCCGGCTGAATGCTGCTGGGAAACAGGCTGCTAAGGACGACCACCGCCGGGCGCTTGCTCATTTCAGGCATCGACGGTTGCACCCTTGCCCGCAAGCTGCGCGTAGACACGGGCGTAATTCGCCACGCTGTTCTTCCAGTTGCGCACTTCCTCCACAAAGTGTCGCCCCGCCTCGCGCATCGCCGGCCAGCGCTCGCGATGGTCGAGCATGTCGTCGATGGCGGCGGCGAGCGCCTCCGCGCTGCCGGCCTTGAACAGCTTGCCGGTCTCGCCGTCGCGGATCAGCTCCTTGTGGCCGCCGACGTCCGACGCCACGAACAGCCGCCCCTGCGCCATGGCCTCGAGCGGCTTGAGCGGGGTGACGAGCTCAGTCAAACGCATGGAGTGGCGCGGGTAGGCGAGCAGGTCGATCTGGTCGTAGTAGCGGCTGACCTCGCTGTGCGGCACGCGGCCGGTAAAGACCACCTTGTCGGCCACGCCCAGGCGCTGGGCCTGGGCCATGAGGTTGGCGTCCTGCGGGCCGCCGCCCACCAGCAGCAGGCGTAGGTCGGGGCGCTTTTGCAGCAGCGCGGGGAAGGCGTCGAGCAGCAGGTCGAGGCCTTCGTAGGCGTAGAACGAGCCGACAAAGCCGACGGTGGTGCAGCCCGCCAGGCCGAGCTTGCGGCGCAGTTCGGGGTCTGCATCGCCCGAGAGCTGGAAACCTTCGATATCCACCGCGTTGGGGATGACCGTGACCTTGGCCGCTGGAATGCCGCGCGCCACGATGTCGGCGCGCAGGCCTTCGCAGATGGTGAAGGCATGATCGACGCGCTTGAGCGCCCAGGTTTCCATGGCGCGCGTGGCGCGGTAGCGGATGCTGCCTTCGGCGGTGGTGCCGTGGTCGACCGCGGCATCCTCCCAGAAGGCGCGGATCTCATAGACGACAGGAATGCCCAGGCGCTTGCCGACGCGGATCGCGGGGATGGCGTTGAGCACCGGCGAGTGGGCGTGCAGCACGTCAGGCTTGAGCTCGCGGGCGAGCTGTTCGAGGCGGGCCTCGGTGGCGCGCATCAGGCGCAGCTCGTTGATCCCGGCCGGGCCGGCCTCGGGCACCGGACAGCGGTAGAAGCACAGGCCGTCGACGTCTTCCACCTCGGCCGCGGTCTTGCCCTGCTTGGGCGAGGTCAGGTGAAACGTCTCCCACCCCAGCGCCCGCTGCTCGCGCAGGATGGCCGCAGTGCGGAAGGTGTAGCCGCTGTGCAGCGGGATGGAGTGGTCGAGGATGTGGAGGATGCGCATGGTTAGGGCAGCAGTCGGTCGTACTCGGCATGGCTGCCGATCCAGAACCAGAGAACACCGTCTTCGAGCTCAACGCCCAGAGCGCGAAACTTGAGCCCAACGCGAGCAGATCGGTATTTCCCGACTTTCTTGAAATGCAGCGAGGGATGAGCCGGATTGAGCTTCAGCAACTCGAAATTCTGCCTCGCAAGTTCCTGCAAATGCTCCGGCAAGGCGTCGAATCGCGCCCAGAAGTCGTCCGACGCGTGATGCCTCAAAGTTCGCGACTCCTTCCAGCCCGATGCGCATTCAATGCGGCTCCGGCTAGGGTGTCGAGCTTGCCAGCCAATGCGTCACGCTCGAACCTCTCATCCCAGGCCGCTTCGTCAAAGCGTGCAAACCACTCCCGAAAGCTTGCGAGCTCTTGCGGCGACAAGGCCTGAACGCTCTTCTCGATCTCCTCGACTCGGCTCATTTGTCTGCTCCTTATTAGCTGAAGTGATTCAGACCACACACTCGACGGGAGATTGCCCGTGCGGGGCCAAACCGCTCCCGATATTCCGCACAAACGCCTCGAACATCAACAAGGTCCACAGCGGCGAGCTGTAGTCTCGCGCGCCGGACTGGTGGGCATCGACCAGATGCTGCAGGTAATCGCGATTGAATATACCGGTGGCGGCCAGCGTCTCGCCCAGCACTGCGTCACGCACACGCTGTTTGAGCGGACCGCGGAACCAGCGCGCGAGCGGCACGGCGAAGCCCATCTTCGGGCGGTAGAGCACGTCGCTGGGCAGGAAGGGTTCCATGGTCTTCTTGAACAGGTACTTGCCTTCGTTGCCCTGGATCTTGAGGCCGGAGGGCAGCGTGGCGAGCCATTCGACCAGCTTATGGTCCATCAGCGGTTCGCGCACTTCCAGCGAGTGGGCCATGCTGGCGCGGTCGACCTTGGTGTTGATGTCGCCGACCAGGTAGGTCTTGAGGTCCAGGTACTGGATGAGCGCCAACGGGTCGTCGGTGTGGGCGGCGCCGGCGTGGCGGCGGAAAACGTCGAGTGCATTGTAACCACCGAGCTTGTTGCGGAAGTCGGCGCTGAAGAGCTTGTGCCGCATGTCGCCGCGCAGGATCGACACGCTGTGGAAGTAGGCCTCGGTAGCGTCGCGCGCCATGGCCTGGAAGGTGGTCTTGGCGCGGAACATGCGCGGCGCCCAGTCAGCCTTGGGGTAGAGGCGGCCGAGCAGGCCGAAGACGGGCCGGCGCACGCCCATGGGCAGCGCGGCGCGCATCTTCTCTTCCATCAGGTGCATGCGGTAGCGGCGGTAGCCGCCGAAGCTCTCATCGCCGCCGTCGCCCGACAGGGCCACGGTGACGTGCTTGCGCGCGAGCTGGCACACGCGGTAGGTGGGGATGGCGGAGCTGTCGGCGTAGGGCTCGTCGTAGAGGGCGGCCAGGGTATCGATAAGGTCGAAGTCGTCGGACTTGACCGTTTCGACGAAGTGGCGGGTTTTGTAGCGGTCGGCGACCTTCTGCGCGAATTCGGATTCGTTGAACTTGGGGTCGTCGAAGGCGATGGAGCAGGTGTTGACGGGCTCCGCGCTGATGCCGGCCATGGTGGCGACGACGGCGCTGGAGTCGACTCCACCGGACAGGAAGGCGCCCAGCGGCACCTCGGCGATCATGCGCAGGCGCACGGATTCGCGCAGGCGCTCGGTGAGTTCGGCGGTGGCTTCCTCGAGGCGGATGTCGTTGTCGAGGGTGAAGCGTACGTCCCAGTACTGCTTGGGCTCGGGGATGGGCTGGCCGCGGCGGATGCAGAGCGATTCGCCCGGACCGAGCTTTTTTGCGCCGAGGAAGATGGTGCGCGGCTCGGCGACGTAGCCGAGCGCGAAGTATTCCTCCACCGCCAGCGGGTCGATGCGGCGGTCCAGATCCGGGTGCTGCATCAGCACCTTGAGCTCGGAACCGAAGGCGAGCGTGCCGTCGGCCAGCAGCGCGTAGAACATCGGTTTGACCGCGAGGCGGTCGCGCGCCATGAAGAAGGTGTCGCGGTTACGGTCGTGCAGGGCAAAGGCGAACATGCCGCGGAAGCGCTGCACGCAGTCTTCGCCCCAGGCTTCCCAGGCATGGACGATGACCTCGGTGTCGCTGCGGGTGTGGAAGACGTGGCCCAGGGCTTCGAGCTCGGGCACCAGCTCCTGGAAGTTGTAGATCTCGCCGTTGAACACCACCGCCACCGAGCCATCCTCGTTGAACAGCGGCTGCTGGCCGGTGGCGAGGTCGATGATCGACAGCCGCCGGTGCGCGAGCGCGACGCCGGGCTCGAAGTGGTAGCCGCCTTCGTCCGGCCCGCGATGGTGCTGGACATCGTTCATGCGCTGCATGAGGGCGCGATCGAAGTCGCGCTTGCCGCGGGTGTCGAAGAGGCCGGCAATGCCGCACATGATCGGGAGTCCTCTTTATCGGGCGCCGTTTGGGCGCAGCAGCTGTTCGTAGAGACGGGTGTAACGCGCCACCATGTTGTCGATGCTGAAGTTGCGCTCAACCCGCCGGCGGCCGGCGGCGCCATGACTTTGCCGCAACGCAGCATCTGCAGTGTAGCGCAGGAATGCCTGCGCCATGGCGTGCGGGTCCTGTGCGGGGACGAGCGCGCCGGTCTCGCCTTCGATGACAAGCTCGGCGTTGCCGCCGACGTCGGTGGCGACCACGGGCAGGCCGCTGGCCATGGCTTCGAGGATGGTGTTGGAGATGCCTTCGGCCTGCGAGGGCAGCGCGAAGAGGTCGAGCGCGCGCACGACTTCGGGCACGTCGCTGCGCGCGCCGGCCAGCCAGGCGATGTCGCCGATGCCGGTGGCGGCGATCTCGGCTTCGACCTCGGCGCGCTGCGGGCCGTCGCCGGCGATGACGAGACGCAGCCGGGCGCCGGCTTCGCCCTGCACGCGCGCGATGGCGACCGCGCGCACCAGGTTCAGCTGATCCTTCACCGTCTGCAGCCGGCCGACGGTGCCGATGATGACCGTATCCGGGGCGTCGAAGGGGCTGCCCGCCACCGCCTGCCGTGCCGACGCGGGCTGGAAGCGCAGCGTGTCGACGCCGTTGCAGATGCGTTCGACCTGGCTCGCGGCGATACCGACACGCTCGGTGAGGTAGGACTCGATCTGCCCCGAGAGCGCCACGTAGCGATGGACGAAGGGGCTGTAGGCGCGGCGCAGCAGCTGGTACTTGCGCTGCGTTCCGCCAGGGTCGGAGGTGTCCCAGCCGTGTTCGCCATGCACGCGTGCCGGCACACCGGCCAGCGCGGCCGGCACGGCGAATTCCAGCGCGGCCAGGTTGCGTGTGTGCACGATGGCCGGGCGCAACTGGCGGCAGAGACGGTAGAAACGCGGATAGCGCTTGATGCCGTGGCCGGGCGGCTTGTGCAGCGAGATGAATTGCACATCGCTGCGCTGCACGCGCTTGCAGAAGTCCGGCGCGCATTGGGCGAGCGCCACGACAGCATGGCGGAAGCGCTCAGGCGGCATGTGGTTGATGAGATTGACCACGCCGTTCTCCAGCCCGCCGACGTCGAAGCTGTAGAGCACGTGCATGACCAGCGGGCGGCCGTCGCCCTTGTGGCTGAGCCCGGGCTGGGTCATTGCGGAATGCTCCGCGCCGGAGCCTCCACGGCCTGCTCGATTGCGGCTGCGTGCGCGTCGAAGAAGGCCTGCAGCCGGGCGCGGGCGGCGAGCTCATCGTCGCCCGCAGGCGTGGCGAGTACCGCTACGGCGGACTCATCCGACTGCCCGAGCAGGCGGTCGAGCGCCAGGCGTGCCTTGGCTTCGGCATCCCCCACCAGCGTGTGGCCGTTGATGCGGTACCAGTGCCAGGTGAGCACGCGCCCCTGCTGGGTGGAGATGAGATTCTCGCGCACGGGTTGCCCCGCGATGGTGAGCGTATGCGCGGTACGCACCAGGCTCACGTTCTCGATCGACGGTGATGCCGGCCCGTTTGCCCAGGCCACCATCTCGCTGCCGTCGCGCTGGCCGAAGTACCACGCCGCGTGCAGCAGGACGGGCGCCTGCGCCCCGTCGGCAACGTAGGTCTGCGAGGCTTCGGCGCGTGCACCGCGATAAACCGGACGGTAATCGAAAGCCTGCGCAGCCGGCGCAGTCCACCCCGCGGCCGGGGCGGGTGCGGACAGCGCCACCGGGAACGCGGCAACCGGGGCATCGAGCACCTTCAGCACGGGGGGGAACGCCGCCGCCGCCACGGCCAGCGACAACGCCGCCAGCCAACGCAGGCTGCGCGGCCCGGCCGTCTGCGCCACGGCGGCCTGCGGCGCCACGGCGGCCGGGGCCTCGTGCCAGCGCCCACCGATCCAGAACATCAGGAAGATGACCACGCCGAAGAAGACCCAGCCGTAGAGGATGTGATCCACGCCCACTGCGATCTTGTTGCCGGAGAGGTAGCCCAGCATGACGATGAAGTAGGCGCGCAGCCAGTTCGCCAGGATGGGCACGGCGATGGCTACGAGCATGAACAGCAGCCGGCGCTTGAGGCTGGTGTAGTTGAGGTAGGCGTAGAGCGCGCCGACGAAGAGCGAGGCGATGAGGTAGCGTACGCCGCTGCAGGCTTCGACCACCGACCAGCGCCCATTGGGCACGACGAAGTGCAGCCCTTCCTGGTACACCGGCACACCCGACAGGCGCAGCGCCCACACGGTGAATTCGGCGGTGTAGTGCATGAGCGTGGGCAGCATGAACTCGCCGATCGGCACGCCGAAGAACAGGAACAACAGCGGAAACAGCAGCACCCGGCTCAGCCGCCAGCCCAGCACCCCGACAAAGGCCGACACCAGCAGCGCGAACAGCGCAAAGTGCTGCGCGGCCGCCACGCTGACCATGCCGCCAAGCAGCCACAGCAGGCCGGAGGCAAGGATCGGCAGCGCCATCCACGCGGTGGGCTGAGGCTGCAGGCCGCCAATGCGGTCGCGCGCACGCCACACCAGCCAGCCAAAGGCGGGAAATACGACGAGACCGTGGGCGAAGGTATCGGAGGTCCACCAGATGCCGGCAACCCCCTGCGCAGTCTGCCAGTACCACCCCACCACCCACAGCAGGGTGAGCACGAGCGCGAGGGCGACGGCGGAAAAGGCGCGGGGGTTATGGCTCATGGCGGCTCATGGGATTGGCGGAGGCGGACGCAACAGTGCGTCCAGTTGGGCGAGATGCGCCTGCCAGCTGTAGTGTTCCACCACGCAAGCGCGCGCGGCGGCGCCCATCGTGCTGCGGCGGGCGGGATCGGCGAGCAGCGCGAGGACGTGGCGGACGGTGTCGTCGCCGTCGCGGGCAATCTCGAAATCTTGCCCGGGACGGGCGGCGAGACCCGTGGCGGAGTCGGCGGACACGACCACCGGGCGCGCCATGGCCATGGCCTCGAGCACCTTGTTCTGGATGCCGCGCGCGATGCGCAGGGGGGCGACGACCACGTCCGCATGGGCGATGTAGGGGCGCACGTCGGGCACGGTGCCGGTGACGGCGACCCCCTCGCCCGCAAGCGCCTGCACCGCCGGTGCCGGGTTCATGCCGACGATCCAGAAGCGGGCGTCGGGCACGGTCTGGCGGATGCGCGGCAGCAACTCAGTGGCAAACCAGGTGACGGCATCCACATTGGGCCAGTAATCCATGGCGCCGCTGAACACGATGACCGGGCCACCGGGCGGATACGGCGACTTTCCGGCGTTGGCGGGAGAGAAGAAGTCCGCATCGACACCGTTCTGCATCACCCCCACACAGCTCGCGGCCTCAGGCGCGGCGTGGCGGAAGAGCTCGGCTTCGGCCTCGGTGACGAAGAGGCTGGCGTCGACCTGCGCGGCGGCCTGGCGCTCGAACGCGAGCAGGCGCTCGCCCTCGCGACGGTACAGCCAGGACATGGGCCAGCGGTGCTCGGGGGCGTACTGCGCCCACTTTGCGGAGTCGACGTCGCAGAAGTCGATGACGCGACGCTGGAGCCCCGGCATGTCGAGGTACTGCGCCATGGGCCCCGAAAACGCAACCGCCGCGCGGATGTCGTGTTCACCGATGGTGCGCGCCACCCACTCGGCCAGACGCGGGCTGCTGTAGTACGGCAGGCTCAGCGCCTCGCCCCGCAGCAGGCCGCGCAGGCTGGCGATGCGGCGGATGCGCGGCTCGATGGGGATGGCGCAGACCTGCTCGCACCACTGCTTGAGCGTGGCCACATGCTGCAGGTCGTCGCGGTGGTCGACGAAAGTGCCGAGCCAGACGCGGTGCGTGCGCGAGAGCTGGCGCAGGATGTTGAAGGAACGCACCTTGTCGCCCTTGTTGGGGGGATAGGGGATGCGGTGCGTGAGGTAGAGCAGCGGCGTGCGGCCCGGCTGGTCGTGCTGGGAGTCCTGCGTCACCGCACTACCCCAGGTTGCGCACGATATGCGGCCCCAGGCGATTGGCCACGCCGATGGGCAGGCGCTTCCAGAGCGCGATGAAGGCGCGGTATTTGGGGTTCATGGGGTTGTTCTGCGGCACGCTGTCGCGCTTGTACAGGCGGTATTCGTAGGACAGCGGTTGTGGCTCGAAGCCCCAGTTCTTCTTGAAGGCGTAGGGCCCGGTGCCGACCTTGCTGCGACCGTAGTCGAAGACCTTGCACCCGCGCTCGCAGGCGCGGCGCATGAGCTCCCAGTACTTGAAGTCGTTGGCGGCGAGGTCGCGCGCGGCGAGATCGTCGCCGGCGTAATAGGGCAGCACCTCGTCGCGGAAGTAGAAGCTGAACACGCTGGAGAGCGGCTTGCCTTCGGGGCTGACCACGGTGAGCACCTCGCAGGCCTCGCCGAAGACGTCCCTGAGGCGCTGGAAGAACGCCCTGGGCAGCGCGGGGGTGCCGTGGCGCAGCACGTTGTCGGCGTAGAGCGCGAAGAAGCGCTCGACGCCCGCGTCGATCTCGCTCACCAGGCCGTTCTTGATGCCCTTGCGCACCATGGCGCGCTGCTTGCGCGGGATGGCGAGCAGGTTGGCCTCGACCTCGGGGAGGATCTCCTTGCGAAAGGTGACGTAGAGGTCCTGCCGCGGCCAGTCCGCGTGGCGGGCCTTGAGGTTGCGGTATTCGAGGTGCTGCACACCCAGCGCGCGCGCGAGCGTCTCTGCTTTGGATTCAAGCTCGAACAGCACTTCGGGGCCGGCATCCGGGGCAAGCGCCGCGCCGCCATAGACGCAGAACGGCAGGGAGACGAGCGCATGTCCGAACAGCCGGCTGCGCACCTCGGCGAGCGGCAGCACACCGACGATCTCGCCAGCACGCTCGGCATACAGGTAAAAGCTGCGGTGCCGCAGCACCTCATCGAGGATCTCGCGCCAGCCAGCCAGATGGAAGAAGGTGCCCTGCGGGCAGGCGCGCACGAAGGCGTCCCACGCGGGGACTTTCTCATCGGTGAGCAGGCTGACGACAACGGGCAGTCGGTCCATCTTTTCCCTTCGGTTCCAGGCAGGTCAGGCGGCGTTGCAGAACACCTCGTCCGCACGCCCCCAGGCAAAATCCGACAGCAGACGGTCGAGCCGTGCTTCGGTATGTCTGAGATTAATGTAATGCCTGAAGCGGGTCTTGACCGTGGCATCGGTCACGCGGGGTTGCTCGGGGTCGATTTCCCACGGGTGGAAGTAGAAGATCGCAGGGCGCTGGTCGCCTGCGTTGACGCGCGCGATCTGCCAGCGCGAAACGGGGTACGGCAGCAGCCGGAAGAAACCGCCGCCGCCTGCTGGCCAGTTGCGCCCGAGCAGGTTCAGGGTGGTGACGGGCACTTCCAGCAGGCCGTTGTCGAGCCGCCAGGGAAAGCGCGGTGCGTCGGGAATGCCGTAGTGGTCGTGCTTGACCGGGTACACGCTGGAGCTGTAGCGATAGCCGGCTTCGGCGATGCAGTCGTGCGCCCAGAGATTGGATTCGCCGATGGAGAAGCTGGGGGCGCGGTAGCCGGTGACTTCCCTTCCGGTGATGTCCTCGAGGATGGCTTTCGCGAGACGGATGTCGGCGCCGAACTCGTGCGGGCTCAGGTCGCTGGCGCGCTGGTGGGCGTAGCCATGGCTCGCGACCTCGTGCCCGGCATCGGAGATGCGCCGCACCATGGCCGGATAGCGCTCCGCAAGCCAGCCCAGGGTGAAGAAGGTGCCGCGCGCGCCGTGGCCATCCAGCAGCTCCAGGATGCGGTCGACGTTGCGCTCCACCCTGCAGGGCACGCTGTCCCAACCACTGCGCGGAAAGTGCGGGGCGAGGGCGGAGACCTGGAAGTAGTCCTCGACGTCGCAGGTGAAGGCGTTGGTGATGCGTGCGTCCATGTCACACCTGTACGGCAGGCGGGCCGGCCGCCTCATGCGCGGCGAGCCAGTCGTGAAGATGGGCGGCGATGCGCTCTGCACAGCGACCATCCCAGTATTCGGGCGTGCGTCCAGCCTTGCCGCCGTTGACGAGGATCTCGTCGGCGGCGGCGATGATGGCTTCGCCGCGCACCCCCACCAGGGTGTTGGTGCCCTGCTCCACGGTGATCGGGCGCTCGGTGTTCTCGCGGATCGTGATGCAGGGTACGCCGAGCGCGGTGGTTTCCTCCTGGATGCCGCCCGAGTCGGTGAGCACCATGCGCGCGCCCGACATGAGGCCGAGCATTTCCAGATAACCCTGTGGCGGCAGCACGAGGAAGCCCGGTGCGGCGAGCCGGTCGAGCATGCCGAAGCGTTCCAGGTTGTTGCGCGTGCGCGGATGCAGTGCGAACACCAGCGGCAGGCGCTGGCTGACGTGGTGCAGCGCGTCGATGACCGGGCCGAGGGTCTCGGCGGCGTCGACGTTGGACGGGCGATGCAGCGTGACCACGCCATAGCCGCCCGCGATGCGCTGCGGGTCGAGCCCGGACTGGGCGAGCAGCACATCGGCAGGCACGGCCTTGGGCAGGCTGGCGCGCAGACTGTCGATCATGACGTTACCGACGAAGACCGCGCTCTCTGCGGGGATGCCTTCACGCGCAAGGTTGTCGTGGGCGGAGCGCTCGGTGGTGTAGAGCACATCGGAAATCTGGTCGGTGAGGATGCGGTTGATCTCTTCGGGCATGCGGCGGTCGTTGCTGCGCAGGCCGGACTCCACGTGTACCACCGGAATGTGACGCTTGCAGGCGACCAGCGCGCAGGCGAGCGTGGAGTTTACGTCCCCCACCACCAGTACCGCACGCGCGCCGTGCGCATCGAGGACGGGCTCGAAGCGCTTCATGACCTCGGCGGTCTGCACCGCGTGCGACCCCGAGCCCACGGCGAGGTTGACATCGGGTTCGGGCAGTTCGAGATCGGCGAACAGCCGGTCCTTCATCGCCGGATCGTAATGCTGGCCGGTGTGCACCAGCAGCGTGCGGATCGGCGGGTTGTGCGCTGCGAAGGCGCGGATGATGGGCGCGACCTTCATGTAGTTGGGGCGCGCACCAACTACACAGATGACCGGCGCCTGCATGGTGACGGTGGAGCTCATCGCGATTCTTCCTGGCTGGGGTCGTCGCGGCGCACGGCCTGGACGAGTTGATTGAGCAGCATCACCGCTGCAGACACCGACTGCTCCAGGCTCGCCAGGCGCGCCTCGATGCGCTGCAGGTCGTAGCTGCCAGCGAGCGCTGCGGTCTGCTCGGCCAGCTCGGGCGAGGCATGCAGCCGGTCCAGCGCGAGGTTGCCCAGCGTTTCCGGCATTGCCACGCGCTCGGTCGCGCTGGCGCGCGGCTGGGCGCGCATGGCTGCGCTGTGCACCGGGCGCGCCCGCGCCGACGCGAACTCCTCCTTGAGCTCGTCGATCACCTCGCGCACGTGCGCTTCGGTGATGGCATGGCTTTCGCCCAGATACGCGGAAAGCAGCAGCCGGTCGCACAGGGTGTTGATGTTGCGCGGGATGCCGCCGGTGTAGCCGTAGATGGCGGTGAAGGCGCCGGGTTCGAAGCGGGGATCGTCGGCCCAGCCGACATGCTTGAGGCGGTGCTCGATGTAGCCACGGGTTTCCTGCGCGTCGAGCGGGCCGAGGTGGTAGGAGGCGATCACGCGCTGGCGCAGCTGCTGCATCTCGACGCGTTGCATCATGTCGCGGAACTCCGGCTGTCCGACCAGGAAGCTTTGCAGCAGGGCATGGTCTTCGAGCTGGAAGTTGGACAGCATGCGCAACTCCTCCACCGCCGCCGCGGAGAGATTCTGCGCCTCGTCCACGATCAGCAGCGCGCGCTTGCCCGCGGCAGTGACCGACACGAGGTAGGTTTCGATGGCGAGCAGCAGCCCGGCCTTGTCCAGGTTGCGGCTGGGCACGCCGAAGGCCGCAGCCACCATGCGCAGCACGTCGGCGGCGTCGATCTGGGTACTGACGATGTTGGCCGCGACCACCCGCTCGGGGTCGAGGTGCTCGAGCAGGCTGCGCACGATCGTGGTCTTGCCCGCACCGATCTCGCCGGTGATGACGATGAAGCCCTCGCTCTGGTGCAGGCCGTATTCGAGATAGGCCATGGCCCGCCGGTGCCCGCGACTGCCATAGAAGAAGGCCGGATCGGGGTTGAGCTGGAAGGGTTTGCCGCGGAGCTTGAAGAAGGATTCGTACATCGATGCGTGACTCAGAACCGCATGCCGAAGGTGGCGGTGACTGCGTTCTCGGTGTAGGCGTCGCGCCCCTCGGACTTGATGTGCGAGTAGGTGACGCCGCCATTGGCCTGGGCGCCAAGGCGTCGGGTGAGGCCCAGGGTGTAGGACGAGCGCGTGGTGGTGTCGTCGGTCACGCCTTCGCCTTCCGAGCGCGAACGCAGGTAGCCCGCCGAGAGCGTCGCCAGCCCGGACAACTGGTGGTTGAAGGACAGGGACGCCGAGCGCGTGCGGATCTTGTCGTAGTCGGCCAGATCATCGTTGAGGACGAAGCCGGACAGCGTGCTCAGGCGCTGGCGCTCGCTTTGCTGAAGCGAGATCGAGACGGTGTTGCGCACACCGCTGATCGAATACCCCGCCCCGAACGCCCGCTCCAGGAAGTAGGCATTGGAGCGGATGCCCTGCCCGCCGCGCGCGCGATACTCGTCCAGCGCGATCCGCTCGCGCTCGAGGTCGCTGAGCGTGGGGTCGATGGCGCCGAGGATCTGGTAGATGGCCTGGAACAGGGGGTCGATGGCGTAGCCGCCGGCGAGATCCTGCAGCGAGGAGGAGATGTCGCGCCGCGCGGTGAGCGTGAGCGCCGAGCGTGCCATGCGATGTTGCAGGCTGACGTCGTACCCCGTGCCGAAGATACGGTCCTCGCCGGTAACGGAGATCGCCGTGCGCTCGTTGGGGTACCAGTCGAAGCCGGCCCCCCAGATGGCGCCACGCTCGCCACTGACCGTGGCGTAGTCGTTGGACTCGTACCCGCCGATGGCGCGCACGCGGAACTGCGGGTCGATGTTCACGAACAGGGTGGCCCGACCGACCTCCTGCTCGACGTCACGGTTGGAGCCTTCATCGTAGCGGGTGTCGGTCCGCACGTACTCCAGCCCCCAACCGAAGAGCCGAAGCGCGACCGGATCTGTGACGCTCGCTTGCCAGGTGCCGCTGCGCTGATCGCCCAGGGTACTGTCACCGCCCGTGAGCCAGCGCTGCTGATAGCCGATCCGGCCCTCCCCGCTGGCGCCGAAGCGGAAGGCGAAGCGCGGCGCGATCGAAAACAGGCGGGTCTCGTTGTTCTCGTCGGTGTCGAGCGTGTCGCCACCGAAGCGGCCGCTGAAGGCGGAACGGTTATCGCGGCTGATGGAGGCAGCAAGGTCGACGAAAAAGGCGTCCTCGATGGCTTCGAACGTGCCGCGCCCCTGCAGCGCGAGGTAGGTGGTGTTGTCCTCCGTGCGTTCCGCATGCGCGAGGTTGCGCAGACGCATGTCGAGACCACCACTGAAGCGGCCGGATTCGCGACTGATGGACAGACCGGGTGAGATCTCGGCGATCCAGTCCTTCTGTTTGTTGGTCGCGCTCGTATCGACGTTGTCGGTCCAGGTCAGCCGGTTGTCGAGCGATGGCTGGATCCGCACCGTCTGCGCCTGCGCGTGCCCCGCCATGCCAAGCGCCAGCAGGGCGGCGCCGAGCAGGGAAAGGCACAGCGTACGAGGTTCAGGCTGCGTTTTCACGGGCCGTTTCGCCATAGCCATATCCGTATCCATATCCGTAGTACGAGCCGTGGCTCTGCCTGCGTGCCTTGTTGAGCATCATGAGCTTGATCGGGCAGCTCTCGATGGTCGCCAGGGCCTGCTTGATGGACGCGTGCGTGGTGCGCTCGGCTTCGACGACGACGACCACCTGCCCCATGTGGGTGGCGAGCACGCGCGACTCGGTCGTGACCAGAAGCGGGGGCGAGTCGAAAATGATGATGCGGTCGGAGTAGCGGGTCGCCATCTGCTTGAGCAGGCGGTTCATGTTCTCGGAAGCGAGCAGTTCGGTCGCGCGCGCATGCGGCATGCCCGCCGGCAGGATGGAGAGCTTCTCGATGTTCGTGCGCAACAGCACATCGCCGAGATCGGTGGCGTCACCCGCGAGCACGTCCATCAGGCCGCGCTCCGGCGGCAGGCCAAGCTGGCGGAACACCGAGGGCCGCGAAACATCGGCATCGACCAGCAGCACGGTGTAGTCGAGCTCCATGGCCATGCTGACCGCCAGGTTGATCGCGCTGAAGGTCTTGCCCTCACCCGGCATGGCGCTGGTGATCATGATCAGGTTGGCGTTCTCGATGCGCGCTTCGCTGGTGTCGGTGGCGTTGCGCAGCAGCGGCCGCTTGATGACGCGGTACTCCTCTGCAATGGCCGAGCGCGGGCGGTCGGGCGTGACCATGCCCTTGGCTTCGAGCATCGCGAGATCGATGTACACGCCGCGCGAGGCATGCGCAGGCTGGGCGGCCGCCGCAGCTTGCGACGGAGCCTCCGACACGGGCGCGGGCTCCGGCACGGGAGCGGCCTTTGCCGCCGCCGGCTCTGCGGCCCGGGCGACCGCCTGCTGCAGCGCTTCGTCGGAGGGCTCGGCAGAGGCCTGCTTGAGTTGGTCAAGCCGCTGTGCGGCTCTTTCGATAAGACTCATCGTGTTGTTCCGTTCAACCCTGAATCAGCCGCAAGGCGACGACTGCGGCGGCAAACGCCCCCGTGTACGCAACCAGCCCCAAACCGAACGCAAACAGGCCGCGCCGCCGCGCCGAAATGCGCTCGGGGGTGGGCAGCATGGACACCATGCCCAGCACCGGCAGGCCGGTGACCTCGCGCAGCATGCGCGGGTCGCTGAATGCGGGACGAAGCTGGCTGATCAGGAAAGTAAGCGCGAAACCCGCGGCCAGGCCTGCCAGACCGGCAAGCGGGATGAGCAGGATGCGGTTGGGCGCGGAGGGCGCGGTGGGCAGCGTGGGCGGGTCGATGACGCGGAAGTCGGCCACCCCGGTCTGGGTGTTCATCTCGACGGCGATGTTGGCGGATTCACGGCGCTCCACGAGGGCATCGTAGTTGCTCTTGTGGACCGCGTAGTCGCGGTTGAGCTGGGCAAGTTCGGCCTCCACCTCGGGCACCATCCGCGCCCGCTCGCCGAGTTGAGAGAGCCGGCTCTGGAACTCCGAGACGCGCGCCCGCAGCGCGGCAACGCGCGACTCGGCCTGGGCGAACGCGAGCTTCATCTGCTGATAGACCGGGTTCGAGTCGAGCGCACCGAACTGGCTGCCACCACCTGCCTGCATGGCCTCGACCTGCTTGAGCTTCTGCGCGTCGAGATCTTCGATGAGGCGGCGGGTGCCGAGCACGTCGGGGTGCTGGTCGGTGTAGCGCAGCAGAAGCTCGTCCAGATTGCGCTTGAGGGTGTCGATGCGGCCGTCGATCTCGGGGATGGACACCGCGGACGCCGAGGGTGTCTGCGGCAGCAGCACCGGCTCCTCACCGACGAGCTGGCGCTGCAGGGAGTCGCGGGCATTCTCGGCTTCGCGCAGTTCGAGCTGAGCCGCCTGAAGTTGCGCATTGAGGGCACCAATCTGCGAGACGTAATCTGCCGCGCCATCGCCCAGCACCCCCATGTTGCGCAGACGGAACTCCTTGACGCGGTTCTCCGCCTCGGTGAGCTTCTGCTCGTAGCTGCGGATCTGCTCCTCGATGAAGCGGCGGGCGGCGTCCGCGTCCTGGCGCTTGCTGCCCAGGCCGGACTCGACGAACAGCGACAGCAGCGACTGCACCACACGCTGCGCCTGGTCGGGGCGCGTGTCGGCATAGGACAGGGTGAAGAGGTTGGTGCGGTCGGCCGAGCCGATGCGGAGATCCTTGGACAGGCGGGTGATCAGCGCCTCGCGCTCTTCGGTCGAGTGGATGCCGAGGTCGAGGTCGGCCATGGTGATGAGCTTCTCGACGTTGGGGCGGCTGATCAGAGTGCGGCTCAGCATGGCGATCTGCTGGTCGACATTGGGCTGCACCGCCAGCCCGGCCATCAGCGGGCGAAGCACCGACTGCGTGTCTACGAACACCCGAGCACTCGACTCGTACTTGTCCGGCATCTTGTAGATGACGACCCCGGCAACGATGCCGACGATCCACGCCAGCGCCAGGCCCCACCAGCGGTAACGCCACATGCCGCGCAGGTAGCCGGTGATCTGCGATACGAGTTCTTCCATGAATCGACTTCACGTGGTTCGCGCCGAACCCCGCCGCGGTCGCAGCGTGGGTCCTGCACGGGGGTTGAGTCGGAAGCGGGACTGGATCAGAACCAGCTCTGCGGGATGATCAGGACGTCGCCCGGACGCATCTCGACGTTGGCCGAGACATCGCCGCGCTTGATCAGATCCTTGATGCGCACGCTGTACTGCTTGTTACCCTCACCGGTGCGCAGGATGCTCGCGCTGTTTCCGTCCGCGAACTGGGTGAGCCCGCCGACCGCGATCATGACGTCGAGCAGCGTCATCTTCTGCGTGTAGGGGAGGATGCGCGGCTGCGCGGCCTCGCCGACGACGCGGATCTGCTCGCTGTAGGGGCCGGAGAATCCGGTGGCGATGACGGTGACCACCGGCTCGCGGATGAACTTGGAGAGTTCCTTTTCGATGTCGCGCGCCAGCGTGGTGGTGTCCTTGCCCTGCGCGACGAGGTCTTCGACCAGTGGGGTGGTGATCTTGCCGTCGGGGCGCACCGGCACCGACATCGACAGCTCTGGGTTGCGCCATACGACGATGTTGAGCGTATCGCCCGAACCTACGACGTAGTTGTATTCCTCGTCCGCTGCAGCGGACGGCGCCGGCGGGAAGGACGAGGCGCACCCGGCGAGCGCACCCGCCGCCCCGACGAGCATCACGACACGAACAATCCTCGACCACATGCCTCGAGCGCTGATGACCATGACAACACCCCTTCAGAGTTCCATGAATTGGGAATGATACGACGATCGATTCAATTATTCGACGCTGAGCGTACCCGATGACAGCGCCCTGCGCACGCCAGGACGCGGGAAAACGCGTTTCAACGATTCAGCGTACCGGCGCAGGCGCATGCAGATCCAGGAACAATCGCACACAATCGCTTACACTAGGTGCAGGCGCTGCGCTAGCTTGAGGAATGTTTGTTGCAAGACAATGGATGGCAAGCGCGCAGCCCGATCGTGGACACACCCGAAGCTGCCGCACCGCAAACCACACCGGGCACAATCGATGCACACCAACCTCGGCACGGCACACGCCCAGTGTGCCCCCATGGCGGCCGATCTGCTGCACGCCGCAGGCGCGTCACCCGACAAGCGAAATGGACCGCACAGGCCCATCGCGAAGGACTTCACCTGGACGGCACTGCCCCTGCATGCCTTCAGCTTCGAGCGCAAGGGCTACATCATCCGCATCGCGAACGGGAATGACCCGCTGAAGCGCGAGACGGCAAGACTGATCGAGCGCATGTACTCGGCGCGCGGACTCTTCCCCTACGGCACCACGGTCGAACTCGACCGGCGCGACCTGACCATCGTGGCATTGAAGGATCAACGCGCGGTTGCGACCCTGACCGTGCGCCTGGACCACGGCAGCGGATTGCTTGCCGATACTTTATACCGCAAGGAGATCGATGCGGTCCGGGCGAAAGGCGGGCGAGTGTGCGAAATTACACAACTCGCGATCGATCCCGAGCTCGGCTCGCAGGACGCACTCGCCGGATTGCTGCAGGCGCTGTATGCGCTTGCCAGGCTGACCGAGCGCATGAGCGACGTGTTCATCGAGGTCCACCCACGTCATGCACCCTTCTACCAGCGCATTTTCGGCTACCGCCTCGCGGGACCGCGCCTGATCTGCCCGCGCGTGGGCGCGGCAGCCGTGCTGCTGCATCTGTCGCAGAACGAGTTCGAGGACGCCGTGGCCCGCCGCGAACAGACGGAGGATCGCCGCAGCCGTCGCGCAGCGCGGCTGCTGCCGACGAGCAACGACGTGCAGCAACTGCTCCAGGATCTGCAGTCCGCCGGCTGAATACCCGCGCCTGCCCCTCCCCGCGTTGGCGCCGGGACGCTGGCCGGCTCGACGCTCAGAACCAGTGACGCAGTTCGACGTAGGCGCGGTCGCTGCGGTCGTAGCTGCCAAACAGCCCCGCATCGTCACCGCCGAACACATCCAGGCCCGTCACCATGCGCCAGGCCGGCGCGAACTTCCAGGTGAGCTTGGGGCGCAGCATGTAGTCGCTGCGGTTGAGGCTGGTGACCGCGAGCATCTCGACTTCCACGTCGCTGCCAAAGCTGCGCACGGCCTGGAAGGTCAGCCCTGTTTCGCTACGGTCACTCGCCATCGCGGGGTGGTGGTTGTCGAGCCAACGCCCGTAGTACTGTGCGTTGAAGCGCCAGTCGCCCGCTGGCACATCCACACCAAGGGCATAGTCAACCATGTCGGTAGGGGCTAGCCCGACGGCAACCCCACCGGGCACGGCTGCGGGCGTGAAGGTATTGAGGCTGCGGCCGCGAGTATGGACCGCCTCGCCCTTGAGCACAAAGCGCCCCAGATCCTTGCTGAAGGTGCCGCCCACCTGATGCAGCCGGTCGTGGCGCATCGACGCCAGCCCGGGCTGGAGCGCTTCGACGGTGGGCGAGATATCGTGGCTGCGGTAATAGAAGGCGGACAGATCCCAGCCGTCGACCAGGTGCGAGACGCGCAGGCCCCAGTTGCCATCGCCAAGGTCGTCGTTGTCAGGCTTGCGCTCATCGACGGCCGTACCCGCCGGAATCCAGGGAAAGGCGTAGAAGTCACCGCCGGGCTTGCCGATCTCGTCATAGGACGGCTTGGGCACCCAGAGCATCTCGAAGTGCGTGTCGCCGCCGAAGTACTCTGCACGCACCGCCCATTGCGCGATGCGCATGCTCTCGAACTCGGGCAGCAGGAAGTCGCGCAGGTCGCGCGCCGACACCACGTCGGCAAAGAAGAAGCCGACCATCTCCCCCCAGATGATCTGCTGGCGCCCGAAGCGGAACTCCCAGTCGCCGTGGCCGACGTCCACGTACGCCTCGCGCAGCAGGAAATCGCGGCGCTGGTCACGGCGTACCGCGGCCGGGTAGCGCCCGTCCTCCAGGTCGAAAGCGCCATCGGCCTCGGCGCGCGCAGTGAGCTTCCAGCGCACGCGCGGGGCAAGCTCGCCACTGCCGGTCACCTCGGCACGCGCGCGCAGATGCGACCAGTGATCGGGCGCGGGCAGCGTAAAGGCCGCACTCAGGTCTGCATAGCCGCTCCAGCGAAGGCCGGAGCCTCCCGGCTCGGATGGCGAGCCGACGTCGAGCAAGGCGTCAAGCTCGGCGTCGAGCTCTGCATCCAGCGCCGGCTCCACTCCGGCCTCCTCGGCGGCCATTGCGGGCATACCTGAGGCGAGGGCTGCGAGGGTCAGGGCGGCAAGCGTACGCCGCGCGTGCTGTGTGAATCCGGGCATTGCTCATTCTTCCTGGGCTTGAGGTGGTTCCTGTACACGCTGGCTGCCGTTCGGGACGAAGGTCCAGTGCTGGGCGTTCTTCATGCCGAGCGCGGTGATCCTGCCGTCGCCGATGCGTACCAGGCGGTCGGCCATGCTCATGACCTTGCGGTCGTGGGTGGAAAAAACGAAGGTGGTGCCGGCGCTGCGATTGATGTCGCGCATCAGCTTGAGGATCTCGGTTCCGGTCTTGCTGTCGAGGTTGGCCGTTGGCTCGTCGGCGAGCACGATCTTCGAGTGCGTGGCCAGTGCGCGGGCGATCGCAACGCGCTGGCGCTGGCCACCGGAGAGCTGGTTGGGGCGATGGTGGGCGTATTTTTCCAGACCGACCACGTCGAGATAGCGGCGCACGCGCTCGGCACGCTCCTTCTTCGAGAGCTCGGGAAACTGCAACAGCGGGTACTCGACGTTCTCCTCGGCCGAGAGCACCGGGAGCAGGTTGAAGGTCTGGAAGATGAAGCCGATGGTCCTGGCGCGCAGGTCCGCGAGTTGGTCGGGCGTGCGGTCGGACACGTCGTGACCGTCGATGACGACGCGCCCCTCATCGGCGGTATCGATACAGCCTATGATGTTGAGCAGAGTGGACTTGCCGCTGCCGGAGGGGCCCGCGATGGCGAGAAACACCCCCTCTTCGATCGACAGCGAGACGTCGTCCAGCGCCAGCACGAGCTGCTCGCCAAGGAGGAAACGCTTGCTGACGTGTTCGATCTGGACGATTGCCATCGCAAGGACCGAGAATGAATGCAAACGCTAAGAGGATAGCACTCATGACGCAAAGCTTACGATTCCGCCGCAGATTCCTCGCCACCCTGGCAGCCGGCCTGTGTGTGCCCGGCGCGCTGATGGCTGCCGACGACGCCGCACCGGCCGCACCGGCGAACGATGACGAGGCCGCCGGGCTCGTGCAACGCGCGGACGCGATCCGTTTTCCGCGCGAGAGCTTCCAGACCGAGATCGTGGTACGCAATCTCAGCGACGGCGTCGAGAAGGACGCGCGCACCTTCCGCGTGCTGTCGCGTGGCAACGAGAACACCATCGTGCTGACGCTGGAGCCCGCCAGCGAGCGCGGCCAGGCACTGCTGATGCGCGGGCGCGACCTGTGGGTGTTCATGCCCAGCGTCTCGCAGCCGGTGCGCCTGTCACTCGCGCAGCGCCTGACCGGGCAGGTGGCCAATGGCGACCTGGCGCGCGCGAACTTCGCCGGCGACTACCGACCGAGCCTCTCCGGGCGCGAGGCGCTGGAGGGCACGGATGCGCTGGTGCTGGATCTGGCGGCGGTGGACCGCTCGGTGACCTATGCGCGCGTGAAGTACTGGATCGCCGCAGCCGACAGCCGGCCGCTGAAAGCGGAGTTCTACGCGCTCTCGGGCCGCTTGCTGAAGACCGCGCGCTACGAGGACTTCCGCGAGATGGCCGGCCAGGTTCGCCCCACCCGGCTGGTGATGGAAGACGCACTCAAGCCGGGCGAGGTGTCGGTGCTGACCTACGAGAACATGAACGTGCGCGATCTGCCCGAACGCATGTTCACCCGCGAGTACCTGCGCCGCCTGCAGCAGTGACGCAACGTCCGCAGCCGCAAGCGCCGCGCGGCAGAAAGGGGGTGACGCGGCAAGCCCCCGAAGCGCTGCTCACAACACCACCCTGACCTTGCCGCCAGTGGCCGCGACGAGATGCCGCGCCAGCGCGGCACGCACGTCGTCCTCGCCATGCACCAGCCGCACCTCGTCCGGCAGGTGGCGCATGCGGGTGACGAAACGGGTCAGATCGTCGCGGTCGGCGTGGGCGGAATAGCCTGACAAGGTGTGGATGCGGGCGCGGATGTCGATGCGCTCACCGTCGAGGTCCACGTAACCTCCGCGCGGGCCGTAGGTCTGAATCGCGTGACCGGGCGTACCGCGCGCCTGATAGCCGACAAAAAGCACATCGTGGCGCGGATCGCCCAACATGGCCCTGAGGTAGTTGACCACCCTGCCCCCGGCGCACATGCCGCTTGCCGCGATGACGATGGCCGGCGCGCGATTGCGCGCCAGGCGCTGAACGTTGGCAAGGTGGGCGTCATGCGTGTCGATGGCGACGAGTTGATCGAAGCCCAGCGGCTGACGGCCCGATCGCACGCGGGCACGCGCCTCGGCGTCCCAGAAGGGCTGCAACTCGCGGTACAGCGCGGTGAAGCGCTGCGCGAGCGGCGAATCGAGAAAGATCCGCAGCGCGCCCCACTTTTCTGCGTGCCGGCCGGGGCGCTGGCGCTCGCGGTGCAGGATGTCCTCGAACTCGTACAGCAGTTCCTGCGTGCGGCCGATGCTGAAGGCCGGGATGATGACCGTGCCGCCATCCTCCAGCGCATGCTCCACCACGGTCTGCAGGCGCTTGCGCCGGTTGCGGCGATCCTCGTGGCTGCGGTCGCCGTAGGTGGACTCGAGCACGAGTACGTCGGCCTGCCAGGGCGGGCGCGGCGCCGTCAGCAGCGGCGCATGCGGCGCCCCCAGATCGCCGGAGAAGACGATACGGCGCTTGTCCGGCCAGGCAGCGCCCGATAGCTCGCACTCGACATAGGCCGAACCAAGGATGTGCCCCGCACGCTTGAGCCGGATGCGGCAGGTGGCCCCCGCACTGCGGTACAGCGTCTGCCACTTGCCGTAGGGCAGCGGCCGGAGGCGCGGCTCGACCAGGCCGAGATAGCGCTCGACAAGCCGGGCGTCTCGACTCACGCCAACCTGAAAGGCGTCTGCCAGTACCGTGGGCAACAGCCGCGCGGAGGGCTCGCTGCAGAAGATCGGTCCCTTGAAGCCCGCCGCAAGCAGCCAGGGAAGGCGGCCACAGTGGTCGATGTGCACATGCGTGAGCACGAGCGCCCCGATCCCCTGCACCGGAAAGTCAATCTCGAGCCGGTCGGCACCCGCCTTGCCGTCGGGCGCGGTTTCGGTGCCCTGAAACAGGCCGCAGTCGATGAGCAGGCTGTTTTCGCCCTCGATGAAGAGCTGGTGGCACGAGCCGGTAACGCCGTTGCGGGCGCCGTGGTGAAGGATGACCGGGTTCATGACGAAATTCTATTCAAACCCCTTTCGCCAGGCCAGACAAAAATGCAATCAACATTGTAAAAACAGGTCCGCGCGCTACTCCATCCCCCACTTCTGCAGGCGGTAGCGCAGCTGGCGCAGGGTCATGCCGAGGTTGCGCGCGGCCGCGGAGCGGTTCCAGCGCGTCTGCTCGAGGGCACGAATGATGCGCAGGCGTTCAGCCTCATCGACGGAGGCCGCCTGCGGATCATCGAACTCCGGCGGTTCGTCATGGTACGCAGGCATCCCGAACCCGGAGTCGGTGAGCCAGGCCGAGCTCGTCTGGTCGGGATGGAGCTCGATGTCGGCGGCGCCGATCTCGTCGCGGTCGCACAGCGCGCAGGCGCGTTCGAGGAGGTTCTCCAGCTCGCGTACGTTGCCGGGGAAGGCGTAGCCTTGCAGCGCCTGCAGGGCGTCGGAGGCGAGCCGCCGCGGCGTGCCGCCCTCGCGCGCCGCGAGGCGTTCGAGGATGTGCATGGCGAGCTCGGCGATGTCTTCACGACGCTCGCGCAGGGGCGGTACGCGCAGGGTGATCACGTTGATGCGGAAGAAGAGGTCCTGACGGAAGCGTCCCTCGGCGACCAGCCGCCCCAGGTCCTGGTGCGAGGCGGAGAGGATGCGCACATCCACCGCCTCCTCGGCGTGGGCGCCGACGGGTCGCACTGCGCGCTCCTGGATGGCCCGCAGCAGCTTGACCTGCATGGCCAGCGGCAATTCACCGATCTCGTCCAGGAACAGCGTGCCGCCATTGGCGGCCTGAAAGAGCCCCTCCTTGTCCGCGGCGGCGCCGGTGAAGCTGCCCTTGCGGTGGCCGAAGAATTCGCTTTCCATCAGTTCGGGCGAGATGGCACCGCAGTTCACCGGGACGAAGGGCCGGGTGGCCCGCGCGCCGAGGCTGTGGATGTAGCGCGCGATGACCTCCTTGCCGGTACCCGATTCGCCGTGGATGAACACCGGCGCCTGGTTGCGCGCGAGCTTCTCGGCCTGGGCGCGCAGTTGCAGGAAGGCCGGCGAGTGGCCGATCAGCGCCCGTCCTCCCGCCGGCGGCGTGGCGGGCTCGTCGGCCTGACGCAGGGCGTTGTGGACGAGTTCGCGCAAGGCCTTGAGCTCGACCGGCTTGGTGACGAAATCGAAGGCACCGAGCTTGAGCGCACGGATGGCGGTCTCGATGCTACCGAATGCGGTGATGACGGCAACGGGCAGGCCGGGCTGTGCGCTCTGGATGTGCTCGACGAGCTCGAGACCGTCGCCATCGGGCAGGCGCATGTCGGTGAGGCACAGCCGATAGCGGCGGTCAGCGAGGCACTCGCGCGCCTCGCTGACCGAGCCGGCAGTGTCGCAGGCCAGGCCCATGCGCATGAGCGAGAGCTCGAGCAGTTCGCGAATGTCGTCCTCGTCGTCCACGACGAGCACATCGACGGATTGCGGACGGGAGCGGCGGTCGGCGATTGTCATGGTGTCTGGTGCGCCCGGAGCGTGAAGTCGGCCCCCGGACCGGCGGTCGACAGCTCGAGCTCCGCGTCGTTGGCCTCTGCGAGCTCGCGGGCGATGTAGAGCCCCAGGCCGGTCCCCTTGGGGTGGGTGGTGAAGAAAGGTTCGAACAGGTGCGTGCGGGTATCTTCGTCGAAGCCGGGGCCATCGTCCCGCACGTGCAGCGCCACACGATCGCCCGGCTCCGCCTCCGCATGCAGTTGCACAGCGCCCGGCGTCCGCGAACAGTAGCGTGCAGCATTGGCGAGCAGATTGTCGAGGATCTGGTGCAGGTGCGCGCGGTCGATGGCGAGCGTCAGCGCCGGGTCGATATCCACCGCGTACAGCCCCTCCTCGTTCGCATCGCGGAACACCCGCGCCTCGATCACCTCACGCACGAAATCGGCCAGAGGCAGCGCCTCGGGCATGGCCTGCTCGCGCCGGCCGAGCGCCAGCACGTCGCGGATCATGCGTTCGATGCGCTGCGCGTTGTCGTTGATGATGCGCGCAAGGCGGGCCTGCATTTCGGCGCGCTTCTCGTCGCGCAGCAGTTCGGCCGCCTGAGTGACGGCCGAGAGCGGGTTGCGGATCTCGTGCGCCATGCTCGCAGTGAGCCGGCCGAGTGCTGCCAGCTTGATCTGCTGCAGCCGGCGCTGTATGTCCTCGAAGTCGGTAAGGTAGAGCAGCGTATCGCCTTGCGCGGCGCTTCCGGCATCACCCGGCACCGCGCGACAGCGCAGCAGGCGGCCCGCCGGCCCGACCCGGATCAGTCGTCCCTCCTCGCTGACCGGTGCCTGCAGCATGGGCGCGAAGGCGGCATCCAGATCGGGGAGCGCCAGACCCTCCAGGCCCTCGCAGCGCATGTGCGCCATACCCAGCATGTTCGCCGCCTGCGGATTGGCATGCAGGATTCGCCCGCGGGCATCGACCACGATCACGCCATCCTGCATGTCGCGGATGATGTGTTCACTGACCGCCTGCTGCTTGGCGAGCGCCAGCCCGCGCTCGGCAGCCAGCGTGGCATTGGTGCTGGCGCGCAGCGCAAGCAGGCGGGCGACGAGCGCGATGGCGAAGAAGCCCGCGCAGAAGATCCCGACCTGGAGCGAATCGACCGGCTGCAGGCCGCCGACATAGCGCCAGGTGTTCTCGATCAGCACGGCGATGGTGGCGATCGCCGCAGCGAACAGCACCATGCGCCCCTGCACGATCAGGCCCGCGCCCGCGAGCATGACCATCATCAGCGCCGGCATGCCGCTGCGGTAGCCGCCACTGACCCACATGATCAGCGCCAGGGCCAGCATGTCGATCACCACCTGCAGCGCCACCGTGCGATCGAAGCCGAGCCTGCGCTGCGCATCCGGAAAGCCCAGCGCAAGCACGGCCAGGAGGTAACCGGAGGCGGTGAGGTAGTAGATGCGCGGGCTCTCGGCGCCAAGCCCGAGTTCGCGTCCAGCGACCAGGAAAAGGCCGGCCAGGATCAGGCGAAAGAGGTTCAGATAACGCAGCGACAGACGCCGCCCGCGATCCGCCTCCGGCATCACCGCACGACGGGCTTCATTCTGTGCGGCGGCCGGCACGGCGGTGTGCCTCGCTGCAGAAGAAATCGTCCTCGCCCCGCACGCCCTCGGATTCGGGCACGATCAGCCCGCAATGCGCGCACTCGCGCATGCGCTCGGCTGCGACGGGCTTGCCGCCTGTCTTGCGCCGGATCGTCTGCTGGTCCTTGAAGCGGCGCAGCGCACCACGCGCCCACCAGATGCCGATGAAGACCAGAGCGATGATGAGCAGATTGCGCACGATAGGAGAGGCGGGAACGGTGGCGCCAGCGGCAGTCGGAAACTGGCGGATTCTAGCATGCAGCGCCCCGGCTCCCCGTCATCCGCCGGGTTTGCGACAATGCGCCCTCCCACCTCGACCACTGCCGCCATGCCGAGCTTCCCCGCCCCCATCGAATCCCGCCTGCCGAACGTGGGCACGACCATCTTTACGGTGATGTCGCGCCTCGCCCAGGAATGCGGTGCGATCAACCTCTCGCAGGGTTTCCCCGACTTCAACGCCGAAGACCTGCTGTTCGAGCGCGTTGCTCACTGGATGCGCGCAGGACACAACCAGTACGCGCCCATGGCGGGCTGCCTGCCGCTGCGCGAGGCGATCGCCGCCAAGGTCGAGGCGCTGTACGGCGCGCGCTACGACGTCGAGCATGAGATCACCGTGACCGCTGGCGCCACGCAGGCGCTGTTCACCGCGGTGACCGCCTGCGTGCGCCCGGGAGACGAGGTGATCGTGTTCGAACCGGTGTACGACGCCTACGTACCGGCGATCGAGCTGGCCGGGGGGCGGGTGGTGCGCTTGCGCCTGGCCGCGCCCGATTACCGACCCGACTGGGCTGCGGTGGCGGCAGCGATCACGCCGCGCACACGCATGATCATGATCAACACCCCGCACAACCCCACTGCCACGGTGTGGTCGCGGGACGACCTCGATCAGCTCGCCGCGCTCACCCGCAACACCGGCATCGTGGTGGTCGCGGACGAGGTGTATGAGCACATCGTTTTCGACGGCGCCACACACGCGAGCTGCGCCGCGCATGAAGAACTCGCGGCGCGCAGCTTCGTGGTATCGAGCTTCGGGAAGACCTATCACATCACCGGCTGGAAGGTGGGCTACCTGCTTGCGCCGCGCGAACTGATGGCGGAATTCCGCAAGGTGCATCAGTTCAACGTGTTCACGGTGAACACGCCGGTGCAACTCGCGCTCACCGACTACATGGCCGACGCCTCACGCCACCTCGGCCTCGCCGGCTTCTACCAGGCCAAGCGTGATTTCTTCCGCGCAGCGCTCGCCGGCTCACGCTTCGAACTGCTCCCCTCGCGGGGCACCTACTTCCAACTCGCCCGCTACGAGACAATCTCGGACATGGGGGACGCGACCTTCTGCGAGCATCTGACGCGCAATGTGGGCGTGGCAGCGATTCCGGTATCCGCCTTCTTCGCGGACGGCCGCGACGAGCGCGTGATCCGCTTCTGCTTCGCCAAGAACGAGCGCACGCTCGCCGCAGCCTGCGAGCGGCTGTGCAAGGTTTGAACGCTTGAAGTTCGCGGGTGCGCCTGCTGCCGCAGGAGCCCGCGAATGGAGCGCCTGAACGACCGCCACCTTTTAGAGACGAACCGATGTTCACGCAACCCCTCCCCACCCTGCAGCGCGACGGCGACACCGTCCGCATCCTCGACCAGACCGTGCTGCCCTTCCGCACCGAAACCGTGGTGCTGCGCACGCTGAACGACGCCGCCCACGCCATCCGCAGCATGCAGGTACGCGGCGCACCGCTGATCGGCGCCACCGCCGCCTACGGCGTGTCGCTCGCGCTGATGGAGGGCGGCAGCAACGATGAGGCGCTGACTCACGCTCTCGCGGTACTCGGCGCGACCCGCCCCACCGCGGTGAACCTGCACTGGGCGCTGGACCGCATGAACGCCAGGCTCTCCACCCTGCCCGCAGCCGCACGCCTGCAAGCCGCTTGGGACGAAGCCGAGGCCATCCGCGCCGACGACGCCAAGACCTGTGATGCAATTGGCCAACACGGCCTGGCGCTGATGCGCGACATCGCCGCCCGCCGCGCCGGACCGGTGCGGCTGATGACCCACTGCAACGCAGGCTGGCTCGCCACCTGCGGCGCCGGCACCGCACTTGCGCCGATCTACGCTGCGCAGGCCGCGGGCATCCCGGTGGAGGTCTTCGTCAGCGAAACCCGCCCGCGCAACCAGGGCCTGCTCACCGAGTGGGAGCTGCGCGCCGCCGGTGTCCCCCACACCCTGATCGCCGACAACGCGGCGGGCCTGCTGCTGATGCGGGGCGCGGTCGACCTGGTCATCACCGGCGCCGACCGCATCGCCGCCAACGGCGACGCCGCGAACAAGGTCGGCACCTACCTCAAGGCGCTCGCCGCGCAGGCGGCCGGCGTGCCCTTTTACATCGCCGCGCCGCACTCCACCCTGGACTTCGCATGCCCGCACGGCGCCGCCATCCCGATCGAGGACCGCGGCGCCGACGAGGTCTGCCTCATGCGCGGTACCGATGCCGAAGGTCGCATCACCGACGTGCGCCTGGCGCCAGCCCAGACACTTGCTGCGAACCCGGCCTTCGACGTCACGCCGGCGGCGCTGATCCGCGGCATCATCACCGAACGCGGCATCGCACCCGCAAGTGAGCTGGTGCGGCTTTATCCGGAGCAAAAGGCATGAGCGACACCCCGGGCATCTGCATCCACGAAGAAGGCGGCTGGCAACCCGACGACCCGCTGCGCGCGGAGCTGCTGGCAACCCTGCGCGCGATGGGCGAGGCGCGCCTGAACGTCGGCACCTCGGGCAACGCCAGCGTGCGACTGGGGTCTGCGGCATGCAGCCCGGCAGGCGCGCCGCGCATGCTGATCACCCCCAGCGGCAGGCCTGCCGAGCGCAGCCAGCCGCAGGACATGGTGGTGGTCGAGGCCGACGGCAGCTACGCTGGCCCGCTCGCCCCGTCGTCGGAATGGAAGCTGCACCACGATATCTACGCCGCCCACCCCGCAGCCGGTGCGGTGCTGCACGCGCACGCGCCCTTCGCAACCGCGCTCGCCTGCCAGCGCCGCGAGATCCCGCCCTTCCACTACATGATCGCGCGCTTCGGCGGCAGCACCGTGCGCTGCGCCGACTATGCCACCTTCGGCACCCAGGCGCTGTCGGACGCCACCGCCGCCGCACTGCAGGACCGCAACGCCTGCCTGCTCGCCAACCACGGCATGGTCGTCTACGGCCGCGACCTCGTCCACGCGCTGGCGCTGGCGATCGAGTTCGAGACCCTGTGCGAACAGTACTGGCGCAGCCTGCAGCTCGGCCCGCCGGTGCTGCTGTCCGAGACGGAGATGGCCGAAGTGCTCGAACGTTTCAAGTGGTACGGCAAGCCGCGCAGCTAAGACATCGGCAAAGCAGCGCGGGGAAACCTGCAGAAATCGGGCACGCACCCACCGCGGGGCAGGCTTTCCCGCGAGCGGCCTAACGCTCCAGCACCCGCAGCAGGCTCGAAGTGTCGTCGTTCCCCCACCCTGCATGCATCAGCGCGTTGAGCTGCTGCCAGGCCTGGCCAGCCACCGGCAAGGGCACGCCAAGGCGGGCGGCTTCGTCCATCAGGATGGCGAAATCCTTGTGGTGCAGGCGCGCGGCCACGCCAGCGGAGAAGTCGCGCGCGACCATCTTCGCACCCATGGTCTCCAGCACGCGTGAAGCCGCCGAACCGCCCAGCAGCGCCTGGCGCACGGCGGCCAGATCCACGCCGTGCGCTGCGGCAAGGTGCATGGCCTCGGCACAGGCCTGGAGGATGGACACGAGGATCATCTGGTTGCAGGCCTTCGCGACCTGGCCGGCGCCGGGCGGGCCGATATGGACGATGCGCTGGCCGAGCACTTCGAGCAGCGGACGCACGCGGTCAAGCGTCTCCTCGTCCGTACCGGCCATGATCGCCAGCGTCGCATCGCGCGCACCCTGCCCGCCGCCGGATACCGGCGCATCGACCCAGCCGACGCCGCGCTCGGCGTAGCGTGCGGCGAGCGAACGTGCCGTAGCCGGGGCAATGGTGCTCATGTCCACATGGATGCTGCCTGGCGCGAAGCCCTCGGCCAGCCCGCCCGAACCGAAGGCGAGCGCTTCGACGTCGGCGCTGGCGGTGACCACGGTAATGACCACCTCGCTGCGTGCTGCGAGCTCGGCCGGCGTGGCCCTCAACTGCATGCCCTCGGCGACGAGCGCCGCGGCAGACTCCGGGCGACGTGCCCAGATCGCCACCGCGTGGCCAGCTGCGTGCAGGTGGCGCACCATCGGTTCGCCCATCACGCCCAGGCCGATGAATCCGATCTTCATAGGCTTTCCTCCTACCCCGGTCATTCGCCGACACATCCGCTCATGCGCTCGAGGAGCTTGAGCATGGCGACCGAATCATCCTCGCCCAGGCCGCTGCCGGCCATGGCATTGAAGAGCTGCGCGGTGGCCGCGGCGGCCGGCAACGCCAGCCCCAGGCGGTGGGCTTCGTCCAGGACGATGCGCATGTCCTTCTGGTGCATCCAGGCCTTGAAGCCGGGGGTGAAGTTACGCGCAAGCATGCGCCGACCGTGGTTCTCGAGGACACGCGACCAGGCCAGGCCGCCGAGCAGCGCCTCGCGCACGGCGGCGCCATCGACACCGCTCTTGTGCGCGAACACGAGGCCTTCAGCCACCGCAGCCACACCGACGCCGGTGAGGATCTGGTTGCAGGCCTTGGCGACCTGACCGGCGCCGGCTTCACCGATGCGGGTGATCGACCCGCCCATGGCCTCGAACAGCGGCCGCACCTGCGCGCAGGCGGCCTCGTCGCCGCCGACCATGATGGTGAGCGTGCCCGCAATCGCCCCGGGTTCGCCGCCCGACACGGGTGCATCGAGTGCGATCACCCCGCGCACAGCCAGGCGCGCGGCGATGGACTGTGCGGCTGCAGGGGCGATGGTGCTCATGTCGATATGGATGTGCCCCTTGCCCGCCCCCTCCGCCACACCGTCGGGGCCGAGCGTGACCTGCTCGACGTCCGGCGCGTCGGCCACCATGCTGATCGTGATCGGGGCACGGCGCGCCACTTCGGCAGCGCTGGCGCAGTCGCCTGCGCCGGCGTCGAGCAGCGGCTGCACGGACGCCCGCCGCCGGCTCCAGACCTGCACGCGATGACCGGCCTGGATAAGGTTGAGGGCCATGGGCCGGCCCATGAGACCGAGTCCGATGAATCCGACATCCATTGGGTGATGATCCTCCAGCGTTGAGCCAAGCCTGGCCATTCCCGACGGGCCCGCGAGCACCGCGCAGCGACGGCCATGCACCGCCCGACTGGTCGCCACGCAGGAAGCCCGCCATAATCTGCGCCATGAACTACGGCGCAATCATCAAGGAAATCGGTCGAGGCGCCAAGGGCGCTCGCGATCTCGACACGGCCGCCGCTGCGGCGCTTTTCGGCGACATCCTGGACGGCAAGGTGCCCGAACTGGAGTTGGGTGCGATCCTGCTCGCCTTCCGCATCAAGAGCGAGACGCTGCCCGAGCTGCTGGGCTTCAAGCAGGCCATGGACGCGCGCACAGCACAGGTGGAAGTACCCGCCGGGCCGCGCTGCGTGGTGCTGCCAACCTACAACGGCGCGCGCCGGCAGGCGAACCTGATGCCGCTGGTGGCGATGCTGCTGGCGCGCGAGGGCGTGCCAGTACTGATCCAGGGACGCCACGATTTCGAGACGCGGGTGAGTCCGTTCGAGCTGCTCGAAGCACTTGAGCTGCAGCCCGCAGCCGACGCGGCGCAGGCCTCGGCACAGCTCGCGCAGCGGCGCATCGCGTGCATCGGTGTGGACAAGCTGCTCCCGGGGCTCGACCCGCTGCTCGCCCTGCGCACGCGTATGGGCGTGCGCGCCAGCGGCCATACCATGGCCAAGCTCATCGATCCCTGCCGCGGGCGCAGCGTGCGCGTGGTGGCGGTTACGCACCCCGAATATCTGGAACGCATGGACGCTTTCCTGCGCATTGACGGTGGGCGCGCGATGCTGATGCGCGGGACCGAGGGCGAGATCTACGCGAATCCGCGGCGCTGCCCGGAGATGAAGGTCTATGTGGAGGGTGAGGCTTCGATCGGCGTCGCCGGCGAAGATGGCGGAGCCCCGCCGCTCACCGGCCTGCCGGATGCTCCATCCGTGCCCGAGAATGCGGCCCTGGTGCGGGCGATGCTGGCTGGCGAGGTGCCCGTACCCGGACCGATCCGGTCGCAGGTCGAAGCCTTGAAGACGCTCGCAGGCTGACCCCGCGCCACCGGCGCTACGACAGCACTTGCACAATCGCTCCGCCCAACTCGTACAGCCCGTTGCCGAGCGCATGACAGCGCTTGACCTCGAGTTCCGCGACGAGTGGTGTCGCACCGGTTGGCGAATCCACGGTGACGCGCAGGGTTTCCTGCGCCCGCGGCACGTAGGCGGTGTGCAGCGTCATCCCGCCGACGCTCAGCTCGACACACACGCCGGACACGGCAACGCCGTTGGGGGGATGGATGGTCGCGCGGCAACCGAGCGGTATCCGGCGATCCAGCCTGCGATCGCTTCTGGCCGAGTGATCGTGCATGCGACCCGCTTCCTCGAGATGGACAAGCGGTCATTGTATCGCCCACACCCGGCAGCCCTACCGTGAAGGATTCACGCCTTTGCCCCAGAGCCTGTTGCGCACCTCCGGGCAAGCGCCCAGAATCCTGAAGAGGCCTGCGGGGCCGCCCTGAACTCGATCAAAAGGTCACTGCGATGCACTCCCCGGAAAAGCGGCACTTCTCACGCATTCACTTCAGCCACGGCGCGACCCTGACGTTCGAGGGCGGCGAGCTGCCCTGCGAGGTCGTCGACCTGTCGCTCAAGGGAGCGCATATCCGGCTCCCTGCGGGCAGCCCACCGCTGGCGTCCGGGCTTGCGTGCGCACTCGAGTTGCGCCTTGACGATGGCGAATCCAGGCTGCGCATGGAAGCCACGGTCGCACATTGCCGCGGACGGGATGCCGGGCTCACCTGCACGATGATCGACCTCGACAGCATCACCCGCCTGCGCAGGCTGATCGAGCTCAACCTCGGCGACGACGCCCTGCTGCACCGCGAGCTCCACGAACTGGCTTCCCTGTAGCCCCACGCAGCGCGCAGGCTCAGGCTGCGAGACGGCCTGCTCGGTAGTCGGCGATCGCCTGGTAGATCTCCTGCTCGGTGTTCATCACGAAGGGGCCGTACTGGGCAATGGGCTCGCCGAGCGGGCGCCCGGAGATGAGGAGCGCACGCGCGTCGCCTGCGGCCTCAAGGCACACCCCGTCGCTGGCGTCTTCATTGGCGAGGATGGCCATGTTGCCTGCCCGCACCGATTCTTCGCCGACCTTCAATGCCCCGCGGTAGACATATAGAAATGCATTGTGCGCTGCGGGAATAGGCTGCATGAAGCGGCTACCGGCCGGCAGGTTCAGGTCGAGGTAGAGCGGCGCCGTCACGGCGCGGGTCACCGCACCCGTGACGCCATGGCTCTCTCCAGCGATTACGGTCGCCTCGACGCCCGCCTCGGTGGTGAAGCGAGGCAGCTCGCCCGCAGCGAAGTCGCGATACCATGGCACGCTCATCTTGTCCCGGGCAGGCAGGTTGAGCCAGAGCTGGAAACCCTCCATCACACCCTCCTGCTGCTGTGGGATCTCCGAATGGATCACCCCGCGCCCGGCCGTCATCCATTGCACGCCACCGTTCTCGAGCAGGCCTTCGTGCCCTGCACTGTCACGATGCTTCATGCGGCCAGCAATCATGTAGGTGACGGTCTCGAAACCACGGTGCGGATGGTCGGGAAAACCGGCGATGTAGTCGTCGGCGTTGTCGCTCCCAAACGCATCGAGCATGAGGAAGGGGTCGAGCCGGCGCTGCAGGGACTGGCTGAGCACCCGGGTCAGCTTGACGCCGGCGCCGTCCGAGGTCGGGCGGCCCGTTACCAGGCGCTCCACGCTGCGCGAACGCGCCACGCTTGCGCAGGGAATGCGCGCGGAGGAAAGGGTCGGGGTACTCATCTGCGTTCTCCTTGGGGTCGGGGGTGCGGGGCGGGTGGGCCCGCCCTCGTATCCTGCAGCCGCGGCAAGCCGGTCAAGACGCTCAGGCGAGCGCGGCGTCGATGTCCGCCTCGGCCTCCGCGAAACCTTGCCGTGCTGCCTCGTCGCCCATGTTCAGGCCCTCGGCATAGACAAAGCGAAGCTCACTCAGACCGACGAAGCCAAGCACCGTCTGCAGGTACGGGGTCTGCGTGTCCGTGGGCGTGCCACGATAGCGGCCACCGCGCGCGCACGCGGCGATCACCTTCTTGCCCTTGAGCAGGCCCTCCGGGCCGTTCTCGGTATAGCGGAAGGTGACGCCGACGCGGGCGATGGCATCGATCCAGCTCTTGAGTTGGGTCGAGATGGCGAAGTTGTACATCGGCACCCCGATTACGATCACGTCCGCGCCCTGAACCTCGGCGATGAGGGCATCACTTTCAGCCACACGCGCCGCCTGTTCCGGCGTGCGCTGCTCGGCCGGCGTAAAGAGCGCACCCAGCGCAGCCTCGTCGACCACCGGAGCAGGCTTGCGCGCGAGATCGCGTACAACGAGCTCGGCAGCGGGGTTCTTCGCAGTCAGACGCGAAACGATCTCGTCGGCGAGGCGGGTGGAATTGGCGCCGGCGGTGCGGGCGCTGCCGTTGATTTGCAGGATCTTCATGTTGGGGTCCTCGTCATTTTGAACTGGATGTTGCACACTGTATTACGAACTTGAAAGTGAATTAACCCATCAAAATAGACTTCATTGTTCGGATAATGGAACAAATAGACCCGAATGATCTGCTGATCTTTGCCCGTGTCGTCGACGAAGGCAGCTTCACGGCGGCCGCCGAACGACTCGGGCTACCGAAATCGACCGTTTCGCGCAGACTGTCGCAACTGGAAGAGCGGCTGGGCGAACGTCTGTTGCTGCGCACGACCCGCCGGCTCAGCATCACCGAGTTTGGCACTGCCCTGCTCGAACACGCGCGGCAGGTCGATGCCGAGGTGGAGGCCGTGGGCAACCTGGCCGAGAGCCGGCAGGCACGACCCAGCGGTCGCTTGCGGGTATCGATGCCCAACGATTTCGCCAATCTCCTGCTGACGGACATGCTGGCCGCATTCTCAGCCCTGCACCCTGCAGTCACGCTTGAGCTCGACCTGTCACCGCGCCGGGTGGACCTGCTCGGCGAAGGCTTCGATGTCGCCATACGCCTGGGGACCTTGCCCGACGACGCGCTGCTGGCCGCCCGCAGACTGGCCGTGTTCCCGTGGGGGCTGTATGCCTCGCCCACCTATGTCGCCGAGCATGGCGAGCCGAACGCACCGGAGGACCTGCAGCATCACCGCGCACTGCGCCTGCTCGGGCGCACTGGGGAACCCATCGGCTGGACCTTGCTGCGGGGGAGCGAGCGATGGGAGGGCACGCCCCCCGGCTCGATCACCGCCAATGCGCCCGAGTTGCTGATCCGCTTCGCGCGCGCAGGCGCCGGCATCGCGGCAGTGCCTGATTATTTCGCGACCCCGTACTTGCGCCGCGGCGAACTGCAGCGCGTGATGCCGGACTGGCGCCTGCCCTCGATCACTGCATGGGCCGTGTTCCCCGGACGCAGGCTGATGCCCGCCAAGACCCGCGCATTTCTGGACATGCTGCAGGCGGCCCTCGGCGACTGAGCTCCGTTTGCCCAGCGGGTCGTCTAACGCGGGCGCCACGTGGCGGCCACAGCCCACGAACGATCCGGTTGCTGCGGAATCACATGCCTGCCTACGCTGCCGCCGCACGCTGGCGGCGTCACGACCATGGACATGCCGACCGAGGCCATCCCTTGGCCACACGGATGCGACACCCCGCTTACAATGGGCGCCTGTTACGGAACCTGAATCAAGATGACCCTGCTTCGACAATTCTTCGAGCTGCCCGCACGGGTGCTCTATCTGGCGCTGTTCCATGTCGCCAGCGGCCTTCTCGGTTTTGGCCTCTATCTGCAGCACGTCGTGGGCCTGGAGCCCTGCCCGATGTGCGTCATGCAGCGTTATGCTTTCGCACTCGCAGCGCTCGTTGCCCTGATCGCAGCCGTCCACGGACCCGGGCGGCGCGGGGTGCGCGTCTATGCAGGATTGATCGGAGTGTCTGCGCTGGTGGGGGGCGGAATCGCGGCGCGCCAGAGCTGGATGCAGATCGATCCGCCCCTGATCCCCGAATGCGGGCCAGGGCTGGAGTTCATGCTCGAGAGCTTTCCGCTTGCACAGGCGCTGCCGATGATCTTCCGCGGTGCGGGCGACTGCACGGCGATCGAGTGGACCTTCCTCGGCCTGTCCATCGCAAACTGGTCGCTGCTCAGTTTCACCGCGACCGTGATCTTCGCCGCCTGGATGCTGCTGCGCCGCAACTGACGTCAACGGCCGGCATCGGCGATGGCCCACCCCTGTGGCCGACATCGCCGACCGACCTCGGTCATTGAAGCCGGCCACTGCAGCATCAGTTGCAACGGGCCGGGCCGTCCTTGACGCCGAGCTTGTGCAGGATGTTCACCAGCGGGCACAACCCGGTGAAAGCGCTCTGGAACAGGTTGAGGCCGACGAAGCCGGTCACCCACAGAAAGTGCTTGCTGACGAAGAGCGGCGAAGCCTCGACGCCAAGCGAGAGCGAAATCAGGACGAAAGCGCCGGCGAAGGCGCGGACGTAGTCATTGGTGGTCATGCGGGGTTCTCCTCGGGATTTTGCAGACGGGCGATGCGGCCGCGCATGGCGGCGTAGTAAAGGACCGGGATCACCACCAGGGTGAGCACGGTGGACACGAAGATGCCGAAGATCAGGCTGATGGCCAGGCCGTTGAAGATCGGGTCGTCGAGGATGAACACCGCGCCGATCATCGCCGCCAGCGCGGTGAGCCCGATCGGCTTGGCGCGCACCGCGGCGGCGCGGATCAGAGCCTCGCCGAACTCCATGCCCTCGGCGACCTGCTGATTGACGAAATCCACCAGCAGGATCGAGTTGCGCACGATGATGCCGGCGAGCGCGATCATGCCGATCATCGAGGTGGCGGTGAATTGCGCGCCGAACAGCGCGTGACCGGGCATCACGCCGACGATGGTGAGCGGGATCGGCGCCATGATGATCAGCGGCACCAGATAGCTCCTGAACTGCGCCACCACCAGCAGGTAGATCAGCACCAGTCCCACGGCGTAGGCGGCGCCCATGTCGCGGAAGGTCTCGTAGGTGATCTGCCACTCGCCGTCCCATTTCAGCTGGTAGCCGGCGTAGGGGTCGTCGGGCTGGCTGATGAACCACTCGCCGAGCGTACCGGCGAGCCCCGGCGCGCCGTCGAGCGCCATGCCATTGACCCGCGAGCGGATGTCGAACATGCCGTAGAGCGGCGAATCCAGCTTGCCACCCATGTCACCGGTCACATACACCACCGGCAGCAGGTCCTTGCGATAGAGGATCTGCTCGCGGCGGGTCTCGGCGACCTGCACGACCTCGGAGATCTTCACCAACTGGCCGGCGTTGTCGCCGCCGCGGGCCCGTACCTGCATCGCGAGCAGGTCGGCAAGGTCGGACTGGCGCACCGCGGGCAGCTGGATGCGCACCGGGATCTCGTACTTGTTGTCGCCGCCATGCACCGGGGTGACGTTCTCGCCGGAGAGCCCCAGGCGCACCACCTCGACGATGTCGGCCTTCGCCACGCCCATGCGCGCGGCCTTGGCCTGGTCAACGCGCAGCACGAGCTTGGGCGCGTCCTCGTCCACCGTGTCGTCGACGCCGACAATGTCCGGGGTGTCCTCGAAGGCCGCGCGCACGCGCCTGGCCACTTCCAGCTGGCCGTCGTAGTCGGGGCCGTAGATCTCGGCGACGATCGGCGACAGCACCGGCGGGCCGGGCGGCACCTCCACCACCTTGACGTTGCCGCCGTTGCGCAGCGCGATTTCGGTGACGGCATCGCGCACCGACACGGCGATCTCGTGGCTCTGGCGCTCGCGCGCGGTCTTGTCGACCAGGTTGACCTGGATGTCGCCCTGCTCGGGGGCACTGCGCAGGTAGTACTGGCGCACCAGGCCGTTGAAGTTGATCGGCGCCGCGGCGCCAGCGTAGGACTGCCAGTCGGTGACCTCGGGCACGGTGGCCAGATGGGCGCCGATCTCGTTGAGCACGCGCGCGGTGTCCTCGACCGGCGTGCCCACCGGCATGTCGAGCACGACCTGGAACTCGCTCTTGTTGTCGAAGGGCAACATCTTCATGACCACGAGCTGCACCACCGGCAACGCGACCGAAGCGCCGATGAGCGCGAACACCACGACCCACAGCGCGAAACGGTTGCGGCCACCGCGGCGGGCGTCGAACATGGGCGTCATCACGCGGCGGAAGAGTCCGTCGAGGCGGCGGGTCATCTTGTCCTCGCCCTCGTGGTGGTGGGCGTCGACGTTCTTGAGCATCTTCTGCGCCAGCCAGGGCGTGACCACGAAGGCCACCACCAGCGAGATGAACATGCCCATTGAGGCGTTGATCGGGATCGGGCTCATGTAGGGGCCCATCAGCCCGGTGACGAAGGCCATCGGCAAGAGCGCCGCGATGACGGTGAAGGTGGCGAGGATGGTGGGGCCACCGACCTCGTCGACGGCCTTGGGGATCAGCTTCCACAAGGGCGTGTCGGGCTCGAGGGTGTGCCAGCGGTGGATGTTCTCGACCACCACGATGGCGTCGTCGACCAGGATGCCGATCGAAAAGATGAGCGCGAACAGCGACACCCGGTTGAGGGTGAAGCCCCAGGCCCAGGAGGCGAACAAGGTGGCAGCCAGGGTGAGCGTGACAGCGATGCCGACGATGATGGCCTCGCGCCGGCCGAGCGCGAAGAACACCAGCGCCACCACTGCGGCGGTGGCGAAGGCGAGCTTGCCGATCAACTGGTTGGCCTTGTCGTTGGCGGTCTTGCCGTAGTCGCGGGTGACGGTGACCTCCACACCTTCCGGGATGACGCTCCCGCGCAGGTTCTCCAGGCGCTGCATCGCGGCCTGGGCGACATCGGCGGCGTTGGCTCCGGGCTTCTTCGACAACGCCAGCGTGACAGCCGGGAACAGGCCCTGTTGGCCGATGCCGCGCTGCTCCGCGGCAGCGCCGGTGCCGAACCACACGTACTGCGAAGGCTGGTCGGGACCATCGACGACCTCGGCGACGTCGCGCAGGAACACCGGACGGCGCTCGGAGACACCCACCACAAGCTTGCGCACATCCTCGGCAGATTCCAGGTAGGTGCCGGTCTGCACCAGCACTTCACGATTGCCTGCGACCAGGCTGCCCGCCGGCTGCGAGGCGTTGGCCAGTTGCAGCGCGCCGCGCAGGTCCTGCGCGGTGACGCCGTGCGCGTTCATGCGCTCGATGTCCATGTTCACCCGGATCACGTGGCCGGGGCCGCCCAGGGTGGCAACGTCGCGCGTGCCGGGGATGCGCTTCAGCTCGGTCTCGATCGCGCGCGAAACCTGCTGCAGCGAGAAGGCCGCTCGCTCGGGGTCGGCGGTCCACAGCGTGAAGCTGACGATCGGCACGTCGTCGATGCCCTTGGGCTTGATCAGCGGCTTGCCGACGCCGAGTTGCGGCGACAGCCAGTCTGCATGCGAGTCCACGGTGTCGTAGAGGCGCACCAGTGCAGTCTGGTTGGGGACGCCAACCTCGAATTGAACGGTGACCACCGCCATGCCGGGGCGCGACACGGTATAGACGTGCTCGACGCCGGCGATGCGCGACAGCACCTGCTCGGCCGGCCGCGCCACCAGGGACTCGACATCGCGTGCAGACGCCCCCGGGAAAGGCACCAGCACGTTGGCCATGGTGACGTCGATCTGTGGCTCTTCTTCCTTGGGGGTGATCAGGGTGGCGAAGATGCCGGCGAGCAGCAACACCAGCGCCAGCAGCGGCGTGATCGCGTTACGCTGGAAGCCGGACGCGATGCGGCCGGAGATGCCGAGACGCTTTTCCATGGTCGCCTCCGGACTCAGCGCGCAGCCGAGCCGGCGCGGGCCTGAATGCCGGCCTGCACCGGGTCTAGGGCGAGGGTTTCGTCCCCCCTAAGGCCGGAGAGCACCTCCACCGCATCACCGCCCTGTTGCGTACGGCCGAGGCGGATCTGACGCAGCCCGAAACCGCCCTGGCCATCGGCCACGTAAACTGCGGTGAGCTCGCCCCGACGAAGCACGGAAACGGCAGGAATCACCACCGGTTGGGCCGCTCGGGCCGGCGCCGCCTCACCATGTAAGCGCACCCGTGCGAAGCTGCCCGGCAACACGTCCGCGAGGCCCGCGGGGAGGTCGACGCGAACGCGCACGGTGTGGGTGCGGGCGTCGGCCGTGGGGAGCACGGTGACGGAAGCGGCTTCGATCGTGCGCCCGCTGGCGGGCAGCTCCACACTGGCGCGCAGCGTGCCACCGCCGAGCTCGGCGAGGCGCTGTGGCGCGAGGTCGGCCACTGCACGCATCTGCGCAGGGTCGTACACGGTGAGCAGGCTGCGGCCGGGCTGGGCCATTTCACCGGCTTCGATGTGGCGTACGGCAACCAGGCCGGTGAGCGGCGATGTCACCGTAGCGTAGCCCTGGACGGTGCCTGCCTGCGCACGCTGTGCGCGGGCAGCGCCCAGCTGCGCTTCAGCGGCTTCGTACTGCGTCCGCGCGCCATCGAGCGCCGACTGGCTGAGGAATTTCTGCGCGACCAGCTTGCGCGCACGCTCGTACTCAAGGCGCGCGTTGCCGAGCACGGTCTGCGCCTGCGCGATGCCAGCTTCGGCAGCGGCGACCGCTGCAGCCGCCTCGGCGGGATCGATGCGGACCAGCACCTGCCCGCGCTCGACGCGATCGCCGGCATCTACGCCGAGTTCGAGAATGCGGCCAGGCATTTGCGCCGCGAGGGTCGACTGACGCACCGCCTCGATCGTGGCCTCCGCAGCGATAGAGGGTGCAACCATCTGCGCCTGAATGCGTACGGTGGGCACCTCCGCGCGCGCGGGAAGGCTGAAGCTGGCGATCGCCGCGGCCAGCAGAAGAAGGCCGGGCGCGCGCGCAAGAACGGGGAGCATGACGGGTTTCATGTGCATAAGTATATTCTTATACACGCGCCGGTCAAGCACCTCGGTCAGTTCAGCACCTCGGTCAGTTCAGCACCTCGGTCAGTTCAGCACCTCGGTCAGTTCAGGCAGCTGGCGGCGTAATCGGCCATCGCGACGACAACCGGCTCGGCCTCGCCGGCCGCAGTGGCGAGGCTGATCTCGCACTCCGGATGAGCAGCACGGGCCTCGTCGAGCAGGATCGGCAGATCGCGCTTGAGGTGACCGCCTTGGGCGAGAAACATGGGCACGACCGCGATTTGCCGCACACCGTCAGCAGCAAGCGCGGCGATGGCCTCGGGCAGGGTCGGGGTCATGAACTCGAGGAACGCCAGCTCGGTACGCGGCGCATCGGGACGCGCCAGCACCGTATCGCGGATGCGGCGCATGGGTCCGGCCCATTCCGGGTCGCGTGCACCATGTCCGAACAGGACGATGGCAGATTGGGATCGGGGTGCTGCGGTCATGAGGCAATCTCCGTAGGAATGTCGGCGGACGCGACACGGCGAACTCCAGCGCGAAGCAGGTGCTCCAGCGCCCGTGCAGCACAGAGCAGGCCGACACTGGCCGTGACGGCCATGCTCGAACCATAGCCTGCGCAAGCGAGACCCTGTGGTGCGGCCCGCCCCGCGCCGGCATCGCAGGGCTGGACCGCAGGAAAGCGCAAGGGTTCGGTCGAGAACACCGCCTCGATACCGAATTTCCTCTTCGGGTCGCGTGTGAAACCGTGCTCCTTGCGCAGGCGCGCGCGCACCTTGGACAGCAAGGGATCCTGGACCGTACGCGAGAGGTCATCCACCATGATGCGCGCCGGGTCCAGCTTGCCGCCCGCCCCACCCGCCATGATCAGCGGAATGCCGCGCTCACGGCTCGCCGCGGCAAGCGCCACCTTCGCCCGTACGTTGTCGATGGCATCGATGACCACGTCGAAGCCTGAAAGCAGCCCGGCTGCATTCTCGGGGGTGACGAAGTCCTCGACCGTGATCACCTCGCAGTGCGGGTTGATGCCGGCGATGCGGGCGGACATTGCATCGACCTTGGCCATGCCAAGCGTATCTTCAAGCGCATGCGCCTGGCGATTGATGTTGGATTCGGCAACGTGGTCGAGGTCGATCAGGGTCAACCGCCCCACCCCGCTGCGTGCCAGCGCTTCGACCACCCAAGAGCCCACGCCGCCGATGCCGATCACGCAGGCGTGCGCCTTGCCGAGCGCCTCCGCGGCGCCGGCGCCATACAGGCGGTCGAGGCCGCCGAAGCGTCGCGCGCGGTCGACATCGGACTGCATGAAGCGCGGGCTCAGGCGTTGACCGCTTCGACGGCGCGCAGACTGTCGAGCCAGACGCCGAGGCCTTGTGCGTTGAGCTCCAGGTCCATGCGCAGCAGTTCGAGCGTATCGTCCTCGCTCAGCGCCCATTTCTGGCGCGCCGTCTCCTCGCGCATGACCTGCTCGAGACCGGCGAGGATCTCGACGTGGCGGGCAACCCCCTCACCGCGTGCGGCCTGCGCGACCGCGACCATGGTATCGATGAGGCGGTGCAGGTCCGCACCGAGGCGCTCGACGTCGGTGACGCGGCTGAAATGGGTCAGGTACATCGCCGTGGGCGACATGGCGAGCATGCGGTCGATGGAGGCATGCATCGCGGCAGGATCGAACTGGGTGGGCGTCGTCGTCGGCACCACGAAGGCGCGGCCATCGGTGTCGAGCTCGCGATAGGACAGGCCAAAGGTGTCGCCGGTGAAGAAGGCGCGTGCGACCGAATCCCACACGCAGATATGGTGGCGAGCGTGGCCGGGCGTGTCGAACACGCGCAGCATGCGGCTACCGAGTTGCACCTCGAGTCCATCGGTCGCCGCGACGATGCGCTCGGCGGGTACCGGAACCAGCTGGCCGTAGAGTTCGAACGCGCGCTCCGCGCCATATACGGCAGAGGTGCCTTCCCACAGCCGGGTCGGGTCCGCCATGTGGCGCACACCGCGCGGGTGGACCAGCAGCTTCGCCCGCGGCAGGGCGCACATCAGGCTGCCGGCGCCGCCTGCGTGATCGAGGTGGATGTGGGTGAGGATCACCCAGTCCACGGCCTCGGGCGCGATGCCGAGTGATGCCAGCGCCGCGAGCACATGAGGTACCGATGCATTGCTGCCGGTATCGACGACCGCCGCGCGGCCGTCCTGCACCACAAGGTGAATTGCGCAAAGCTGTGGCCGGCCGTAGGCCGAGTCGAAGGCGAAGACGCCGTCCTGATAGTCGATCAGATTTTTCATCACCCCTCCTCCAGGCATCGATCTGGGGTCGATTGTCCCGGTTTCAATACGTGCCTCGGCCCGGCGCAACGCGCCAGGCACGGCGGCCAAACGGTGTCAGAAGGGAATGTCGTCGTCGAAATCGCCGAACCCACCGGAGGACTGCGCAGGCTGCTGGGACTGCGGACGTTGTGCGGGCGCGGGGCTGCTGCGCGGCGCAGCGGCGGGAGCATCCCAGCCCGCATCGTTGCCACGCATGGATGCATCGCCGCCCTCGCGGCGCCCGCCGAGCATCTTCATCTCGTCGGCACGGATTTCGGTGGTGTAGCGGTCCTGACCGCTCTGGTCCTGCCACTTGCGCGTACGCAGGCTACCCTCGATGTAAACCTGGCTGCCCTTGCGCAGATACTGCCCGGCGATTTCGGCCAGCTTGCCGTAGAAGGACACGCGGTGCCATTCGGTAGCCTCACGGCGCTCGCCAGTATTCTTGTCGCGCCAGGTCTCGGTAGTGGCCAGACGGATGTTGCAGATCGCGTCGCCGGAGGGGGCGAAGCGGTTTTCCGGATCAGCGCCGAGGTTGCCGATCAGGATGACTTTGTTCAGGGATGCCATCCGGTTCTCCTTTGGAAACGTGAACGGGCAGCGTATGGGCGCCGCCCTTGCATGGTGTACCGCCCCGTTCAGCGCCCGGCAGGCGCCGGCGCGGTACGCAGGGGCGGCGGATTCATCGAGGTCGACAGCGCCAGCCATGCAAGCCCGAGCATGACGCAGAACAGGCTTACCACGCCGGTCCCGAAGGTCTGACCCAGCCAGCCGCCGAGCGCGCCGCCCAGGAACAGGCCGAGCGACTGCAGTGTGTTGTAGACCCCGAGCGCAGTCCCCTTCGCGCCCGGGGCGGCGATACGCGAGATCCACGACGGCTGCGTGGCCTCGAGCACGTTGAAGGCGATGAAGAAGAGGGTCAGCAGCAATGCCAATGGTATCAGTGCATCCCCAAAAAGCCAGAGCCCGAACTGAACGATCACAAGCAACGCGATGGCTGCATTGAAGACCGGCTTCATCTTGTCGTGGCGCTCGGCGAGGATCACCGCAGGCACCATGACGACAAAGGATAGCAGCACCGCCGGGAGGTAGACCTTCCAGTGCTCGGGCACCGGCAGGCCGCCGCTGGCGACCAGCGCCGAGGGGACCAGTACCCACATCGTGGTCTGGATCAGGTGCAGCGCGAACACACCGAAGTTGAGCCGCATCAGCTGGCCGTCACGCAAGACGTCGACGATCCGGCCCGTGGCGCGCGGAACGGGGGGCGCCTCGGGCACCACCTTGAGCAGCACGCCGATGGCGCCTACGGCGAGCACCGCGGTGAGCCAGAAGATGCCGGACATGCCGATTACCGCATAGAGCAGCGGCGCGACCACCATGGAGAGTGCGAACACGAGGCCGATGGAGGAGCCGATCATTGCCATGACCTTGGTGCGATGCTGGTCGCGCGTAAGGTCCGCAGCCAGCGCGGTGACGGCCGCGGAAATTGCACCCGCGCCCTGCACCACCCGCCCCACGATGATCATCCAGATGTCATCAGCGATTGCTGCAACGACGCTGCCGACGACGAAGAGCACGAGGCCGAACACGATCACCGGCTTACGCCCGAAGCGGTCGGAGGCGGCGCCGTAGGCGATCTGCAGGAAGGCTTGAGTAAGCCCGTAGGCGCCGATGGCCAGGCCGACGAGCATCAGGTCGTCTCCCCCTGGGATCTGCTCGGCATGAGCGGCGAACACGGGGAGGATCAGGAACAGGCCGAGCATGCGCAGCGCGAAGATAGCCGCCAGGCTCATGCCGGCGCGGCGTTCTTCGCGCGTCATCGGATCGCGTGCGGGAACGGACATACTGGATACCGGCTCGATCAAAGAGCGGGATTCTAACACCCCGCAAACGACTGATGCGATTACGCCGCCGCCGTGACGAGGGCGTATAGTTTGCCGTTTCCCACGCCTCGAACCCGTCATGGACGAGATCCGCATCCGCGGCGCCCGCACCCACAACCTGAAAAACATCAGCATCGACCTTCCCCGGAACCGCCTGACCGTGATCACAGGCCTGTCGGGCTCGGGGAAGTCCTCGCTCGCCTTCGATACCCTGTATGCGGAGGGCCAGCGCCGCTACGTCGAGTCTCTTTCCGCGTACGCGCGCCAGTTCCTCCAACTCATGGAGAAGCCGGATGTGGACCTGATCGAAGGATTGTCGCCCGCGATCTCGATCGAGCAGAAGGCCACCAGCCACAATCCACGTTCTACGGTCGGAACGGTCACCGAGATCCACGACTACCTCCGCCTGCTGTATGCACGCGCAGGCACACCACACTGCCCCGACCATCCGCAGCACGCGCTGGAAGCGCAGAGTGTGGCGCAGATGGTCGACCACGTGCTCGCACTGCCCGCCGAGACGAAGCTGATGATCCTCGCCCCGGTCGTGAGCGGCCGCAAGGGTGAGCAGAGCGATCTGTTCGCAGAGTTGCGCGCGCAGGGCTTCGTGCGCGTGCGGGTGGATGGCGAAGTGATGGAACTCGACGCCATGCAGCCCCTGGAGAAGGGCCGACGGCACGACGTGGCGGTGGTGATCGATCGCGTGAAGCTGCGCCCCGATTTGCGCAGCCGGCTCGCCGAGTCCTTCGAGACCGCACTCACGCATGCCGACGGGCGGGCGATCGCGGTGGAGATGGAAAGCGGCCGCGAGCACCTGTTCTCGGCTCGCTTCGCCTGCCCTGTGTGCAGCTTCTCACTTGCGGAACTGGAGCCACGGCTGTTCTCTTTCAACAATCCTGCCGGCGCATGCCCCAGGTGCGACGGGCTGGGCCAGGTCGAGTTCTTCGACCCCGTGCGGGTGGTTGCACACCCTGAGCTGTCGCTCGCATCGGGCGCGATCCGCGGCTGGGACCGGCGCAACCAGTTCTACTTCCAGTTGCTGGCAAGCCTGGCCTCGCACTACGGCTTCGATATCGAGACGCCGTGGCGGGCACTGCCGGAAGACCTGCGCGAGGTGGTGCTTTCCGGCTCCGGGCGGACAAAGATCGCTTTCCGCTACATGGCGGACAACGGCAGGATGGTGCTCAAGGAGCACCCCTTCGAGGGCATCCTGCCCAACCTCGAGCGGCGCCTGCGCGAAACCGATTCGCAGGCCGTGCGCGAGGAGTTGTCGAAATACCGTGCCACCCAGCGCTGCCCGGCCTGTCACGGCAGCCGCCTGCGCAGCGAGGCACGCCACGTGCTGATCGGCGGCCACCCCCTGCACGAGGTCGCCGCGATGCCGCTTGGGGCAGCGCATGCGTTCTTCGCCCAGCTCGCGCTGGAAGGCGCACGCGCACGCATCGCCGAAAGGATCGTGAGCGAGATCACCGCACGCCTGCGCTTCCTCATCGACGTGGGGCTCGACTACCTGGCGCTCGACCGCGCAGCCGATACGCTCTCGGGCGGCGAAGCGCAGCGCATCCGCCTGGCAAGCCAGATCGGCTCCGGGCTGACGGGCGTGATGTACGTGCTCGACGAACCGTCGATTGGCCTGCATCAGCGTGACAACGACCGCCTGCTTGACACCCTCGCCCGCTTGCGCGACATGGGCAACACGGTGATCGTGGTCGAGCACGACGAGGATGCGATCCGCAGCGCGGACTACGTGGTGGACATGGGCCCCGGGGCAGGCGAGCATGGCGGCCAGATCGTTGCACACGGCACGCCTGCCGAGGTGATTGCCAATCCGGACTCCCTCACCGGCGACTATCTTGCCGGAAGGCGCACGATCATGCCGCCCGGGCGCCGCACCGCGCCTGATCCGGCGCGCATGGTCCGGATCGCGGGCGCCACGGGCAACAACCTCAAGGCCGTCGACGCGAGCCTGCCGGTTGGATTGCTGACCTGCATCACCGGCGTTTCGGGCTCCGGCAAGTCCACCTTGATCAACGACACGCTCGCCACTGCCGCTGCGCACCAGCTCAACCGCAGCGCGGATGACCCTGCGCCGTACGCCGCGATCGAAGGGCTGGAAGCCTTCGACAAGGTCATCGACGTTGACCAGTCCCCAATCGGCCGCACACCGCGCTCCAACCCCGCCACCTACACGGGGCTGCTGACGCCTATCCGCGAGCTATTCGCCGGCGTGCCCGAGGCGCGGGCGCGCGGCTACGGTCCCGGGCGCTTCTCATTCAACGTGCGCGGCGGGCGCTGCGAGGCCTGCCAGGGCGACGGCCTGGTCAAGGTCGAGATGCATTTCCTGCCCGACCTGTACGTCCCGTGCGATGTCTGCCATGGCACGCGCTACAACCGCGAGACGCTAGAAATCCGATACAAGGGTCGCAACATCCGCGAGGTGCTGGAGATGACGGTGGAGGAGGCGCTCGCCTTCTTCGCACCGGTACCCGCAGTCGCACGCAAGCTCGAAACCCTGACCGACGTCGGCCTCGGCTACATCCGCCTGGGGCAGAGCGCGACGACTCTCTCGGGTGGCGAGGCTCAGCGCATCAAGCTCGCCCTCGAACTCTCCAAGCGCGACACGGGCCGAACCCTGTACATCCTCGACGAGCCGACCACCGGGCTGCACTTCCAGGACATCGAACTGCTGCTGAAGGTTCTGCACCGCCTGCGCGACCACGGCAACACCATCATCGTCATCGAGCACAACCTGGACGTAATCAAAACGGCCGACTGGGTCCTCGACCTGGGCCCAGAGGGCGGCGACCGTGGCGGCACGCTGGTATGCTGCGGAACCCCCGAGCAGATTGCCGAACACCCCGAGAGTCATACGGGCCGCTACCTGCGTCGCATGCTCTCCTGACCAGGGCCTCACCCCCCGGCGTAACCGCGCGGATTGAGGCACTGCCAGCGCCATGCGTCCTCGCACATGGCCTGCAAATCGCGCTCGGCGCGCCAGCCAAGCACTTCTTCTGCGCGGGCGGGATCCGCCCAGCACGCAGCGATATCTCCCGGTCGGCGCTCGACGATGTCGTAGGGGACTGCGCGCCCACTGGCGGCTTCGAAGGCGCGCACCATCTCCAGCACGCTGTAGCCGCGCCCGGTGCCAAGATTCAGCGTGCTCACGCCAGGTAGCCGTTCAATCCGCTCGAGCGCACGTAAATGGCCCAGCGCAAGATCGACCACATGAATGTAATCGCGCACGCCCGTGCCGTCGCGTGTCGGATAATCGTTGCCGAACACGCGCAGTCGCGGCAGTCGCCCGCCCGCAACCTGACTCACGAAAGGCATCAGGTTGTTCGGCAGACCATCCGGATCCTCCCCGATGCGCCCGCTCACATGCGCACCGACCGGGTTGAAGTATCGCAACAGCACGATGTTCCAGCCCGCTTCCGCTTGTGCCACGTCACGCAGGATCTGCTCGCCCATCAGCTTCGTCCAGCCGTAGGGATTGGTTGCAGAAGTCGGAAAATCCTCCCGGATGGGGACGGACGCAGGGTCCCCATATACCGTGGCCGACGAACTGAACACCATGCGCCGGCAACCGGCAATCTCCATCACCTCAAGCACGCTGATCAGGCCGTGCAGGTTGTTGTCGTAATAGGCGAGCGGCTGAGCGACCGACTCACCAACCGCCTTGCGCGCGGCGAAGTGGATCACCGCCTCGACCGGATGCTGCGCGAAAATATGCTCCAGCGCGGCACGGTCCCTCACATCCGCACGAACGAAGCCGGCAAGCGCGCGACCTCCCAGCTCCTGCATACGCGCAACCGCCGTCATGGAAGCGTTGGACAGATCATCCACCACGACGACGTCACGCCCCGCCTGCAGTAGCTCAACACACGTATGCGAACCGATGTAGCCCGCGCCCCCGGTCACCAGCGTCACGCCCATTCGTTCCAACCCTCCACCATTGCAACGCCTCCAGCCTGCCCGTACACCGCACATGTTTGCGCGGAACGATGCCGCGCGGGCGAAAAAAAACCGGGCGTTGCCCGGTTCTTTCGTTCGCTCGCCGATAACTCAGGCGGCTTCGCTTTCTTCAGCTTCAACCGCCTCACCTTCAGGTCGGTCGAGCAATTCGACATACGCCATCGGCGCGTTGTCGCCATCGCGGAAGCCGCACTTCAGAATACGCAGATAGCCACCGTTACGGCTGGCAAAGCGCGGACCCAGTTCGTCGAAAAGCTTCACGACCATATCACGGTCGCGCAGACGGTCGAACGCCAGACGGCGGTTGGCAACGCTGGGCTTCTTGCCCAGCGTGATCATCGGCTCGACCACACGGCGAAGTTCCTTCGCCTTCGGCAGGGTCGTCTTGATCGCTTCGTGACGCAGCAGCGAATTGGCCATGTTGCGGAACATCGCCTGGCGGTGGCTGCTGGTACGATTCAGCTTGCGAAGACCATTACGGTGACGCATTTCAATTCCTCACTTGCCCGGCGACTCAACCGAGCTTCTCAAGCCCGGCCGGCGGCCAGTTTTCCAGTTTCATGCCAAGCGTCAGCCCGCGAGAGGCCAACACTTCCTTGATCTCGTTGAGCGACTTCCGACCCAGGTTCGGGGTTTTCAGCAACTCGGTCTCGGTGCGCTGGATCAGATCACCGATGTAGTAGATGTTCTCGGCCTTCAGGCAGTTCGCAGAACGCACCGTGAGCTCGAGGTCATCGACCGGGCGCAGCAAAACGGGATCGATCGTCTGCGACGGGGCCTCGACCCGCTCGGGCTGAGTGCCTTCGAGGTCGGCGAACACCGAAAGCTGATCCATCAGCACGCGCGCCGCGTAGCGGATCGCCTCTTCCGGATCAACCGCACCGTTGGTCTCGATATCGATGATCAGACGATCGAGGTCGGTACGCTGCTCGACACGAGCGCTTTCTACCAGGTAGCTGACACGGCGCACAGGGCCGAACGACGCATCGAGAACGATACGGCCGATCTGCTTGCTCTCAGCGCTCTGGGGGCGCGCATTACCCGGTACGTACCCGCGTCCTTCCTCGACCCTGATCTGCATGTCCATCTTGCCACCGGGGGCCAGATGCGCGATCACATGATCGGGGTTGATGATCTCGACGTCGTGACCGAGTTCGATGTCGGCCGCCGTCACCAAGCCCTCGCCGGATTTGGCGAGTCGCACGGTGACTTCGCTGCGCCCGTTGAGCTTGAATACCACACCCTTCAGGTTCAGCAGCAGGTCGACGATGTCTTCGCGCACGCCGTCAAGCGTGGAGTACTCGTGCAGCACCCCTTCGATCGTGACTTCCGTGGCAGCGTGCCCCGGGAGCGACGACAGGAGGATGCGCCGCAGCGCATTCCCCAGCGTATGACCGAACCCGCGCTCGAACGGCTCCATCGTCACCCGCGCCTGGACAGGCGAGGTGCTCTGGACGTCGATGATGCGCGGTTTCAGCAGTGCATTGCTTTGCATCAGCATTTCCTCGGAACTAGAAGAGGATCAGACTCCCGATCAACGGGAGTACAGTTCCACCACCAGGCTCTCGTTGATCGTTGCAGGCAGTTCAGTGCGCACCGGGTAGGCTTTGAAGACACCCTTGCCGGCCTTGGTGTCGACTTGGAGCCACTCGGGGAAACCACGCGACTCGGCAGCCTCGAGGGCGGCCTTGACGCGCAGGTGACCGCGCGCACCTTCGGTCAGTTCGACAACATCGCCCGGGCGAACAACGTACGACGGGATATTCACGCGCTTGCCATTGACCAGCACGCCGTTGTGACGGACCACCTGTCGTGCTTCAGCGCGCGAGGCGCCGAAACCCATGCGGTAGGCGACGGAGTCCAGCCGACCTTCCAGCAACTGAAGCAGGTTTTCACCTGTCTGACCACGGCGACGGTCCGCTTCGGCGTACACCTTGCGGAACTGGCGCTCCAGCACACCGTAAATGCGGCGAATCTTCTGCTTCTCACGCAACTGCACGCCATAGCCGGACAGACGCTGCCCGGAACGCTGACCGTGCTGGCCAGGGGCATACGCACGGCGCTCGATGGCGCACTTGTCGGTAAAACACTTTTCGCCCTTCAGGAACAGCTTTTCGCCTTCGCGACGGCACTGACGGCACTTAGGATCGAGATTACGAGCCACTTATCAACTCCTTGTCAGATACGACGCTTCTTCGGCGGACGGCAGCCGTTATGCGGGATGGGGGTGATGTCCGTGATGCTGGAAATCTTGATCCCCAGCGCATTGAGCGCACGAACCGAGGACTCGCGCCCAGGACCGGGGCCCTTGATGCGCACTTCCAGGTTCTTGATGCCACATTCCTGGGCAGCCTTGCCAGCCGCTTCGGCAGCGACCTGAGCGGCGAACGGCGTGCTCTTGCGCGAGCCCTTGAAGCCCGCACCGCCCGAAGTCGCCCACGACAGAGCGTTACCCTGACGATCGGTGATGGTGATGATGGTGTTGTTGAAGCTCGCGTGAACGTGAGCGATGCCTTCGGCAACGTTCTTTTTGACCTTCTTGCGAACCTTCGTTCCAGTCTTAGCCATTATCGGTTCCTATTACTTCTTGCCGGCGATCGGCTTGCGCGGACCCTTGCGGGTACGGGCATTGGTGCGGGTGCGCTGGCCACGAAGCGGCAGCCCACGGCGATGACGCACGCCGCGGTAGCAGCCCAGGTCCATCAGGCGCTTGATGTTCATGGTGACTTCACGACGCAGGTCGCCTTCGACGACGAAACGACCGACTTCGTCACGCAGCTTTTCCATGTCCGACTCGGTCAGATCCTTGACCTTGACCGAACGCACGATGCCTGCGGCGTCGCAAATTCTCTGAGCACGCGAACGGCCGATCCCATAGATGGCGGTCAGCGCGATCTCGGCATGCTTGTGATTGGGAATATTAACCCCAGCAATACGGGCCATCCGTATACCCCGAAACGAAAAACGTTAAATTCTAATGCCTGGCGTTGAGTAGATCAACCCTGGCGTTGCTTGTGCCGCGGATCGCTGCAAATGACGCGAACCACACCCTTGCGGCGGATAATCTTGCAGTTGCGGCAGAGCCGCTTGACCGATGCCTGCACTCTCATGATGTTGCTCCTGTTTCTCTAATCTTCACTTGGTCCGGAAAACGATCCGGCCCTTGGTCAGGTCGTAGGGGGTGAGCTGTACGGTCACCTTGTCCCCGGGGAGGATGCGGATGTAGTGCATCCGCATCTTCCCGGAGATATGGCCGAGCACCATGTGACCGTTTTCAAGCCTGACGCGGAACGTTGCATTGGGGAGGTTCTCGGTCACCTCTCCCTGCATCTCGATTACATCTTCCTTCGCCATGGCTCACCTTCCGGGGATACCCGCCCCCTTGAAGTTCGCTTTCTTCAGCAGACTCTCGTACTGGTGCGACATCACGAATGCCTGGACCTGAGCCATGAAGTCCATCGTAACCACCACGATGATCAGCAGCGAAGTGCCACCGAAATAGAACGGCACGTTCCACTTCAGGATCAGGAACTCCGGCAGAAGGCAAACCAGCGTGATGTACACCGCACCGGCCAGCGTCAGCCGCATGAGAATCTTGTCAATGTAGCGCGCGGTCTGATCGCCAGGACGAATCCCGGGAACAAAGGCCCCGCTCTTCTTCAGGTTGTCTGCCGTCTCACGCGCATTGAAGACCAGCGCCGTGTAGAAGAAGCAGAAGAAAATAATCGCCAGCGCATAGAGCATCACGTAGATGGGCTGACCCGGAGAGAGCGTGGAAGCGATGTCTCGCAGCCAGTACATCCCCTCCGACGAACCAAACCACTGCCCCAGCGTGGCAGGGAACAGAATGATGCTCGACGCGAAGATCGGCGGAATCACGCCAGACATGTTCAGCTTCAGGGGAAGGTGGGAACTTTGCCCCCCATACACCTTGTTGCCGACCTGCCGTTTGGCGTAATTCACCAGAATCTTCCGCTGCCCACGCTCCACGAAAACCACAAAGGCCGTCACCAGCACCACGAGAATGCAGATGAAGAGCGCCGTAAAGGGGTGCATCGATCCTGTCCGAACCAACTCGAACAAACCGCCAATCGCACTTGGCAAGCCCGCTATGATGCCGGCGAAGATGATGATCGAGATGCCATTACCGATGCCACGCTCGGTGATCTGCTCACCCAGCCACATCAGGAACATCGTACCGGTCACCAGCGTCGCGACGGTCACGAATCGGAACATGACCCCCGGCTCGAGCACCAGACCAGGCTGCCCTTCGAGCGCGATCGCGATACCCAGCGACTGCGCCAACGCCAGCAGCAAGGTGCCGTACCGCGTGTACTGCGTGATCTTGCGTCTACCCGCCTCCCCTTCCTTCTTCAACGCTTCCAGAGAAGGCACCGCCACGGTCATCAACTGCATGATGATGGACGCGGAGATGTAGGGCATGATGCCCAGCGCGAAGATGGTGAAGCGAGACAGCGCGCCACCCGAAAACAGGTTGAACACGCCAAGGATTCCACCCTGCTGGGACTGGAACAACTCTGCCAGCCCCTGCGGGTCGATACCAGGCACCGGAATGTGCGCGCCGATCCGATACACGATCAACGCGCCCATGAGGAACATCAACCGGCGCTTGAGATCGCCGAATTTCCCCGCGCTTCCCAGCGTGGCAGCAGGATTCGCCACAGCGTATGCCCTTTTCTTACTCGGCCGCCACGGAACCGCCGGCAGCTTCGATCGCCGCCTTGGCACCCGCAGTCGCACCCACGCCGCGCAGGATCACCTTGCGGCTTATGGAACCCGAAACGACGACCTTGGCCGACAGAGCATCGGCGGCGATGACGCCCGCCTGCTTGAGCGTCAGCAGATCGATCTCGTCTACCGGGAGCTTGTCCAGTTCGGACAGGCGCACCTCGACATTGCGAGCCCGCGTCAGCGAAACGAAACCGCGCTTCGGCAGCCGGCGCTGCAGCGGCATCTGGCCGCCCTCGAAGCCGACCTTGTGGAACCCGCCGGCGCGGGATTTCTGACCCTTGTGGCCGCGGCCGCAGGTCTTGCCCAAGCCGCTGCCCATTCCGCGACCGACACGGCGCGCAACTTTCTTGGAGCCTTCACCGGGCTTGATGGTATTCAGGCGCATTTCAACCCTCACACTTCAGCAGGTAGGACACCTTGTTGACCATGCCCCGGACTTCCGGGGTATCCGCCAGCTCGACCGTGTGGTTGAGCCGGCGCAGACCCAGCCCGCGCACAGTAGCACGATGGGACTGCTTGGTACCGATCACGCTCTTCACGAGCGTCACCCTGATTTTCTTGTCCGACATCTCTTACCCCAGGATCTCTTCGACGGACTTGCCGCGCTTGGCAGCGATCTCCGCCGGGGTGTTGATCGCCATCAGGCCATTGATGGTGGCACGGACGACGTTGTACGGATTGGCAGAGCCGATGCACTTGCAAATCACATCGGTCACACCCATGACTTCGAACACGGCGCGCATCGGACCGCCGGCGATGATGCCGGTACCAGCGGGAGCCGGCTGCATCAGCACGGAAGCCGCGCCGTGCTTGCCGATTACCGTATGCTGCAAGGTCCCGTTCTTGAGCGAGACCTTACGCATCTTGCGACGCGCTTCGTCCATCGCCTTCTGCACCGCCACCGGAACTTCGCGGGACTTCCCCTTGCCCATGCCGATCGCGCCGTCACCGTCACCGACGACGGTCAGTGCCGCGAAGCCGAGGATACGACCGCCCTTTACGACCTTGGTCACGCGATTGATCGCGACCATTTTTTCCTTCAGGCCGTCATCGCGCTCGTCGGAGGCTTGCGCACGTTTGGTTTGCTGCTTGGCCATACGATTCCTCGCTTAGAACTTGAGACCGCCTTCACGGGCGGCCTCGGCCAGCGCCTTCACGCGGCCGTGATACAGGAAGCCCGAGCGGTCGAAGGAGACCTGCTCCACACCGGCTGCTTTTGCACGCTCGGCGATGAGCTTGCCCACCACCTCCGCGGCCGCCTTGTTGCCGCCATTGGCGACCTTGGCGCGCACATCGGCTTCGACGGTCGATGCAGCGGCGAGAACGCGCGCTCCGCAGCCGGAGATGACCTGAGCGTAGATATGGCAGTTGGACCGGAACACCGTCAGGCGAACCGCCTTGAGCTCCGCAATCTTGGCGCGAGTTTTGCGCGCGCGACGGAGACGAGTTTCTTTCTTGTTCATGACGAACCGCCTTACTTCTTCTTGGTTTCCTTGAGCACCACCACTTCGTCCGAATAACGGACGCCCTTGCCCTTGTAAGGCTCGGGAGCGCGGTAGGCCCGCACCTCGGCAGCGACCTGGCCGACCTTCTGCTTGTCGACCCCTTTGATCAGGATCTCGGTCTGAGTCGGCGTCTCGACCTTCACACCTTCGGGCATCTGATGCACGACCGGGTGAGAGAAGCCGAGTGACAGATTGAGCTTGTCGCCCTGCGCTTGCGCACGATAACCCACGCCCACCAGGGTCAGCTTGCGCTCGAAACCCTTGCTCACGCCGGTAACCATATTGTTCACCAACGCACGCACGGTGCCAGACATGGCGCGCGCATTGGCAACACCGTCGCGCGCCTTGCACACGATCGCATCGCCTTCGCGCGCAACCTGTACGGCACCCGTCAGCGCCTGGCGCAGCGAGCCGAGCGGACCTTTCACTGCGATCTCAGCGTCGGAAATCATCACTTCCACGCCCTGCGGGATCGCCACCGGGTTCTTGGCTACACGAGACATCGTATCCCCCTTACGCGACCAGGCAGATGACCTCGCCACCCACGCGGCCAGCGCGTGCGGAGCGGTCGGTCATCACGCCACGCGGCGTGGAAACAATGGCGACGCCAAGGCCGTTCATCACGCGCGGCAGGTCATCGCTACCCTTGTAGATGCGCAGCCCAGGACGGCTCACACGCTCGAGTCGCTCAATGACCGGGCGCCCGGCGTAATACTTGAGCGTAACGTCGAGCGAAGGCTTGCCGCCCTCTTCGCGCACCGCGAAACCATCGATGTAACCTTCGTCATGCAGAACTTTGGCGATCGCAACCTTCAGCTTCGACGAAGGCATCGACACCGAGGCCTTCTGGGCCTGCTGGCCGTTGCGGATGCGCGTCAGCATGTCGGCGATCGGATCGGACATACTCATCTTCGATTTCTCCTTACCAGCTCGCCTTGGTCATACCAGGAACTTCACCACGGAAAGCAATTTCACGCAGCTTGTTACGGCACAGACCGAACTTGCGGAACACGCCACGCGGGCGCCCGGTGAGCGCACAACGATTGCGCTGACGGGTCGGGTTCGCGTTGCGCGGCAGTTGCTGCAGGGCCAGACGGGCGGCCATGCGTTCTTCTTCGGACAGACTGGTGTCCTTGATCGTCGCGACCAGGGCGGCACGCTTGGCAGCGAATTTTTCCACCAGCTGCGCGCGCTTCGCTTCGCGGTTGATCAGAGCGAGTTTCGCCATATCACCCTCAATTCTTGAACGGGAACTTGAACGCGGCGAGGAGAGCACGGGCCTCCTCGTCGTTCTTGGCCGTCGTCGTGATGCTGATGTTCATCCCGCGCAGCGCATCGATCTTGTCGTACTCGATCTCAGGAAAAATGATCTGTTCCTTGACACCGAGGTTGTAATTGCCGCGACCATCAAAACCCTTCGACGCGATACCGCGGAAGTCACGGACGCGCGGCAGGGCAATCGTGATCAGACGATCTAGAAATTCGAACATGCGCGGCCCACGCAGGGTCACCATGCAGCCAATCGGATAACCGTCGCGAATCTTGAAACCGGCGATCGACTTGCGAGCCTTGGTGGACACTGGCTTCTGACCGGCGATCTTGGTCATGTCGCCAATGGCGTTCTCGAGAATCTTCTTGTCGCCAACCGCCTCACCGACGCCCATATTGAGGGTGATCTTGGTGATGCGAGGAACTTCCATCACGGACTTGTAGCCGAACTGCTGCCTCAGCGCAGGCGCGACCTCATCCTTGTAAACCTGTTGCAAGCGAGCCATCGTCACTCCTTAGGCGTTCACCAGCTCGCCGTTCGACTTGAAGAAACGAACCTTGCGGCCATCTTCAAGCGTCTTGATCCCGACTCGATCACCCTTCTGGGTGGCGGGATTGAACAGCGCGACGTTCGACACATGGATGGGCATCTCCTTCTCGACGATGCCACCCACTTCACCTTTCAGCGGATTCGGGCGCACGTGCTTCTTCACCCGATTCACACCCTCGACCACGACGCGCTCGTCATCGACGCGGCGCAGCACAGTGCCACGACGGCCACGATCCTTGCCCGTCAGCACCATTACTTCGTCACCCTTGCGGATCTTGTTCATCTATCGACTCCTCAGAGCACTTCGGGCGCCAGCGAGACGATCTTCATGAACCGCTCGGTGCGCAGCTCGCGCGTGACCGGCCCAAAGATACGGGTGCCGATCGGCTCAAGCTTGTTGTTCAGAAGCACGGCCGCATTGTTGTCGAACTTGATCAGCGAACCGTCAGGACGACGAACGCCCTTGGCAGTGCGAACCACGACCGCGTTGTAGACGTCACCCTTCTTGGCGCGACCACGCGGCGCAGCATCCTTCACGGTAACCTTGATGATGTCGCCCACGCCGGCATAGCGACGCTTCGAACCACCCAGGACCTTGATGCACATCACCGAGCGTGCGCCGGAGTTATCGGCCACGTCCAGCCTGGACTGCATTTGAATCATGAAAATATCTCCAACTTATCCCGCATCTGCGGACAGTCTTGGAACCCGTCAGGGTAGGATGCCCCGAGCGAGCCCCGGAGCAAAGAGGCAAAAGTATAACAGCCTGGCGCGTGCGCGCCAAGCTGTTTTTTTTGCGACCTGCCAGTAACTCAATTCAGATGATACGAGCCTTCTCGAGCACCTTGGCCACCCGCCAGGTCTTGGTGCGCGAGATCGGGCGGCACTCCTCGATCTCGACGAGGTCGCCCTGCGCGGCAATGCCGTCTTCCACGTGAGCGTGGTACTTTGCCGAACGGGTGATGATCTTGCCGTACAGCGGGTGCTTCACCCGACGCTCGACAAGAACGGTCACCGTCTTCTGCATCTTGTCGCTCACCACACGCCCAACCAGCGCGCGGCGAACCTTCTCAACCTGTTCGCTCATTGCTGACCCGCCTTTTCGCGCAGAATGGTACGCACGCGCGCGATATCGCGACGAACCTTACCAATCTGACTCGTATTGCCCAGCTGCTGCGTAGCGTGCTGCATGCGCAGCGAAAACTGCGCCTTGAGCAGCTCGAGGAGCTCCTTGTTCAACTCATCTGCGCTCTTGGCGCGGAGTTCAGTAGCGTTCATGTTCAACCCCCAATCTGACGGGTAACGAACACGGTCTCGATCGGAAGCTTGGCGGCAGCGAGCCGGAAAGCCTCACGAGCGAGCTCTTCGGCCACGCCGTCCATTTCATAGAGCACCTTGCCCGGCTGGATCTCGGCGACCCAGTACTCGGGGTTACCCTTACCGTTACCCATCCGGACTTCGGCCGGCTTCTTCGAGATCGGCTTGTCCGGGAAGATGCGAATCCAGATGCGACCACCACGCTTGATATGACGCGTCATCGCACGACGGGCCGACTCGATTTGACGCGCGGTCAGACGACCGCGGCCAACGGCCTTCAGCCCGTACTCGCCGAAGGACACCTTGGCGCCGCGGGTAGCGACACCGGTGTTGCGGCCCTTCTGCTCCTTACGGTACTTCCTTCTAGTCGGCTGCAGCATCATTCACTCCTGCTTTCTTCTTGCCGGCCTTCGCCACGACGAGCGGGACGACGACCCGGACGACCTTCGCCGTCACGCGGCGCGCCACGGCGGCCACGGCGGTTATCCACTTCCGGCTCGGCGGCGACGGGCTGCTCGTTGCGACCCAGCATCTCACCCTTGAACACCCACACCTTGATGCCAATGATGCCGTAGGTGGTCTGCGCTTCGGAGACGCCATAATCGATATTCGCGCGCAGGGTGTGCAGCGGAACACGGCCTTCACGATACCACTCGGTACGCGCGATCTCGGCGCCGTTCAGGCGACCGGAGCTCATGATCTTGATGCCCTGGGCACCCAAGCGCATCGCGTTCTGCATGGCCCGCTTCATTGCGCGGCGGAACATGATGCGCTTCTCAAGTTGCTGGGCGATCGAATCAGCGATGAGCTTCGCGTCGAGTTCGGGCTTGCGCACTTCCTCGATATTCACGTGAACCGGAACGCCTACGATCTTCTGCAGATCGCGCTTGAGTGCCTCGATGTCTTCGCCCTTCTTGCCGATCACGACGCCCGGACGCGCACTGAACAGCGTAATGCGGGCATTCTTGGCCGGCCGCTCGATCAGCACGCGGCCGAGCGATGCGTGCGCGAGGCGCTTCTTGAGGTACTCGCGAACCTTCAGGTCCTCGTGCAGCATGCCCGAGAAGTCCTTGCTGGAAGCAAACCAGCGCGAACCCCAGTCACGCGTGACGGCGAGGCGGAAGCCAGTGGGATGGATTTTCTGACCCATGTTTACTCCTTACTCGCCAACGGTCACGTAGACGTGGCAGGTGGGCTTGAGGATGCGGTTGCCGCGACCCTTCGCACGCGCAGTGAAGCGCTTGAGCGTCATGCCCTCTTCCACGTGAATGGCCTTGACCTTCAGCGTGTCGATATCGGCGCCGTCGTTGTGCTCGGCATTCGCGATTGCCGACTCGAGCACCTTGCGAATGATCTTCGCGCCCTTCTTGGGCGAGAAGGCCAGCGTGTTGAGCGCCTGATCGACGCGTTTGCCCCGAACCAGGTCGGCCACCAGGCGACCCTTCTGGGCCGACAGGCGAACGCCACGGAGAATTGCTTTGGTTTCCATGTCGCCCCCTTAACGCTTGGCTTTCTTGCTGGCGGCGTGACCCTTGAAGGTACGCGTGAGCGCGAATTCGCCGAGCTTGTGTCCGACCATGTTCTCGGTCACGAACACGGGAATGTGCTGCTTGCCGTTGTGCACCGCGATTGTCAGACCGATGAAGTCGGGCAGAATCGTGGAGCGACGCGACCAGGTCTTGATCGGGCGCTTGTCGTTGCTCGTCCGTGCCGCGTCGACCTTCTTGAGCAGGTGCGCGTCGATGAACGGGCCTTTCTTGATAGAACGTGCCATCTTTTACCCCTTAACGCTTGTGACGACGCTGCACGATCATGTTGTCGGTGCGCTTGTTCGAGCGCGTCCGATAACCCTTGCTCGGCGTACCCCACGGGCTGACCGGCTCGCGCGCTTCGCCGGTCCGACCCTCGCCGCCACCATGCGGGTGGTCGACCGGGTTCATCGCCACACCGCGAACGGTCGGGCGGATGCCGCGCCAACGGTTCGCGCCGGCCTTGCCGATCTTGCGCAGACCATGCTCTTCGTTGCCAACTTCACCGATGGTCGCGCGGCACTCCACATGCACGCGACGGATCTCGCCGGAGCGCAGGCGCAGCTGTGCGTACGAACCTTCACGCGCGAGCAGCTGAACCGAGGTGCCCGCAGCACGCGCAAGCTGAGCACCTTTGCCGGGAACCATCTCGATGCAGTGGATCGTCGAGCCGACCGGGATGTTACGAATCGGCAGCGCGTTACCCGGCTTGATAGGCGCCTCGGAGCCGCTAACCAGTTGCTGACCGACTTCCACGCCACGCGGTGCGATGATGTAGCGACGCTCGCCATCCGCGTAGCACAGCAGCGCGATGTGCGCGGAGCGATTGGGGTCGTACTCGATACGTTCGACCTTGGCGGGAATACCATCCTTATTGCGACGGAAGTCGACCAGGCGATAGTGTTGCTTGTGACCACCACCCTGGTGGCGCACCGTGATGCGACCGTTATTGTTACGGCCAGCATTCTTGCTCTGCTTCTCGACCAGCGCCGCGATCGGACGCCCCTTGTAGAGGTCGGCATTGACGACCTTTACCTGGGCACGACGGCCAGCGGAAGTGGGCTTGAGTTTAACGATTGCCATGATCTATCACTCCCCCGCCGCGAAGTTGATTTCCTGACCGGGCTTCAGGCACACGAAGGCCTTCTTCCAGTCCTTGCGGCGACCCATGGTCTTGCCAAAGCGCTTGGCTTTGCCCTTCACGTTCAGAACCTGAACCGACTTCACCTCGACCTTGAACAGCGACTCGACAGCCGCCTTCACTTCGGGCTTGGTTGCATCGGAAGCGACCTTGAACACCACCTGCTCGCTCTTGTCGGCAACATACGTTGCCTTTTCGGAGATCTGCGGAGCGAGCAGCACCTGCAGCAGACGTTCCTGAGTGATCGCGCTCATTGCCACGCTTCCTCCATCTTCGCCAGCGCGCCCTTGGTGACCAGCACCTTCGGGAAGCGCACGAGCGACACCGGATCCGCCTCGTTCACTTCCAGCACCAGAACCTGATGAAGGTTGCGCGAGGACAGGAACAGGTTCTCATCCATTTCGTCGGTAATGACCAGAACCGAGTCCAGGCCCATACCCTTGAGCTTCTGCGACAGCAAGCGGGTCTTCGGCGCCTCGACGCTGAAGTTCTCCACGATGGCCAGACGGTCCTCGCGAGCAAGCTGCGACAGGATCGCAGCGACACCGGCGCGGTACATCTTGCGGTTCACCTTCTGCGAGAAGTTCTCGTCCGGGGTGTTCGGGAAGATCTTGCCGCCTCCGCGCCACAGCGGGCTGGAAGCCATACCAGCACGGGCGTTACCCGTACCCTTCTGACGGAACGGCTTGCGAGTCGACTTGGCGATCTCGGAGCGATCCTTCTGCTTGCGGTTACCCGAGCGCGCGTTCGCCATGTAGGCGGTCACGACCTGGTGCACAAGCGCTTCGTTGTACTCACGGCCGAACAGCACATCGGACGCCTGAAGCGTCGATGCTGCCTGACCCTGATCATTCAAGAGTTTCAGTTCCATTGCGCGCTCCTCAGGCCTTGACCGCCGGACGGACGACGACGTCGCCACCCTTGGCACCCGGCACCGCACCCTTCACGAGAAGGAGCTGGCGCTCGACATCCACGCGAACGACTTCGAGCCCCTGGGTCGTGCGCTGCACGTTGCCATACTGGCCGGCCATGCGCTTACCCGGAAACACGCGACCCGGATCCTGCGCCATACCGATGGAACCCGGCGAGTTGTGCGAGATGGAGTTGCCGTGCGAGGCACGGTTCGACGAGAAGTTGTGACGCTTGATCGGGCCGGAAAAGCCCTTGCCGATCGTCACACCGGTCACATCAACCTTTTGACCGACCTGGAAGAGGTCTGCGCCCAGCAGGTCACCGACATTCATGCCGCCTGCCTGCTCGCCTTCAACGCGGAACTCCTTCATGCCGCGACTGGGCTCGACGCCCGCCTTGGCAAGATGACCCGCGACCGGCTTGGTGATACGGCTGGCGCGACGCCTGCCGAAAGCAACCTGAACCGCGGCATAGCCATCAGTTTCGGTCGTCTTGATCTGGGACACACGATTGTCCGACACGTCCAGCACCGTCACCGGAATGGTCTTGCCATCCTCAGCGAAGATGCGAGTCATGCCGACCTTGCGTCCTACAAGGCCTAGACTCATTTTTTTCTCCTGAATCCCGGTTGCGATTGACCGGGGGTCACAATTATTGCACCCAAAGGCACAAAGGCCGGATTATACCGGCCTGTTCAAAGCTTCCGCAAGCAAAAGCGCTTATTGGAGCTTGATCTCGACGTCCACGCCAGCCGGAAGATCCAGCTTCATCAGAGCGTCAACCGTTTTATCGGTCGGATCGATGATGTCCATCAGGCGCTGATGGGTGCGGATTTCCATCTGATCGCGCGAAGCCTTGTTAACGTGCGGCGAACGCAGCAGGTCGAAACGTTCGATGCGAGTCGGCAGCGGGACGGGGCCGCGAACGACGGCGCCCGTGCGCTTGGCCGTTTCGACGATTTCCAACGCGGACTGGTCGATCAGACGGTAATCGAATGCTTTCAGGCGAATGCGGATTTTCTGGTTCTGCATGTTTAGTCCAAAAGAGCGGATGTTTCAGAAAAGAGCACAAAGAGCGTGGGCGACCCCAAAGGGCCGCCCCAGTTCGAGCATTACTCGATGATCTTGGCGACGACGCCGGCGCCGACGGTACGGCCGCCTTCGCGGATCGCGAAGCGCAGGCCTTCTTCCATGGCGATCGGGGCGATCAGCTTGACGGTGATCGACACGTTGTCGCCCGGCATGACCATCTCGGTGCCCTCCGGCAGCGCGATCGAACCGGTCACGTCCGTGGTACGGAAGTAGAACTGCGGACGGTAGTTGTTGAAGAACGGCGTATGACGACCGCCTTCTTCCTTCGACAGCACGTAGATCTCGCCCGTGAAGTGCGTGTGCGGGGTGATCGAACCCGGCTTGCACAGCACTTGACCACGCTCGACGTCTTCACGCTTGGTGCCGCGCAGCAGCACGCCCACGTTGTCGCCCGCCTGGCCCTGGTCCAGCAGCTTGCGGAACATCTCGACGCCGGTGCAGGTGGTCTTGACGGTCGGGCGGATGCCGACAATCTCGATTTCCTCGCCAACCTTGACGATGCCGCGCTCGACACGACCGGTCACCACGGTGCCGCGGCCCGAGATCGAGAACACGTCTTCGATCGGCAGCAGGAAGGGCTTGTCGATCGCACGTTCCGGGGTCGGGATGTACGAATCCAGCGCAGCAGCCAGCTCGAAGATCGCCGGCTCGCCGATCGGCGACTGGTCGCCCTCGAGCGCCTTCAGCGCCGAACCTTTGACGATGGGGATGTCATCGCCCGGGAAGTCGTACTTCGACAGAAGCTCGCGCACTTCCATCTCCACCAGCTCGAGCAGTTCTTCGTCGTCGACCATGTCGCACTTGTTCAGGAAGACGATGATGTAAGGCACACCGACCTGGCGGGCCAGCAGGATGTGCTCGCGGGTCTGCGGCATCGGACCGTCCGCGGCCGAGCACACCAGGATCGCACCATCCATCTGGGCGGCACCGGTGATCATGTTCTTCACGTAGTCGGCGTGACCCGGGCAATCAACGTGCGCGTAGTGACGGGTTTCCGTCTCGTACTCGACGTGCGCCGTGTTGATGGTGATGCCACGCGCCTTTTCTTCGGGCGCCGCGTCGATCTGATCGTACGCCTTGGCTTCGCCGCCGAACTTCTTCGACAGGATCGTGGTGATCGCAGCGGTCAGCGTGGTCTTGCCGTGGTCAACGTGGCCGATGGTGCCGACGTTCACGTGGGGCTTGGTACGTTCGAACTTACCCTTTGCCATGTTCGTGAGTCCTTGAGTTGAGTGTGTTGATTACTTACGGCTGCTGATGACGGCTTCGGCCACGCTCTTCGGAGCTTCGGCGTAGTGCTTGAACTCCATCGAGTAGGTCGCACGACCCTGGGTCAGCGAGCGCAACTGAGTAGCGTAGCCGAACATCTCGGCCAGCGGCACCTCGGCCTTGATTTCCTTCATTCCGCCCGGGATGTCATCCATACCCTGAACGATGCCACGACGACCAGACAGGTCACCCATGACGTTACCCATATAGTCTTCCGGCGTCTCGACCACGACCGCCATCATCGGCTCGAGCAGCACGGGGCTGGCCTTACGCATGGCTTCCTTGAACGCCATCGAACCCGCCATCTTGAAGGCGTTTTCGTTGGAGTCGACATCGTGATAGGAACCGAAGTGCAGCGTGACCTTGACGTCAACCACCGGGAATCCAGCGAGCACGCCATTCGGCAGGGTTTCCTGGATGCCCTTGTCCACCGCAGGGATGTACTCGCGCGGAACCACGCCACCCTTGACGGCATCCACGAACTCGTAGCCCTTACCCTGTTCAGCCGGTTCGAGGTTGATAACGACGTGACCGTACTGACCACGACCACCGGATTGCTTGACGAACTTGCCTTCGACGTCGTTTGCCGCCTTGCGGATGGTCTCGCGGTAGGCGACCTGGGGCGCGCCGACGTTGGCCTCGACGTTGAACTCGCGCTTCATGCGGTCAACGATGATCTCGAGGTGAAGTTCACCCATCCCCGAAATGATGGTCTGCCCCGACTCCTCGTCGGTGCGCACACGGAAGGACGGATCTTCGGCCGCCAGGCGCGACAGCGCAAGGCCCATCTTTTCCTGGTCGCTCTTGGTCTTGGGCTCGACGGCGACGTGGATCACAGGATCCGGGAACACCATGCGCTCAAGGATGACCGGCGCGCTCGTGTCGCACAGAGTTTCACCCGTGGTGACATCCTTGAGGCCGACAACGGCGGCAATGTCACCGGCGAGCACCTCCTTGATCTCTTCACGGTCATTGGCGTGCATCTGCAGGATGCGGCCAATGCGTTCCTTGCGGTTCTTCACCGAGTTCAACACGGTCGAACCCGATTCGAGCACACCCGAATACACGCGAATGAAGGTCAACTGGCCAACAAAGGGGTCAGTCATGAGCTTGAACGCGAGCGCGGAGAACTTCTCGTCGTCACGTGCATGACGAACCACTTCCTTCTCATCGTCATCGACGCCCGCGACCGGCGGAATGTCGATCGGCGACGGCAGGTACTGAATCACGGCGTCGAGCATGCGCTGCACACCCTTGTTCTTGAACGCAGTGCCGCACAGCATCGGCTGGATCTCGCAGGCAAGGGTGCGCGCACGCAGACCCGCGATCACCTCTTCCTCGGAAAGCTCACCTTCCTCGAGATACTTGTTCATCAGTTCTTCATTAGCTTCGGCAGCGGCCTCAACCATGCTCGCACGCCACTCTTCGGCCGTTCCGAGCAACTCTGCCGGAATGTCGTGGTACTCGAACTTCATGCCCTGGGAGGCTTCGTCCCAAATGATCGCCTTCATCTTCAGCAGATCGACGACACCCTTGAAGGTATCCTCCGCACCAATGGGGATTACCACCGGAACAGGATTGGCCTTCAGGCGATTCTTCATCTGGTCAACGACCTTGAAGAAGTTCGCGCCCGAGCGGTCCATCTTGTTAACGAAGGCGAGGCGCGGCACCTTGTACTTGGTCGCCTGACGCCACACGGTCTCGGATTGAGGCTGAACGCCACCCACTGCGCAATACACCATGCACGCACCGTCGAGCACGCGCATCGAACGCTCCACCTCGATGGTGAAGTCGACGTGCCCCGGGGTGTCGATGATGTTGAAACGGTGCTCAGGGAAGGATTGATCCATACCCTTCCAGAAGCAGGTCACCGCTGCCGAGGTGATGGTGATGCCGCGCTCCTGCTCCTGCACCATCCAGTCCGTCGTGGCTGCGCCATCGTGCACCTCACCGAGCTTATGGCTCACGCCGGTGTAGAAGAGGATGCGCTCGGTCGTAGTCGTCTTGCCGGCGTCGATGTGAGCGGAGATACCGATGTTGCGGTAGCGCTCGATGGGAGTCTTGCGAGCCACGTTATAACCTGCCTTCAGTTAGTCGCGCACCAGGCGCGATGAACGAGTTTCTTGCGTTGGAAAACAATCGAGCCCTATACAGGGCCCGAGTTACCGCTGCCGATCAGAATCAGAAGCGGAAGTGCGAGAACGCCTTGTTGGCTTCAGCCATGCGGTGAACTTCTTCGCGCTTCTTCATGGCGGCACCGCGACCCTCCGCAGCCTCGAGCAGCTCGCCAGCCAGGCGCTGAGCCATCGACTTCTCGGCACGCTTGCGCGCGGCTTCACGCAGCCAGCGCATCGACAGCGCCATCCGGCGCGACGGACGAACCTCGACCGGAACCTGGTAGTTGGCACCGCCAACACGACGGCTCTTGACCTCGACGACCGGTTTCACGTTACCCACAGCGCTCGAGAAGACTTCGAGCGGATCCTTACCGGACTTGGTCGAGATGTGCTCGAAGGCACCATAGACGATGCGCTCGGCCACAGCCTTCTTGCCCGACTGCATGATGACGTTGATGAACTTGGAGACATCCTGGTTACCGAACTTCGGATCCGGCAGGACCTCGCGCTTGGGTACTTCACGACGACGCGGCATGACAACCTCTCGCTAAATTTCTGTGACCGACAATCAGGCTTTCTTCGGGCGCTTGGCACCGTACTTCGAGCGCGACTGCTTACGATCCTTGACACCCTGCAGATCGAGGGAGCCACGGACGATGTGATAGCGCACACCCGGAAGGTCCTTTACACGACCGCCACGGATCAGCACCACGGAGTGCTCCTGGAGGTTGTGACCTTCACCGCCAATGTACGAGATGACCTCAAAACCATTGGTGAGACGAACCTTGGCGACCTTACGCAGCGCCGAGTTCGGCTTCTTCGGGGTCGTGGTGTACACGCGAGTGCAGACGCCGCGCTTCTGCGGGCAAGCTTCAAGCGCCGGAACCTTGCTCTTGGCAACTTCCATTTGGCGCGGCTTGCGGACAAGCTGATTGATTGTTGGCATAGCTTAAGAATTTCCCATAAGACCGCGGCAGCCCACCATGGGCCGCCGCGGGCGGATTATTCCGGCTGCGACTGACTACGATTGGTCAGTCCACAAAAAAGAGGCCGGAGTTTATTCCGAGGTTGGTCCGAAAGTCAACTCGCCTCGATGTCCTGCTGCGTTTCAGCAACATCTGCTGCCGCCCAGGCATGCTCGGCGCCGAGATCCACGCCCTGCTCCTGTGCCTTGCGGCTGCGGTGATAGGCGAGACCCGTACCGGCCGGGATCAGGCGTCCGACGATGACGTTCTCTTTCAGGCCGCGCAGTTCGTCGCGCTTGCCCATGATCGCCGCTTCGGTCAGCACGCGGGTGGTTTCCTGGAAGGACGCTGCGGAAATGAAGGAATCCGTCGACAGTGAGGCCTTGGTGATGCCCAGCAGCACGTTCTCGTACTGCGCCGGCAGCTTGCCATCGGCTTCCACACGGTCGTTCTCGTCCAGCACCTCGGAGCGTTCGACCTGCTCCTCGCGGATGAACTTGGTATCGCCCGGATCCGTAATCACCACGCGGCGCAGCATCTGACGAACAATCACCTCGATGTGCTTGTCGTTGATCTTCACGCCCTGGAGCCGGTACACGTCCTGCACCTCGTCGATGACGTAGCGGGCCAGTTCGCTGATGCCCTGCAAACGCAGGATGTCGTGCGGGTCAGCCGGACCGTCGACGATGAGTTCGCCCTTGTTCACCACCTGACCGTCGTGCACCATAAGGTGCTTATCCTTCGGAATCAGGAACTCGTGCGAAGTGCCGTCCGGCTCGGTGATGACCAGACGCTGCTTGCCCTTGGTCTCCTTGCCGAAGGATACGGTGCCGGTGCACTCGGCAAGCATGCCGGCGTCCTTGGGTGCCCGTGCCTCGAACAGCTCGGCAACACGCGGCAGACCGCCGGTAATGTCGCGGGTCTTGGCCGATTCCTGCGGAATGCGCGCCAGGATGTCACCCACATTGATCTGCTGACCGTCCTTCACCGTGATCAGCGAACCGACCTGGAAGGTGATGGCCACCGAATGCTCGGTGCCGGCGATCTTCACTTCCTCACCGTTCTCGTCGAGCAGCTTGACCTGAGGACGCACGCCCTTCGTGGCGCCGGTGGTGGAGCGGCGCTTTGCATCGATGACCACCAGGGTCGAAAGGCCCGTCACCTCGTCGATCTGCTTGGCGACGGTGACCCCCTCTTCCACGTTCTCGAACTTCACCGTACCGGTGTATTCGGTGACGATCGGACGGGTGTGCGGATCCCAGCTTGCCAGTTGGGTCCCCGCCTTGACGGCGGCGCCGTCATCAACGAGCAGCAGCGCGCCGTACGGAAGCTTGTGACGCTCGCGCTCGCGACCAAGGTCGTCGGCCACCACAAGTTCAGCCGAACGCGCGATGACGATCTTTTCGCCCTTCGGGTTCGCTACGTAACGCATGTTGCCCGCAAAGCGGATGGAACCCGCAGATTTGGCTTCGACCCCGCTGGCAGCAGCCGCCCGAGAAGCCGCACCACCGACGTGGAAGGTACGCATGGTGAGCTGAGTGCCCGGCTCGCCGATCGACTGCGCAGCGATCACGCCCACAGCCTCACCAGCGTTGACCATGCTGCCGCGACCCAGATCTCGGCCGTAGCACTTTGCACACAATCCGTAGCGGGTTTCGCACGTCAGCGGAGTACGGACCTTGACCTCGTCCACACCCAGGCTTTCGATGAGATCCACGGCGTCCTCGTCTAGCAGGCTGCCCGCTTCGATGACGGTTTCCTGCGTCTCGGGGTTGACGACATCGTCGACGCACACGCGGCCGAGGATGCGCTCACGCAGCGGCTCCACCACCTCGCCGCCCTCGATCAGGGCCTTCATGGCGAAGCCTTCGCGCGTGCCGCAGTCGTCCTCGATCACGACCAGATCCTGAGTCACGTCGACCAGACGACGGGTCAGGTAGCCCGAGTTCGCGGTCTTCAGCGCGGTATCGGCAAGACCCTTACGGGCGCCGTGCGTCGAGATGAAGTACTGCAGAACGTTGAGGCCTTCCCGGAAATTGGTGGTGATCGGCGTCTCGATGATGGAGCCGTCCGGCTTGGCCATCAGGCCCCGCATGCCGGCGAGCTGTCGGATCTGTGCCGCGGAGCCGCGTGCCCCCGAGTCGGCCATCATGTAGATCGCGTTGAAGGACTCCTGGCGGACCGTCTTGCCCTCGCGGTCAACCACCTCTTCGGAGCCGAGTTGTTCCATCATGGCCTTGGCGACCTGGTCACCGCAGCGGCCCCAGATGTCCACGACCTTGTTGTAGCGCTCGCCGTCGGTCACCAGACCTGAGGTGTATTGCTGGGCGATCTCCTTCACCTCGGCCTCGGCGGCGCGGATCAGGTCGTGCTTGGCGTTGGGCACCAGCATGTCCTTGACCGCGATCGACAGACCCGCGCGTGTGGCGAGGCCATAGCCGAACTGCATCAGCTTGTCGGCGAAGATCACCGTTGCACGCAAGCCGCAGCGACGGAACGAGGCGTTGATGAGCTTGGAGATTTCCTTTTTCTTCAGCGGCTTGTCGATCACGCTGAAGGGCAGCCCAGCCGGCAGGATCTCGGACAGGATCGCCCGACCCGCGGTGGTGTTGTGACGCACGACTTTCTCGATGCGCTCGCCGTTGGGACCGAGATCGGCCTCCTTCAAGCGCACGGTGACGCGCGCATGCAGCGCGATCTGGCCCGATTCGTAGGCGCGCTTCACTTCCGAAACGTCAGTGAAGATCATGCCCTCGCCCGGCACGTTGATGCCTTCACGGGTGGCGTAATACAGACCCAGAACGATGTCTTGCGACGGCACAATGATCGGCTCGCCGTTGGCGGGCGACAGTACGTTGTTGGAGGCCAGCATCAGGGTGCGGGCTTCCATCTGCGCTTCGAGCGACAGCGGAACGTGGACGGCCATCTGGTCGCCGTCGAAGTCGGCGTTGAACGCGACGCAGACCAGCGGGTGGAGCTGGATTGCCTTGCCTTCGATCAGTACCGGCTCAAAGGCCTGGATGCCAAGACGGTGCAGGGTCGGTGCGCGGTTCAGCAGCACCGGATGCTCGCGGATCACCTCTTCGAGGATGTCCCACACCACCGGCTCCTGAGACTCCACCATCTTCTTGGCCTGCTTGATGGTCGTGGCCAGCCCCATCAGTTCGAGCTTGTTGAAGATGAAGGGCTTGAACAGCTCCAGCGCCATCAGCTTGGGCAGACCGCACTGGTGCAGCTTGAGCTGCGGACCGACGGTAATCACCGAACGGCCCGAGTAGTCGACCCGCTTGCCGAGCAGGTTCTGACGGAATCGGCCGCCCTTGCCCTTGATCATGTCGGCCAGCGACTTCAGCGGGCGCTTGTTGGCCCCGGTCATGGCCTTGCCACGGCGGCCGTTGTCGAGCAGCGAGTCGACGGCTTCCTGCAGCATGCGCTTCTCGTTGCGCACGATGATGTCGGGCGCCTTCAGCTCGAGCAGGCGCTTGAGGCGGTTGTTACGGTTGATGACGCGACGATACAGATCGTTCAGGTCGGACGTCGCGAAGCGGCCACCATCCAGCGGCACCAGCGGGCGCAGGTCGGGCGGCAGCACCGGCAGCACCTCCAGCACCATCCACTCGGGCTTGATGCCGGACTGCTGGAAGGCTTCGAGCACCTTCAGGCGCTTGGAGAACTTCTTGATCTTGGCTTCGGAGTTGGTGGTCTCCAGGTCGCCGCGCAGCTTCTCGGCCTCCAGGTTGATGTCCAGGCTGCGCAGCAGCGCAGCGACACCCTCGGCACCCATCACGGCGTCGAACTCGTCGCCGTACTCCTCGACCTTGGCCAGATAGTCGTCCTCGGTCAGCAACTGGCCGCGATTGAGCGGGGTCATGCCGGGCTCGACCACCACGAAGGCTTCGAAGTAGAGCACGCGCTCGATGTCGCGCAGCGTCATGTCGAGCACCATGCCGAGACGGCTCGGCAGGCTCTTCAGGAACCAGATGTGGGCGACCGGCGAGGCCAGCTCGATGTGGCCCATGCGCTCGCGGCGCACCTTTGAAAGCGTCACCTCGACGCCGCACTTCTCGCAGATCACGCCACGGTGCTTGAGGCGCTTGTATTTACCACACAGGCACTCGTAGTCCTTCACCGGGCCAAAGATCTTGGCGCAGAACAGGCCGTCACGCTCCGGCTTGAAAGTGCGGTAGTTGATGGTCTCGGGCTTCTTCACCTCACCGTAGGACCAGGACCGGATCTTGTCCGGCGACGCGAGACCGATGGTTATCGCGTCGAACTCTTCCTCGTTCGGCAGGGTTTGCTTGAACAGGTCAGCGAGCAGGCTCTTCATTGTTCACTCCATGCGGGGGCGCAACCGCTCGGGTCAACGCCCCCTGGATTCATTCGCAGGGTTGTCGGGGTCGGCTTATCCGCGGTCGAGATCGATGTCGATCGCGAGCGAGCGGATTTCCTTCACCAGCACATTGAAGGACTCCGGCATGCCGGAATCGATCTTGTGCTCGCCCTTGACGATGTTTTCGTACACCTTGGTTCGGCCGGTCACGTCGTCCGACTTGACCGTGAGCATCTCCTGCAGCGTGTAGGCCGCGCCATAGGCTTCGAGGGCCCACACTTCCATCTCACCGAAACGCTGTCCACCGAACTGCGCCTTGCCGCCCAGCGGCTGCTGGGTGACGAGCGAGTACGGACCGGTCGAACGCGCGTGCATCTTGTCATCGACCAGGTGGTGCAGCTTCAGCACATGCTTGTAGCCGACGGTGACCTTGCGTTCGAACGCCTCGCCGGTGCGGCCATCGAAGAGGGTGACCTGGCCTCCCGTCGGCAGGCCAGCGAGCTCCAGCATCTGCTGGATCTCGTCCTCCTTCGCGCCATCGAACACCGGGGTTGCGAAGGGCACGCCCTTCTTCAGGTTCGACGCAAGCTCGCGCACCTCGTCATCGGCAAAGGTGTCGAGCGCCTCCGGCTTGCCGCTCGTGTTGTAGATCTGCTCGAGGAAGCCGCGCAGTTCGGTCGCGGAAGCCTGCGCCTGCAGCATCCTGTCGATCTGCTGGCCGAGCCCCTTCGCGGCCCAGCCGAGGTGGGTCTCGAGGATCTGACCGATGTTCATCCGCGACGGCACGCCGAGCGGGTTGAGCACGATGTCCAGCGGGGTGCCGTCTTCCATGTACGGCATGTCCTCGACCGGCACGATCTTCGATACGACACCCTTGTTGCCGTGACGGCCGGCCATCTTGTCGCCCGGCTGCAGGCGGCGCTTGACGGCCAGGTATACCTTGACCATCTTCTGCACACCCGGGGGCAGTTCGTCACCCTGGGTGAGCTTCTTCTTCTTGATCTCGAAGGCCTGCTCGAAGTCCTTGCGCGTGTTCTCCAGGCCCTCGCGCACCGCCTCGAGCTGTACCGCCAGGGTCTCGTCCGCCAAGCGGATGTCGAACCAGTGGTAAAGCTCGAGACCGTCGAGGTAGGCGTCGGTGAGCGCAGTGCCCTTGGCGAGCTTCTTCGGGCCACCGTTGGCGATCTGGCCGACGATCATGCGGCGGATACGGGCAAAAGCATCCCGTTCCACGATACGCATCTGATCCGCAAGGTCCGTCTTGAAGCTGCGCAGCTGGTCGTCGATGATCGACTGCGCGCGCTTGTCGCGCTCGATGCCCTCACGGGTGAAGACCTGAACGTCGATCACCGTTCCGACCATGCCCGAAGGCACGCGCAGCGAGGTGTCCTTCACATCGGACGCCTTCTCACCAAAGATCGCGCGCAGCAGCTTCTCTTCCGGCGTCAGCTGTGTCTCGCCCTTGGGCGTGACCTTGCCAACGAGCACATCACCTGCTTCGACCTCGGCGCCGATATACACGATGCCGGACTCGTCCAGGCGCGAAAGCTGCGCCTCGCCCAGCGACGCGATGTCGCGGGTGATCTCCTCGGGTCCGAGCTTGGTGTCGCGTGCCACGACCGTCAGTTCCTCGACGTGGATCGAGGTGAAGCGGTCGTCGGCGACCACACGCTCGGAGATGAGGATCGAGTCCTCGAAGTTGTAGCCGTTCCAGGGCATGAAGCCGACCAGCATGTTCTGGCCCAGCGCCAGCTCGCCCAAGTCGGTGGAAGCGCCGTCGGCCACCACGTCGCCCTTGGCGATGCGGTCACCGACCTTCACCACCGGACGCTGGTTGATGTTGGTGTTCTGGTTGGAACGGGTGTACTTGATCATGTTGTAGATGTCGACGCCGACCTCGCCCGGCAGGGTTTCGTCGTCATTCACCCGGATCACGACCCGGTTGGCATCCACATAGTCCACCATGCCGCCGCGCGTCGCCTGCACCGCAGTACCCGAGTCCACCGCGACGCGGCGCTCGATGCCGGTGCCGACCAGCGGCTTCTCCGGTCGCAGGCAGGGCACGGCCTGGCGCTGCATGTTCGCGCCCATCAGCGCGCGGTTGGCATCATCGTGCTCGAGGAATGGAATCAGTGAGGCCGCAACGGACACGATCTGGCCCGGCGCCACGTCCATGTACTGCACCATGTCCGCGGTGGCGAGCAGGAACTCGCCCTTGCTGCGGCACGAAACCAGGTCGCCCGCCAGCATGCCGGCGGCGTCGATCTCGGCGTTCGCCTGCGCGATCACGTACTGGCCTTCCTCGATCGCGGACAGGAAGTCGATCTGGTCGGTGACCTTGCCATCGACCACCTTGCGATACGGGGTTTCGAGGAAGCCGTGACGGTTGGTGCGGGCATACACGGCCAGCGAGTTGATCAGACCGATGTTCGGACCTTCCGGCGTCTCGATCGGACACACCCGGCCGTAGTGGGTCGGGTGCACGTCGCGCACCTCGAAGCCGGCACGCTCGCGCGTCAGACCGCCCGGGCCCAGCGCGGAGACGCGGCGCTTGTGCGTGATCTCGGACAGCGGGTTGGTCTGGTCCATGAACTGCGACAGCTGGCTGGAGCCGAAGAACTCCTTGATCGCAGCCGAGATCGGCTTGGCGTTGATCAGGTCGTGCGGCATCAGGTTGTCGGACTCGGCCTGCGACAGACGCTCCTTGACGGCGCGCTCGACGCGCACCAGACCCGCGCGGAACTGGTTCTCGGCGAGTTCACCGACGGACCGCACACGGCGGTTGCCGAGGTGGTCAATGTCGTCGATTTCGCCACGGCCGTTGCGCAGTTCGACCAGCACGCCGACCACCGCCAGGATGTCGTCGTTAGTGAGCACACCAGGCCCGTCCTCGCCCTGCGGGCCGACACGCTCGTGGAAGCGCTTGAGCCAGCCCGGCGCCTTGTCGTCGATCTTCTCGGGGTAGGCGCGGCGGTTGAACTTCATGCGGCCGACGGAGGACAGGTCGTAGCGCTCCTCGGCATAGAACAGGCCCTGGAAGAGACCTTCGACCGCATCCTCGGTGGGCGGCTCGCCCGGACGCATCATGCGGTAGATCGCGACCCGCGCCGCCCACTGGTCCGCCGTTTCGTCGATGCGCAGGGTCTGCGAGATGTAGCCGCCGCGGTCGAGGTCGTTGATGTACAGGGTGCGCAGTTCGGTCACGTTGGCAAGGCGCAGTTTATCGAGCAGATCCTCGGTGATCTCATCGTTTGCGCGCGCCAGCACCTCACCGGTCTCGGGATCCGCGATGTCATTGGCGATCACGCGGCCAAGGATGAAGTCGTCCGGAACCGCCATGGTCTTCACGCCGGCCTGGTCGATCTCACGGATGTGCTTGGAGGTGATGCGCTTGTCGCGCGCGACGACGATCTTGCCGTCCGGGGTCGTGATGTCGAAGCGCGCCATCTCGCCGCGCAGCCGCTCGGGCACCAGTTCGAACTGCGCACCCTCGCCCTGCAGGTGGAAGGTGTCCGTATCGTGGAAGGTGGCGAGGATCTCTTCCGGGGTCAGGCCGATCGCGCGCAGCAGGATCGTCACCGGCATCTTGCGTCGGCGGTCGACGCGGAAGTAGAGGTAGTCCTTCGGGTCGTACTCGAAGTCCAGCCACGAGCCACGGTAGGGGATGATGCGCGCCGAGAACAACAGCTTTCCCGAGGAGTGGGTCTTGCCGCGGTCATGCTCGAAGAACACGCCCGGCGAGCGGTGCAGCTGCGAGACGATGACGCGCTCGGTGCCATTGATGACGAAGGAGCCGGTGTTGGTCATGAGCGGAATCTCGCCCATGTAGACCTCCTGCTCCTTCACCTCCTTGATGGTTTCCTTTGGCGCCTCGCGGTCCATGATGACCAGGCGCACGCGCGCGCGCAGGGGCGACGCGAAAGTCAGGCCACGCTGCTGGCATTCCTTCACATCGAAGGCCGGCTCGCCCAGCATGTACTGCACGTACTCGAGACGCGCGTTGCCGCTGTGACTCGAGATCGGGAAGATCGAGGTGAACGCGGCCTGCAGACCCTGGTTACGCCGCGCCTCGGGCGGGGTGTCCGCTTGCAGGAATTCGGCAAAGGACTCGATCTGGGTGGCGAGCAGGAAAGGCGCATCAAGCACGGCCGCGCGCTTGGCGAAGCTCTTGCGGATACGTTTCTTTTCGGTGTAGGAATACGCCATGGATGCTCCGGCTAGAGGGCTAACATCGGAAAGACAGGACACAACGTTCGGGCGGTTCCGGTAGCTCGCAGCCCGCTGCTGCAGGGCGACCGGTCGATCGACAAACGCTCTGGCCTGTCATCGAAAACTGCGGATCTCCCGCAATCTCGATTAGAAAGCACGAAAGGGCCGGCACTCCTGAGAGTACCAGCCCAACTGGGAAGTCGAATATTACTTGATTTCGACCTTGGCGCCAGCTTCTTCCAGTTGCTTCTTCAGCGCTTCGGCGTCAGCCTTCGGAGCGCCTTCCTTCACGGTCTTCGGCGCGCCGTCGACCACGTCCTTGGCTTCCTTCAGGCCCAGGCCGGTAGCGGCACGGACGACCTTGATGACCTCGACCTTCTTGGCGCCTGCTTCAAGCAGCACGACGTCGAACTCGGTCTTCTCTTCAACCGGGGCAGCGGCAGCGGCACCCGGGGCAGCCACGGCGAGCGAGGCGGCGGACACACCGAACTTCTCTTCGAACGCCTTGACGAGGTCGTTCAGGTCCATCACGGTCATGCCAGCAACGGCTTCCAGGATGTCTTCTTTGCTGATTGCCATTTGAGATAACTCCAGAATCGGTATTTTTTAGGGAAACGTAGTAGCGAGAGTTCGCGATCAGGCGGCCGCGCCTTCTTCCTCGCGCTTCTTGGCGAGGGCGGCCAGCGCGCCAGCAAAGCCGGAAACCGGCGCCTGCATGACACCCAGCAGCTTGGCGAGCAGCTCTTCGCGACTCGGGATCGAGGCGAGCGCCTGAATGCCAGCCTTGTCGAGCGTATTGCCCGCGTAGGAACCAGCGCGCAGGACGATCTTGTCGTTACCCTTGGCGAAGTCGTTGAGCACCTTGGCAGCAGCGACCGGATCGGCCGAGATGCCATAGATCAGCGGGCCGGTCAGATCGCCTGCCAGCCCCTCGAACGGGGTACCGGCGATTGCGCGACGGACTAGGGTGTTCTTCAGCACACGCAGGTAAACACCAGACTCGCGGGCCTTCGCACGCAGCGTGGTGAGATCGCCCACCGCAATGCCGCGATACTCGGCCACCGCGATCGTCTGAGCGTTGGCCACCTGTGCCGACACCTCAGCCACTACGGCTTTCTTGTCATCGAGATTGAGACCCATAGGTCTTTCCTCCTTTCAAGTCAACACGCGAACCGATACTGTGGTTCGCACCCACGGCGACCTTGATCAGGAGCGGGGCCGGATAAACGGCCAAATCCTGTTCTGAGCACACCGTCTGCGCAGGCCATTTTCATGCTTAAACGCGAACACGAGGAACGCGCACCTGCGGTCTTTGACGATCCGCAGCGCTTTTGCCGCTGCGGCTCAAAGTACTTCGGGCGCCCGCAGGGGCGCCCTTGCAATCACGCAGCGTTGACGCTGCTGGGCTCCACGCGCACACCGGCACCCATGGTGCTGGAGACGGCGATACGGCGGAGATAGATGCCCTTGGCGGCAGCCGGCTTGGCCTTGACCAGCGCGTCGATGAAGGCGGACAGGTTCTGCTGCAGTGCATCGAGTTCGAACGAAGCACGACCGATGGTGGCATGCACGAGGCCCGCCTTGTCCGTGCGGTACTGGACCTGACCGGCCTTCGCGTTCTTGACGGCGGTCGCCACGTCCATGGTCACGGTACCGACCTTCGGGTTCGGCATCAAACCGCGCGGACCGAGGATCTGGCCCAATTGACCAACCACGCGCATGGCGTCAGGGGTCGCGATGCAGACGTCAAAGTTCAGGTTACCCGCCTTGACCTGCTCGGCCAGGTCGTCGAAACCGACGACTTCGGCACCCGCGGCGCGTGCGGCTTCGGCCTTGTCGCCCTGGGCAAACACGGCCACGCGCACCGACTTGCCGGTACCGGCGGGCAGCACGACAGAACCGCGAACGACCTGGTCGGATTTGCGCGCATCGACGCCGAGGTTCACGGCGATGTCGATCGACTCGTCGAACTTGGCGGTGGCGCACTCCTTGACCAGACGCAGGGCGTCGGCGACCGGATACGCCTGATTGCGATCAACCTTGGCGCGCAGCGCCTGAACTCGCTTGGACAGCTTCGCCATGATTACAGGCCCTCCACGGTGATGCCCATGCTGCGGGCGGAACCGGCGATGGTGCGCACGGCGGCTTCGAGGTCGGCAGCGGTAAGGTCCGGCTGCTTGGCCTTGGCGATGTCTTCGACCTGGGCACGAGTGATCTTGCCCACCTTGTCGGTGTGCGGCTTGGCGGAACCCTTCTGGATGCCGGCGGCCTTCTTGATCAGGATCGTCGCCGGCGGCGTCTTCATGATGAACGTGAAGGACTTGTCGGCGAAGGCGGTGATCACCACCGGAATCGGCAGACCCGGCTCGAGGCCCTGGGTCTTGGCGTTGAACGCCTTGCAGAACTCCATGATGTTCAGACCGCGCTGACCGAGCGCCGGACCGATGGGGGGGCTGGGGTTGGCTTTACCGGCCGGAACCTGCAGCTTGATGTAGCCAATGATTTTCTTTGCCATTGCGGCTTGCTCCTGTGATGAGTGCTAGCGCGCCGGAAGTACCGGCGCTCCTCGCTTCGCCCGCGTGAACGGGCTACAGCAGACCCGGGGGTCTGCCGTTTTGCTCAGGCCTTCTCGACCTGGGCGAAATCCAGCTCGACCGGCGTGGCGCGACCAAAGATGGTCACCGACACGCGCAATTTGTTCTTCTCGTAGTTCGCATCCTCGACCGAACCATGGAAGTCGGTGAACGGACCTTCCTTGACCCGAACCACCTCACCGATCTCGAACAGCACCTTCGGACGAGGCTTGTCCACCCCCTCCTGCATCTGCTGCATGATCTTCTCGACCTCCTTCTCCGAGATCGGCGCGGGCTTGTTCGCGGTACCGCCCACAAAGCCAGTAACCTTGGGCGTGGACTTCACCAGGTGCCAGCTCTCGTCATTCATCTCCATCTCGACGAGGACGTAGCCCGGGAAGAACTTGCGCTCGGTCACGGTCTTCTGGCCACCACGCAGTTCAACCACCTCCTCCACCGGAACGAGGATCTGGCCAAAACTGTCCTGCATGCCCGAACGATTCACCCGCTCGATGAGGGCGCGCTGAACGGACTTCTCGAAGCCCGAATAGGCATGAACCACATACCAACGTTTGGTCATATCACTTCCAACCCAGAATGAGGTCGTACAGAACCCACTCCAGGCTCTTGTCCGTCAGCCAGAGAAAGACCGCAGTCGCAACAGCAAACGCGAATACCAGACCGGTGGTCTGCGTGGTTTCCTTGCGGCTCGGCCAGACGACTTTCTTGGTTTCGGTGATCGACTCACGCGCAAAGCCTATGAAGCGCTTGCCGGGTTCGGAGACTGAAGCCACGGCAATACCCAGTCCCAGACCCGCCAGGACGGAGAGAACACGCAGGACGAGCGGCTGCTCGGAAAGCACATAGAAGCCGACCACGCCGGCTGCCAACAGTGCCAGCGCCAGCGCGAATTTCAACTTATCGGCCATTGCGGATGAACACCCGGAAAAATATGGCAGGGGCAGAGGGAATCGAACCCCCAACCTTCGGTTTTGGAGACCGACGCTCTGCCAGTTGAGCTATACCCCTGCAGCAGAGACTGCAAAGCGCACCCTTGCAGGTGCGCCAATCTGGCAATCAGCGAGACGATTACTCGATGATCTTGGCGACGACGCCGGCGCCGACGGTACGGCCGCCTTCGCGGATCGCGAAGCGCAGGCCTTCTTCCATGGCGATCGGGGCGATCAGCTTGACGGTGATCGACACGTTGTCGCCCGGCATGACCATCTCGGTGCCCTCCGGCAGCGCGATCGAACCGGTCACGTCCGTGGTACGGAAGTAGAACTGCGGACGGTAGTTGTTGAAGAACGGCGTATGACGACCGCCTTCTTCCTTCGACAGCACGTAGATCTCGCCCGTGAAGTGCGTGTGCGGGGTGATCGAACCCGGCTTGCACAGCACTTGACCACGCTCGACGTCTTCACGCTTGGTGCCGCGCAGCAGCACGCCCACGTTGTCGCCCGCCTGGCCCTGGTCCAGCAGCTTGCGGAACATCTCGACGCCGGTGCAGGTGGTCTTGACGGTCGGGCGGATGCCGACAATCTCGATTTCCTCGCCAACCTTGACGATGCCGCGCTCGACACGACCGGTCACCACGGTGCCGCGGCCCGAGATCGAGAACACGTCTTCGATCGGCAGCAGGAAGGGCTTGTCGATCGCACGTTCCGGGGTCGGGATGTACGAATCCAGCGCAGCAGCCAGCTCGAAGATCGCCGGCTCGCCGATCGGCGACTGGTCGCCCTCGAGCGCCTTCAGCGCCGAACCTTTGACGATGGGGATGTCATCGCCCGGGAAGTCGTACTTCGACAGAAGCTCGCGCACTTCCATCTCCACCAGCTCGAGCAGTTCTTCGTCGTCGACCATGTCGCACTTGTTCAGGAAGACGATGATGTAAGGCACACCGACCTGGCGGGCCAGCAGGATGTGCTCGCGGGTCTGCGGCATCGGACCGTCCGCGGCCGAGCACACCAGGATCGCACCATCCATCTGGGCGGCACCGGTGATCATGTTCTTCACGTAGTCGGCGTGACCCGGGCAATCAACGTGCGCGTAGTGACGGGTTTCCGTCTCGTACTCGACGTGCGCCGTGTTGATGGTGATGCCACGCGCCTTTTCTTCGGGCGCCGCGTCGATCTGATCGTACGCCTTGGCTTCGCCGCCGAACTTCTTCGACAGGATCGTGGTGATCGCAGCGGTCAGCGTGGTCTTGCCGTGGTCAACGTGGCCGATGGTGCCGACGTTCACGTGGGGCTTGGTGCGCTCGAACTTACCCTTAGCCATATCGCTATCCTTAAAATCAGAACCAGAAAAACCAGCACGGCGACCACACACGTTGGCCGCCGTCCAGGCCAGGCAGAAAATAAGTGGTGCCCATGACGTGGATTGAACACGTGGCCTCTCCCTTACCAAGGGAGTGCTCTACCACTGAGCTACATGGGCTCCGAAACTCTACAGATACAGCGCTGCTGGAGCGGGTGAAGGGAATCGAACCCTCGTCATAAGCTTGGAAGGCTTCTGCTCTACCATTGAGCTACACCCGCACATGCCTGCAACTACGCTCGCCCGCACTGCTCACAACCAACTGCCGCACTGCCATCGCCCGTGATTGACACGGCGCGACTGAAACTTGGTGGAGGGAGAAGGATTCGAACCTTCGAAGGCTGAGCCGTCAGATTTACAGTCTGATCCCGTTGACCGCTTGGGTATCCCTCCGTCCGGGAAGCCCCGCACTATAGTGCCCACCTCGGTCTGTGTCAAATCTTTTTGCGCAGAATTTCGCACGGCAACGGAAGGGTTCGATGGGTCGTGCACTGCGCACGCAGTTGCGCTCTGCCCTGTGATCCAGGGTGAGCTTGCCGAGCGGCGGTTCAGGGTATTCATTGATTGAGGGCGCGCCTGCGTGCGCCTAGGCTTCATCGACGCAACGCCCGGCAGTGGCCCACAAGGCCGCCACGGGGCGCTGCACAGCACCCGGAGCACTATCTTGGGCATGGAGGAAAAGACCATGACGGAAGCGGAGCCCCGCAGGCAGGCACACGCCCCGAGCCTGGAAGACAAGTACACGCTGGCTTCGGGCCGCGTCTACCTCACCGGCTATCAGGCACTGGTTCGCCTGTTGCTGATCCAGAAGGCGCGCGACGAGGCCGCGGGCCTCAATACCGCGGGCTTCGTCTCCGGCTACCGCGGCTCACCGCTGGGCGGACTCGATCAGACGCTTTGGAAGGCACGCCAGCACCTGCAGTCGCGCCACATCGTGTTCCAGCCGGGCGTCAACGAGGACCTGGCCGCCACCGCGGTCTGGGGTACGCAACAGGTGAGCCTGAGCGCCCAGGCCGAGTACCAAGGCGTGTTCGCGCTCTGGTATGGCAAGGGGCCGGGAGTGGACCGCTGTGGTGACGTGTTTCGCCACGCAAACGCGGCCGGCAGTTCGCGCTACGGCGGCGTAGTGGTGGTGGCAGGCGACGACCATGCGGCCAAATCTTCGACACTTCCTCACCAGACAGATCACTTCTTCAAGTCGATGATGATGCCGGTGCTGGCACCGGCAGGCGTGCAGGAGTACATCGACTTCGGCGTACACGGCTATGCGCTTTCGCGCTACTCGGGGTGCTGGGTGGCGTTCAAGGCGCTTGCGGACACGGTCGAAACCTCAGCCTCGGTCGAGGTTGACCCGAATCGCGTGCAGGTGGTGATTCCGTCCGATTTCGCGTTGCCTGCGGACGGACTCAACATCCGCTGGCCCGATCCGCCGCTGGTGCAGGAAAAGCGCCTGCTGCACTACAAGCTCTACGCCGCGCTTGCCTATGCGCGCGCGAACGGGCTGAACCGCATCGTCATCGACGCCCCTTCCCCGCGTCTCGGGATCATCACCTGCGGCAAGAGCTATCTCGATGTGCGACAGGCCTTCGACGACCTTGGCATCGACGACACGCTCGCCGCCGAGATCGGGATACGCCTGTACAAGGTGGGTATGGTGTGGCCGCTCGAAGCCGACGGCGTGCGCCATTTCGCCTCGGGGCTGGACGAAATCCTGGTGGTTGAGGAGAAGCGCCAGTTGCTCGAATACCAGCTCAAGGAGGAGCTTTACAACTGGCGTGAGGACGTGCGTCCGCGCGTCATCGGCAAATTCGACGAGAAGGGCGAATGGGCGCGCATCGTCCGCGCCGACGGCACCGTGGATCACGGCGAATGGCTGCTGCCCGCGGCCGGCGAGCTCACCCCGGCGATGATTGCGCGCGTGGTCGCCGCGCGCATCGACCGCTTCTTCACTTCCGATCGCATCCGCGCCCGCCTCGCCTTCCTGGAGGCCAAGGAGGCCGCACTCGAACAACGCGACTTCAGCACAGACCGGGTCCCGACCTTCTGCTCAGGCTGCCCGCACAACACCTCCACGCATGTGCCAGAGGGCAGCCGCGCAGTGGCGGGCATCGGCTGCCATTACATGGTCACCTGGATGCCGGAGCGGCGCACCTCCACGTTCACCCACATGGGCGGCGAGGGCGTGCCCTGGGTGGGGCAGGCCCCCTTCACGCGCGAGAAGCACATCTTCGCCAACCTGGGGGACGGCACCTACTTCCACTCCGGGTTGATGGCAATCCGCCAGGCGGTGGCGGCGAAGGTGAACATCACATACAAGATCCTCTACAACGACGCAGTCGCCATGACCGGCGGCCAACCTCACGACGGGCCGCTCGACGTGCCCACCATCGTGCGCCAGTTGCACGCCGAGGGTGTGCACAACATCGTCGTCGTCACCGACGGCACCGATCGTGCCTACGGCCCGGCCGACATCCCGCACGTTCCGATCCGCCACCGCGACGAACTCGACGCCATCCAGCGCGAGTTGCGCGAATCCGGCGGCGTAACCGCGCTGATCTACGACCAGACCTGCGCCGCCGAGAAACGCAGGCGCCGCAAGCGCGGCACCTTTCCAGACCCGGCACGCCGCGTCTTCATCAACGAGGCGGTGTGCGAGGGCTGCGGCGACTGTGGCGTGCAGTCGAACTGCATGTCGATCCTGCCGGTAGAGACGGAGTTCGGCCGCAAGCGCCAGATCGACCAGTCCTCGTGCAACAAGGATTACACCTGCCTCAAGGGCTTCTGTCCGAGCTTCATCACCATCGAGGGCGGGCAGTTGCGCAAGGGCAAGGCACTGGCCGGCGACGATCGTCACTTCGGATCTCCGCCGGCACCGGCGCTGCCCGCCACGACACAGCCCTTCGGCATTCTGGTCACCGGGGTCGGCGGCACCGGCGTGATCACCATCGGTGCCCTGATCGGCATGGCGGCCCACCTCGACGGCAAAGGGGTCACCGTGCTCGACATGACCGGCCTGGCGCAGAAGGGTGGGTCGGTATACAGCCACATCCGCATCGCCGACCGCCCTGAGGATCTGCACGCAGTACGGATCGCCGCCGGGGAGGCGAATGCCGTAATCGGCGGCGATCTTATCGTCAGCGCCAGCATCGAGGCGCTGGCCAAGATGGCCGCGGGACACACGCGTGCCGTCATCAACCTCGCCGAAACCCCGACTTCGGCGTTCGCCCGCGACCCCGACTGGCAGTTTCCGCTCGAGCGCATGCGCAAGACCATCGCGGAGGCGCTCGGGGTGCAGGACCTTGCAGCACAGGGCGCGCCTCTGCGCTTTGTGGATGCACAGGCACTGGCCACCCGGCTGCTCGGCGACGGCATCGCCACCAACCTCTTCCTGCTCGGTTTTGCCTGGCAGCAGGGCATGGTGCCCGTATCGGAGGCCGCGTTGATGCAGGCCATCGAACTCAACGGCGTTGCGATCGAGATGAACCGCCAGGCCTTCCTGTGGGGACGCCGGGCAGCGCACGACCTCGCTGCAGTGGAAAGCCACGCCCGGCCCGCCCCCCAGCGCCCGGCCCAACCGCCTGGACTGGACGCACTCGTCACACGCCGCGTCGAGATGCTCACCGCCTACCAGGACGCCGCGTACGCTGCCCGCTACCGCAGCCTGGTCGAGCGCGTACGCGATATCGAAGCCCGGCAGGCGGGCACCGGCAGCACCCGACTCGCCGAAGCCGTCGCACACAACTACTTCAAGCTGCTCGCCTACAAGGATGAGTATGAAGTGGCACGGCTCTATACCGACCCTGCGTTCTGGGCGCAGGTCGAGGCGAGCTTCGAGGGCGATTACAGCGTGCGTTTCCATCTCGCCGCGCCCTTGCTCGCACGCCCGGATCCGAATACGGGACACGTCGCCAAGAGGGCCTTCGGCCCGGGCATGATGCGGATCTTCCGCCTGCTCGCCCGCCTCAAGGGTTTGCGCGGGACGCGCTGGGACCTCTTCGGCCACACTGCCGAACGCCGCGCCGAGCGCGCCCTGATCGCCGACTACGAAGCCGACATTGCCGAAATGCTGGACACGCTGAGCGACGATCGCCTGCCGTTGGCACTCGAGATCGCCAGACTGCCGGAGACCATCCGCGGCTTTGGACACGTCAAGGCACAAGCCATGAAGACTGCGGCCAGGCAACGGAGCACGCTGCTGTCACGCTGGCGGCACACACCGCACGGGGCGCTATCATGAGCGCCCAGTTCGCGCCCTCTGCCCACCATGCCTCCAGCCCTCAAAGCCCTTCTCGCCCAGATCATTGGCCTCGCCGGAGCCTTCGCGCTTGCGCGCGTGGGCGCGGTGACCGGCCTCTGGGCGCTGGTTGCAACGCAGGCCCTGCTCGCATGTGCCGCCTCAGCCGCACTGCGCAGCGCGCGCTGGTGGCTGCCGATTCATCTCGCATTTCTGCCTGCAGTGGTGGGGGTGCTCGGCCTGGGGCTGCGCCCGGAGTGGTTTCTCGCGGCCTTCCTGATGCTGGCGCTGGTGTACTGGAGCAGCTACCGAACCCAGGTTCCGCTCTATCTCAGCAACCGCCAGACCGCCGCTGCGGTAGCTGGCCTGATCCCGCCGCGGGCCGCGAAGGTGCTCGACATCGGCGCAGGAACCGGCTCCCTGCTGCGTCCGCTTGCATCCAGCCGTCCCGACTGCGCGTTCACCGGCATCGAACTGGCGCCGGCCGCCTGGCTCATCGGCCGCCTGCTCGCCGGCAAGCAGGCCAATCTCGCGCTCCTGCGCGGCGATTTCTTTGCGCACGACTGGTCCGGCTACGATCTCGTCTACGCTTTCCTGTCGCCCGTCCCCATGCCCCGGGTGTGGGAGAAGGCCTGCAAGGGGATGCGGAGCGGCAGCCTTCTGGTGAGCAACAGCTTCCAGGTACCCGGCCGCGAGCCCGATGAAGTGATCGAGGTCGCCGACCGCCGCAATACGCGGCTGTTCGTGTACCGCATCGGTCCGGCGCAACGGCATCGAAGCGGTGAAATGAAGCACTGAAACGCCGCTTTTCCGCCGCTTGCGCATTCCGCCCAGACCGGATAATGCACAGCATGAAACGGTCAGCTGGCAAAGGAATGTAGCGACATGGCGGAGATCATCTGCGTAATCGGCAACAAAGGTGGAACAGGCAAGACCACGCTCTCGCACATGCTGTGCCAGGGTCTGGGCCTGCTCGGACAGCGCGCCGCGTGCGTGCTCACCGACACTTCGCGCGAGCCGCTGACCCCGGGAGGGCGACGCTATGTGATCGCCGACGCCCGCACGCGTGACGCACTCACCAAAGTCGTCGACAAACTGCGCACGCTCGACAACTGGATCGGCGTCATCGACGGCGGCGGCAACCGGACCGAGATGGACCGAAAGCTCTACGCCCTATCGGATATCGTGCTGCTGCCATTCCGCGAGTCGCACGAAGACATCCGCACCGTGCTGCGCGACCTGGAGATGTTCCCCCGCGCCTACGCCATTCCCACCCAATGGCCGCACAACGCCTGGCAGCGCGAGGCCGCCGACCGCACCGTCGCGCAGTTGCTCGGGGCCTACCGCCATCGCATCCTGCGCCCGGTCAATGCCTTGTCCTCTTCGAAGCTGCTGCTGCAGAAGCAGGTTCCCGAGCAGTTGCCAACGCCGCTTGCAAATGCATGCCGCGCACTCGCGCGCCAAGTACTTGAAGTGCTGGAAATCGACTTCGCCGACACGTATGCGGAGGACGAGCGGGATGCCGAAGGCGAGCGCCTGCCCGCTGCCGAAATGCCGCTGCGCCTGAGCCACGGCGCCCGCCGCCCGCACTGAGGTACGACCCGGCGCCCACGACGGGCTCCAATCCTCCGCAGAAAGCACCTCAGAGCGTCGCGCCGCTGCGAGCGAGCGCCACCAGCGCCTGCGACCGACTGCCCACGCCGAGCGCACGGTAGATCGCGGTCATGTGGACCTTGACCGTACCTTCGCTCAAGCCAAGCAGCTCTGCGATCTCACGGTTGCTGCGCCCGCCCACGAGCAATTCGAGCACGCGCCCTTGCGCCGCCGTCAGGCCAAAACGCTCCGCGGGCGTCAGGCCCCGCGCGGACGATGGACGGCCCCCCGTGCCGCAGGGCGTCGGCATGCCGCCGTCGAGCGCTTCGCGCACCGCCTGGGCCAGCACCTCTCCCGAGCTGGCCTTGGACACGAAGCCAGACGCTCCGGCCTTGAGCGCACGCCGGACCGATGCCTCGTCATCCATGGCCGAGACCACGATCGCCGGGATGTCCGGAAAGCGCTTGGCAAAGATCGACAGCAGCGAAAAGCCGTTCATGCCGGGCAACATCAGATCGATGATCGCCAGATCGACGTCTTCCCCGCGCTCCAGCAGCGCAAGTGCCTCATCGGCGCTGCCGGCCTCGATGCACTCCATGCCGGCCTCGACATGGGCCACGCGCTGGGCCATGGCCTCGCGCACAAGCGCGTGGTCCTCGATGATCAGAATCCTGGTCATAGCCCTCCAGTCGTACCCATTGCCGATTCGGTGACGCGTCCAACATATCACGACACGGGCTAACCCCCTCTATTCCATTCCGGAAAAAGCGGCGAGAATCGGCCCCCTGTTCCTTCCATCCGCCCGCTCGCCCAGCGCCGGTCCGCAACCCGGCCACCCACGATTGCCGCACATGCCCCGCCACCCCGATCGCCACAACCCGTTCCCCCGCATCGACCGGAGCCGGTGCACGCGGGTCGTGACGGCATGACCCGCGTGTCACGCCTGCTGTGCGTGCTTGCCGCCGGACTGATGCAGGTGACGGCGGCCGTTGCGCAAGCTCCGGTGCTCGTGCTCGCGCAGGGCGAAGACCCGGTGCATCAGGAAGCGGTGCGCGCCTTCAGCGCACGGCTGCAGGACATCGCTCCACAACTCACCGTCGCGGTACGGGAAGGCGGCGAGGTCGAGCGCGACGAGCTCGACACGGCGGCGCTTGTCGTGACGCTCGGGAGCGAAGCGGCCACCAACGCCGCACGCGCGGGATCCACGGCACCCATCCTGCATGCGCTGCTGTCGCGCAACGCCCTCGAAGGCCTCGAGCGCGGCGCTGCCTCCGGCCCATTCACGGCAATCGTGCTGGATCAGCCCGCAGCCCGCCAGGTGGCCCTGCTGCGCATGGCCCTCCCCGCACACACGCATATCGCCACCCTCTACGGCACCGCGAGCACGGCACACGCAAAGGCGCTGGCCGCTGCCGCCAGCACGGAGGGCCTTAGCGTGCGCACTGCGCTCGTGCGTAGTGAAGACGAACTCTACCCCGGGCTGCAGAAGGCGCTGCAGGCGCCGGCCGTGCTCGTGAGCCTGCCCGACACCACGGTGTTCAACCGCTACACAGTGCAGAACATCCTCATGACTGCCTACCGGCTGCGCTCACCGGTGCTGGGCCATTCCGCCGCCTATGTCCGCGCCGGAGCCGTGCTGGGCCTGTACACAAGTGCCACGCAGGCCGGGCACGAGGCCGCCGGGCTCGCGGCGCGCCTGCTCGCTGGCGACCCCATGCCGCCTCCGGCAGCACCGCGGCTATTCGAGGTTGGCGTCAACACCACCGTCGCACGCGCACTCGGACTCCAGCTGCAGCCAGCGGAGACGCTCACCCGCGCACTGATGCAGACCGAGGACGGCCAACGATGATCGGCCGCTGGGGCATCCGTGCACGGGTCACCTTCGTTGCCTTCGTCCCGATGCTGGTGCTCGCGACACTGATGACGGCAACCCACACCGGCCTGCGTCTCGCAGACCTGGACGAGGCACTCCGCGCACGCGCGCACGCCCATGCGCGACAGCTCGCGATCGCGAGCGAGTTTCCGCTCTTTTCCGGTGATCGCCTGCGCCTGCAGCAGATGTCCGAGGCACTGCTGCAGGAGGACGATATCGCAGCGGTGGCGATCGTCGGTGCCGAGGGCGTCATCCTTGCCAGCGCGGGTCAGCTTGCACCCTCGATGCCGGCGCCGCCAGTGGTCGTGCCGGATCGCGCGCAGACGGTCGCCGGCGAACGCTGGCTGCGCATCGTGGAGCCGATCCGCGCCAGCGAGTTGCCGATAGAGGACGCCTTCGAGCACCCTTCCGCCGCGACCACAAGACACAGGGCGCCAGGTCTGGTGCTGGTCGACGTCTCACTCGAGCGCTTGCGTGCCCGTCATGCTGAACTGCTGCGCATCGCTGCGGGCTGGATGCTGGTCGTCGCGCTCGGCAGCCTGTTGCTGGCACGGCGCATGAGTCGCAGCGTCAGCGGACCAATCCGTGCGGTTGCCGACACGGTACAGCGCATCGGCCGCGGCGAGCTTGATCAGCGCGTGGCCCCCAGCGGCGGAGGCAGTCTGCGCGCCTTGGCCGAAGGCGTGAACGAAATGGCTGCACGACTTGCCGACGCTCGCGCACTCATGAGCCGCCGCATCGATGAGGCCACGCTGGCGTTGCGCGCACGGACGGAGGAAGCCGAGCGCGCAAGTCTGGCGAAATCCCGCTTCCTCGCCGCAGCAAGCCACGACCTGCGACAGCCCCTGCACGCCCTCGGACTGTTTTTATCCCAGCTCGCACAGCAGGATCTGGACGCGCGCAGCCGCCAGATCACCGAAAGGCTGGTCGCCTCGACCGAGGCGATGGAGGGGCTGCTCGACAGCTTGCTCGACATTTCGCGCCTCGACGCCGGCGTCCTGGCCCCGAGCCCGGTGGTCTTCGACCTGCGGGGTAAGCTCGAACACATGCTCGCCCGGCACGCAACCGACGCCGCCGAGCATGGTCTGGCGCTCCGCCTGCACTGCCCGCCCTGCTGGGCGCTGAGCGACCCTCAGCTATTCGAACGGATCGTGGACAACCTTCTCGGCAACGCCGTCCGTTACACCCCTTCCGGAACCGTCCTGCTCGCCTGCCGGCGGCGCGGACAGAACTGGCGCGTGGAGGTACGCGACAGCGGCATCGGCATCCATGAGGACGCACAGCAGATCATCTTCCACGAGTTCGTCCAGCTCGAGAATGCCGAACGAGCACGGGACAAGGGCATGGGCCTCGGGCTGGCGATCGTGCGCCGCCTGGTCGACCTGCTCGGACTCGAACTCTCGCTGCGCTCGGCCCCCGGCCGCGGTTCCGTGTTCGCGATCGAGCTTCAGGCCGCGGCACAGCCGAAACAGGTCGAGATCGATCAGGAAGCGCGGGCGATGGGCAACTTCGATGGGCTTCAGGTGCTCGCGGTGGATGACGATCCGCTCGCACTCGACGCCATGAGCCGTCTGCTCGCCACGTGGGGCTGCGAGGTGCATCCGGCTCACGATGCCGAGGAGGCGATGGGGTGGCTGCGTAAGGGGGTCGTACCCGACATCCTCGTCACCGATCTGCGCCTGCGCGGCGAACGTGACGGGCTCGCACTCATGGACGAAGCCCGCGCCGTGCCCGGCCTGAGCCGGATGCCCGCGATCCTGGTGAGTGGCGACACCGCGCCCGAAACACTGGAGCGCGTCCATGCCGCCGGAGCCCACGTCCTTCACAAACCCGCTCGCCCTGCCCGGCTGCGGGCCCTCATCCACCGCCTGGTCGGCGTGAGCTGACGCGCGCCGCTGCGCATCGGGGCGCGTCACCGGCCGCCTCGCTTCGGTTAATATGAACGCATCAGTCCATTACCGAGCGGAGCGCAGACCATGTCTCAGGACCAGAACGCACAAGACCCCCTCGAATTCGTCCGGGGCATGTGGGGCCAGATGGGTTTCTCGCTGCCCGGCATGGTCACCCCGACCCTGGATGTCGATGAACTCGACAAGCGCATCAAGGACATGCGCGCAGTCGAAGGCTGGCTGAAGATGAACCTCAACATGTTGCAGATGAGCATCCAGGGGCTCGAGATGCAGCGCGCCGCACTCGCTGCGGTCAAGGCCATGAGCCAACAGGCCGCAGGCGAGTCGGGTGGGGAAACCGAGGGCAACCCCTTTGCCGCTGCAGCGTCGATGTGGCCGTGGAGCATGATGACCGGCGCTCCCACCGCAGAACAGGCTCCCACGCCCGAGGACGGCAGCGCCAAGAGCGGCGCACGTGGAACGCGACGCAAGACCGCACCGGACAAGTGACCGTGAGGGCATCCGCCCCCGCGGCGAATGCCCGATCTCGGCGACATCCAGAGGACGCCGCACCCTGCCTCAGACGACCCCTTGCGCCTGCAGGCGAGCGATCTCCGCATCGGACAGGCCGAGTGCCGCGAGAATCTGCGCGCTGTGCATCCCCACGCGCGCCGGCGCCGGACGCGCTTCTTGCGCAGCCGTCGGCTGCATTTGCAGCAGAGGGCCGAACTGGCGTACCCCGTCGACCTCCATGACCATGCCCCGCGCCCTGAGCTGCTCGTTTTCCAGACTCTCCTCCAGGCGCAACACGGGCGTTACGCAGCAATCCACAGCATCGAACACGGCGATCCATTCGCGCTGGCTGCGGCTGCGGAAGATCTCCGCGAGCGCACTCCGCACCCGCGCACCCGCCTCACCCTCGGCAAGGTGCCCCGGCTCGAGGTCCGGGCGCCCCAGCGTGCTGCACAGCAGCTTCCAGAACTTCTCTTCCAGCGCCCCCACCGCCATGTGGCGGCCGTCTGCGGTTTCATAGACGCCGTAGCACGGTACGCCACCACTGAGCAGCGCTTCGCCGCGCGGCCTGACCCGCCCGTGGGCGAGCACCTCGGTGAGCGGGAAAATCGCATGGGCGAAGCTGGCATCGGTCATCGAGACGTCCACATGGCGCCCGCTGCCGCTTCGCTGTGCGGCGAAGAGCGCGACCATGATGCCCATCGCGGCGCTCATGGTTCCACCGAGCAGATCGCCTACCTGAACGTTGGAGAGCGCCGGCGCGCTGCCGGCCAGGCCGATCTGGTCCAGCACGCCCGCGTAGCCGAGGTAATTGATGTCGTGGCCCGCACGTGCCGCATACGGGCCGGTCTGGCCGTAGCCAGTGATACTGCACAGCACCAGACGAGGATTGCGCGCGGCAAGCACATCGTAGCCCAGGCCCAGGCGCGCCATCACGCCGGGGCGAAAGCCCTCGACGACGACGTCCGCGCACTCCACGAGGCGCAGGAAAAGATCGCGCCCCTCGGGGTGCTTGAGGTCCAGACGCAGGCTCTGCTTGTTGCGATTGACGATCTGGTAGAACCAGCTCGTTTCACCGCCCATCGCGCCCATCGTGCGCGCGTAGTCGCCCGCGCCGGTGTCCTCGACCTTGATCACCTCGGCACCGAAGTCGCCAAGGTGCTGGGTCGCCAGTGGCCCCGGCAGGAGACGAGTGAGATCCAGGATACGCACGCCCTCGAGCGGGGCGCGCGGCGCGGTTTCGCGATCGTGCATGCAGCCTCCGGTAATACGGACGGCCACCGCGCCCGGTGGCCGCCGGGCGCAACCGCCCGAGGCGGCCACGCGTGACGTTACTGATAGACCCTGAGGTCGTCGATGACCTTGCCATCGTTGGCAAGTGCGCCCGACGGCAGGAAGGCGACCTCGCCGCGCAGCTTGGTGACCTCGCGGATGCTGGCCGAGATGGCGCTGGCCAGCGCTTCGCTGCCACCGCCAGCCGCCTCGCACATCAGGGTCATGCGGTCGTTGAGGCCCGGATTATCCACCACGAGGCGGGCACGGGTCACCTCCGGGTGGCGGCGCACCACCTGCGCGACCTGGCCGGGATGCACGAACATGCCCTTGACCTTTGTGGTCTGGTCGGCACGTCCCATCCATCCCTTGATGCGTACGTTCGTCCGGCCGCAGGGTGAGCTGCCGGGCAGCACGGCGGACAGGTCGCCGGTGCCGAACCGGATCAGCGGATAGTCGGGATTGAAGGTGGTCACCACCACCTCGCCCACTTCACCGGGCGCAACCGGGTCACCCGTACCCGGACGCACGATCTCGAGCAGGATATCCTCATCCACCACCATGCCCTCGCGAGCAGGGGTTTCATAGGCAATCAGGCCGATGTCCGCGGTAGCATAGGCTTGGCAGGCCTCGATCCCGCGCGCGGCGAAGGCTTCGCGCACGCTGGGCGGAAAGGCTTCACCCGAGACGAAGGCCTTGGTGAAGGATACGACAACGCCCAACTCGTCTGCCTTGTCGAGCAGGATGCGCAGAAAGGATGGCGTGCCCACGTATGCGTTCGGCCGAAGGTCGGCGATTGCCGCAAGCTGCTGCTCGGTCTGCCCCACGCCGGCCGGGAAAACCGTGCAGCCGAGGGCGTGCGCGGCAGTCTCCATCATCGATCCGGCGGGCGTGAAGTGGTAGGAGAAGGTGTTGTGCACCAGATCGCCGGCACGGAAACCCGCGGCGAACAACGCACGCGCCAGGCGGTAGTAGTCGGGTCCCGCACCCTCGGGTTCGTAGAGCGGACCGGGCGAGGCAAACACGCGCCGGCAGGCCGCGCCCCAGCCGATCGCCGCAAACCCGCCAAAGGGGCGTGCGCCCTTCTGCAGTTCAAGGAGTTCGGACTTGCGGATGACCGGCAGTGTAGCGAGCGCCGCGCGGCTGGTGACCGAGTCCGGGTCAACGTCGGCCAGCAGCCGCCCGAAGGCAGGTGCTGCAGCACGTGCGTGTGCGATCTGCGCCGGTAGCCGGGCCAGCAACTCGCGTTCGCGGATCTCGGGGTCGCGGGTTTCCCGCGCATCGTGGAAAGTCATCTCGGCATCCCTGCTCGCTGGGTGGTTGTCTCGGATTCGGGCCTGCACCGGCTCAGCTCAGCCACCGCTTGCGGCGGCGGTAATGCTTGATGTCGCGGAAGCTCTTGCGCCCCTCACCCGAGAGCCCGAGGTAGAACTCCTTGACGTCCTCGTTGGTGGACAACTCGCTCGCCGCGCCTTCCATGACGATGCGGCCGTTCTCCATGATGTAGCCGAAATCGGCGTAGCGAAGCGCGACCATGGTGTTCTGTTCGGCGAGCAGAAAGCTCACCTTTTCCTTGGTGTTGAGATCCTTCACGATCTCGAACACCTCTTCGACGATCAGCGGCGCCAGGCCCATCGAAGGTTCGTCGAGCAGCACCAGCTTCGGCTTGGCCATGATTGCGCGCCCGATCGCGCACATCTGCTGTTCACCGCCCGAGGTATAGGCTGCCTGGCTGTTGCGGCGCGTCTTCAGGCGGGGGAAATAGGTGTAGACCTTCTCCAGCGTCTCCTCGACCGCGGCCTTGCCGTCGGTGCGTGTGTAGGCGCCGGTGCGCAGGTTCTCCTCGATGGTCAGGTGGCCGAAACAATGGCGGCCCTCCATGACCTGCACGACGCCGCGCTTGACGAGGTCGGCGGGGGTCAGCGCTTCGACGCGCTCGCCCTTGTATTCGACCGAACCCTTGGTCACCTCGCCGCGTTCGCCCTTGAGCAGGTTGCTGACCGCACGCAGGGTGGTGGTCTTGCCCGCGCCGTTGCCGCCCAGCAGCGCAACGATGCTGCCCTCCTGCACCGAAAGCGACACGCCCTTCAGCACGAGGATGACGTGGTTGTAGATGACCTCGATGTTATTGACGCTGAGGAAGGCTGGGTTGGGTGCGTTCATGTTCGATTCCAGGGAAAGTCCTCCGCACCACGCGGTGCGGAGGCACGTTTCAACTCAGTTTCAACGCGGTTTCGACTTATTCCGCGCACTGCTCCGCGGTACGGCGCTGGATGCCCTTCTCAGCCGCATACTTGCTCGCCGCCTCGAGCACCATCGGACGCAGCACCTTGTCGTCGGCCTGATACCAGTCGGAACTGAACGCCCACTTGCTGCCGTCCCAGGAGTGCACGCGCACCCACGACGCACCCATGTGGTCGGTGCAGGAGGTCTGCACCGGGCGCATCACGCCGGCGAAGCCCATGGCGTCGAGCTTGCCCTGGTCGAGGTTGAGATTCTCCAGACCCCAGCGCACCTGCTCGCCGGTCATGACCTTGCCCTTGCCGTAGCGCTCCTGCGCCTGGCGCACGCCTTCCACGCCCAGCATGGCCGAGATCAGGCCGCGCATGTACAGCACGGAGCCAACCTCATCCTTCGGACCCGTACCCTGGCCCTTGTCGTGCACCATGGCGAGCATGTCCTTGACGACCTTGCTGTTCGGCTCGGCGCCGTGCTGCAGCGCAAGCGCGCTGTAGCCCTTGGCACCGGCACCGACGTCCTTGACGTCCGGTTCCGCGCCCGCCCACCAGATACCCAGCATCTTCTCACGCGGATAGCCGGTGGCCTGCGCTTCCTTGATTGCGGTGGAGTTCATCACGCCCCAGCCCCACAGCAACACATGGTCCGGACGATCGCGGCGAATCTGCAGCCAGGTGGCCTTCTGCTCCACGCCCGGGTGGGCGACCGGCAGGAGTTGCAGATCGAAGCCGTGCATCTTGGCACGCTCCTGCAGCACCGGGATCGGCTCCTTGCCGAAGGGGCTGTCGTGATAGACGAGCGCAATCTTCTTGCCCTTGAGATTGTCCAGCCCACCCATCTCCTTGGCGACGTGCTGGATGGCAACGTCCGCACCGACCCAGTAGGTGCCCAGCAGCGGGAAGTTCCAGGTGAACACCGAGCCATCCTGCGACTCGCTGCGGCCATAGCCGGCGGTGATCAGCGGGATCTTGTCGGCCGTCGCCTTGTCGGTGAGCGCGAAGGTCACCCCGGTCGAAAGGCTCTGGAACAGCGTTGCGTTCTTGCCCTTCAGGCGCTCGTAACACTCCACGCCGCGGTCGGTGGCGTAGCCGAACTCGCACTCCTCGTACGAGAGCTTGACGCCGTTGACGCCGCCCTGGGCGTTGATCAGCTTCAGGTAATCGACATAACCGTTGGCCCAGGGGTTGCCGTTGGCGGCATAGGCGCCGGTGCGATAGACCAGCACCGGAAAGAACTGCTCCTGCGCTTGAGCCTGGGCGGCGGTGGGGAACACGGCGGACGACAGGCCCACCGACGCGATGGCGGCCGCGAGGGCCAGGGAACGGAATTTCATGAGTCTCCTCCTTTTATATGCTGCATGGGCACTGCGGGAAATGAAACGCTGCATCAGTGCGGGAAGGGCCACAGACGCAGCTTCTGCTTGGCGATCGACCACAGACGGGCGAGGCCATGCGGCTCGACGATCAGGAAGAAGATGATCAGCGAACCGAAGATGATGAACTCGGCATGGGACACGCCGGCGGTCGATACCGAAATGCCGACCAGGCCACCGAGGAAGGGCAGGAACTGGTTCAGGAAGATCGGCAGGACGACGATGAAGGCCGCGCCGAAGAAGCTGCCCATGATCGACCCCATGCCACCGATGATGACCATGAACAGCAGTTGGAAGGAGCGATCGACCGAGAACGCCGCCGGCTCCCACGACCCCAGGTAGACGAACCCCCACAGCGCACCGGCCACGCCGACGAAGAAGGAGCTGACCGCAAACGCCGATAGCTTGGAGAACATCGGGCGGATGCCGATGACCTCGGCGGCCACGTCCATGTCGCGGATCGCCATCCACTGGCGGCCAATGGCCGCGCGGGTCAGGTTCTTGGCGATCACCGCGAACACCACCACGAAGGCGAGGCAGAACAGGTACTTCTCCACCGGCGAGTCGATCACCCAGCCCAGCACCTCGAGTTTGGCAACCGACACCGAACCGGACGAGGAGTAGTTGGTGAACCAGCCGATGCGCAGGAAGGCCCAGTCGCACAGGAACTGCGCCGCCAACGTCGCCACTGCAAGGTAGAGGCCGCGCACGCGCAGGCTGGGGATGCCGAACAGGATGCCGAACGCCGCCGCCGCTGCACCCCCGAGCAGCATCGCCAGCACCAGCGGCATGCCATCGATGCGCACCATGAAGTTGTAAGCAGCATACGCCCCGATCGCCATGAAGGCGCCCGCCCCCAGCGTGATCTGGCCGCAATAGCCGACCAGCAGGTTCACCCCCAGCGCGGCCAGCGACAGCACCAGGAAGGGAATCAGGATGGCGCGGAACATGTACTCGTCGGCCAGCATCGGCACCGCAAGCACGGCGAAGGCGATCAACCCGTAGACGAACCACTTGTCCTGGGCGATGGTGAAAATTTGTTGGTCGGCCGCGTAGCTCGTCTTGAACTGGCCGTTTTCGCGATAGAACACTGTTATGTCTCCCGGTCAGACGCGGTTGATGATCTTTTCGCCGAACAGACCCTGCGGTCGGAACAGCAGCACAATCAGCGCCATCACATAGGCGAACCAGATCTCGATGCCGCCACCGACGAAGGGGCCGAGGTACACCTCGGAGAGCTTCTCGCCGACGCCGATGATCAGGCCGCCGACGATCGCGCCCGGCACTGAGGTCAGGCCGCCGAGAATCACCACCGGCAACGCACGCAGGGCAACGGTGACGAGCGAGAACTGAACGCCCATCTTCGAGCCCCAGATGATGCCGGCCACCAGAGCGACCAGACCGGCCACGCACCACACGATCACCCAGGTCTTGTTGAGCGGGATGCCCACCGACTGCGCCGCCTGATGGTCGTCCGCCACCGCACGCAGGGCGCGGCCGATCGCGGTCTTCTGGAAGAAGATGGTGAGGCCGCCCACCAGCACCGCCGCCAGCGCCGCGGCGATGAAGTCCTCCTTGTTGATCATGACGCCGCCTTCGATGAGGCCCTCGAACATGATCACCGGGTCCTTCGGCATGCCCACGTTGATCGAGTAGATCTCGCTGCCGAAGAAGGTCTGGCCGAGGCCCTCGAGCACATAGGCGATCCCCAGCGTCACCATCAGCAGCGTTGCGCCCTCCTGGTTCACCAGTTTGCGCAGCACGAAGCGCTCCACCGCCCAGGCCACCGCAAACATGACCAGGCCAGCACCGACGATGCCGATCACGTTGGCCAGGAAGAGGCTGTCACCGCCGAGTGCCGCGTTGCTCCACTCGGAGAAGCGGGCCATCGCCAGCGCAGCCACCAGTACCATCGCCCCCTGGGCGAAGTTGAACACCCCCGAGGCCTTGAAGATGAGCACAAAGCCCAGGGCGACCAGCGCATACAACATGCCGGTCATCAGCCCACCCAACATCGTTTCGATAAAGAATCCCATGTCCCGCTCCGCTCAGTGACCGCTGCCCAGGTAGGCGTTGATGACATCCTGGTTGTTCCGGACTTCGTCCGGCGTCCCGTCGCCGATCTTCTTGCCGTAATCGAGCACCACCACGCGGTCGGAGATGTCCATGACCACGCCCATGTCGTGTTCGATCAGCACGATCGTGGTGCCAAACTGGTCGCTGATGTCGAGGATGAAGCGGCACATGTCTTGCTTTTCCTCGACGTTCATGCCCGCCATCGGCTCGTCGAGCAGCAGGATCTGCGGCTCCATCGCCAGCGCGCGACCGAGGTCGACACGCTTCTGCAGACCGTAGGGCAGCGCCCCCACGGGCGTCTTGCGGATGTGCTGGATCTCGAGGAAGTCGATGATCTCCTCGACCTTCTCGCGGTGCGCGATCTCCTCGCGCAGCGCCGGACCGAGCCAAAGCGCCTGCTGGAAGATGTTGCACTTCATCTTCAGGTTGCGCCCGGTCATGATGTTGTCGAGCACGCTCATGCCCTTGAACAGCGCGATGTTCTGGAAGGTGCGCGCGATGCCCTGCTGGGCCGCCATGTGCGGCTCCATCTTCTTGCGCTCCTCGCCGCGGAACATGATGCGGCCTTCCTGCGGGTGGTAGACGCCGTTGATCACGTTCAGCATCGAACTCTTGCCCGCGCCGTTGGGGCCGATGATGGCCCGCACCTCGTGCTCGCGGATGTTGAAGCTGATGTCGGTGAGCGCCTTGACGCCCCCGAAACGCAGCGAAATGTTCTGCAGGTCGAGGATCACGTCGCCGAACCGGCGCCCGGCCTGCGCCCCGGTCGGGGCGGTGTTCATGTCGGTCATGTTCATGCCTCGTCTCCTCAGGCCGCCTGCTTACCGGCCTGCGCCGCGAAGGTCTTCACTTCCTCGATGCGAAGATCGGCGGAAACCTTGCCGGTGCGGCCGTCCTCGTATTTCACCTGGGTCTCGATGTACTGGCTCTTGCGGCCCTCGAACAGGGCATCGATCAGCACACCGTACTTCTCCGCGATGAAGTTGCGCCGCACCTTGCGCGTGCGGGTCAGTTCCCCGTCATCGGCATCGAGTTCCTTGTGCAGGATCAGGAAGCGCTTGATCTGCGAGCCGCTCATGTTGGGGTCCGCGGCCAGATCGGCATTGACCTTCTCCACGCAGTCACGGATCAGTTCGTACACCGCACCCTGCTGGGCGAGGTCGGCGTAGCCGGAGTAGGCCATGCCCTTCTTCTCCGCCCAGTTGCCCACCGCCTCGAGGTCGATGTTGATGAAGGCGGTCGCGAACGCCTTGCCGTTACCGAAGGTGACCGCTTCCTTTACATGCTGGAAGAACTTGAGCTTGTTCTCGATGTAATTGGGCGCAAACATCGTGCCGTCGGCCATCTTGCCGACATCCTTGGCGCGGTCGATGATCTTCAGGTGCCCATCCTCGTCGAAGAAGCCGGCGTCGCCAGTCATGAAGTAGCCTTCGGCGTTGATCGACTCGGCAGTGGCGTCCGGGCGCTTGTAATAGGCCTTGAGCAGCATCGGCCCCTTGACCAGGATCTCGCCGTTGTCGGCGAGCTTGACCTCGACGAAAGGCGCCGGCTTGCCCACCGAATCAAGCTTGATCTCTCCGTCGGGCTGCAGGCACACATAGGCACAGGTCTCGGTCTGGCCGTAGAGCTGCTTGAGGTTGATGCCGATCGAGCGGTAGAAGCGGAACAGGTCCGGACCGATCGCCGCACCTGCGGTGTAGGCGACGCGGATCCGGCTCATGCCGAGCACGTTCTTCAGCGGCCCGTACACCAGCAGGTTGCCCAGCCAGTACTGGAAGCGATCGCCCCCCGACACCGGCTTGCCGTCCAGAATGTCGGCGCCACAGCGACGGGCGACGTCCATGAAGTGGTGGAAGACCTTGCGCTTGAGGCTACCAGCATCCTCCATGCGAATCATGACCTGGGTGAGCAGGTTCTCGAACACGCGCGGCGGGGCGAAGTAGTAGGTCGGGCCGATCTCGCGCAGGTCGGTCATCACCGTTTCACCCGACTCCGGGCAATTGATGGTGAATCCGGCGACCGTGGCCTGCGCGAACGAGAACAGGTGATCCCCCACCCAGGCCATCGGCAGGTAGGACAGGATGTCCTCCTTGTCGGTGAGCTTGTCGAACAGGATCGCACCGCGCGCCGCGGCGACAAAAGCGCCGTGCGTCTGGCACACGCCCTTGGGCTTGCCGGTGGTGCCCGAGGTGTACAGCATGATCGAGATGTCGTCGGAGGCGCCCTTGTCGATCTCGCCCGTCAGGAAGTCCGGCTGGTTGCGGTCGTGAATGCGGCCCATCTCCTGCAACTCATCCAGCCCCTTGAGCATGGTCTGGGCGTAGTGGCGCATGCCCCGCGGGTCGTCGTAGATCACGTGCTCCAGCATCGGCGCCTCGGGCAGGATCTCGAGCATCTTGTCGACCTGCTCCTGATCCTCGACCACCGCGAAGCGGATCTCGGCATCCTGCAGCACATAGACCATCTCCTGCGCCACCGCATCCTGGTACAACATGACCGGGATGCCGCCAAGGCACTGGCATGCCGCGACGGACCAGTACAGGCGCGGACGGTTGTCACCGACGATGGCGAGCCGGTCGCCGCGCTTGAAGCCGAGTTCCGCCAGCCCGCAGGCGATTGCACGAACATTCTCGGCAACCTGCGCCCACGTGTAGGTCTGCCAGATTCCGTACGCCTTCTCTCGCATCGCCGCCTGCTGCGGACGTACCTGTGCGTGATGCATCAGGTAGCGCGGGAAGGTGTCCAGCACCACTTCGCCCTGACGGTGGTCGGACGCGCTCATGCGTGTGTCCATTCCACACTCCTCCTTTGGTTGTCCCTGTCTGGACGCTGCGCCGCGGCCGCTTCGTGATCTTGTCGTGGCTCGGGCGGGACGCCGACGAGCGTCCGATCCAGTTGAGGCTGGAGTGTGGCAAGGCACCTTTGCGCAACTGTTTGTGGAATGTACTGAATTGTTGCAACCGGGCGAAAAGTGCCGGCGCCTCGCAACTGGAGCCTCCAATCGACAAATCAGCGGTTGCCGGACTGACTGGGCAAGCCCGTTCGCGCTAGACTCGCGCCTGCCCGGTCTTTCGCTCCGGGCAGATGCCGTCACCCTCACCCGGAACACGCCCGATGGAACGCAAGGACTTCACCAAACCCGTCCACGTCACGACCTGGATGGCCGTCTTTCTCGCACTTGTGGCCGTTCTCGCGGCCGCGCTCGTTCCCCAGCTCAAGCATGCGTTTCTCGCCAACGGCGCCTTCAACGGCGTGATCCTGTTCGTGCTTGCCGTGGGCATCCTCGTCAACCTGCGCCAGGTCTGGCGACTGCAGCGCGAAGTGCTGTGGATCGAGGCGTTCCAGCAGTCGGACGGGGGCCCGGCGCAAACCGGCCTGCGTCCGGTCCTGCTCGCTCCGATGGCCCGCCTGCTGTCCAGCCGCAAGCGCGGTCAGTTCCACCTCTCCCCGGCATCCACCCGCTCGATCCTCGACAGCGTGCAGATCCGCCTCGAGGAACAGCGCGATCTGTCCCGCTACCTGATCGGGCTGCTGATCTTCCTCGGCCTGCTCGGCACCTTCTGGGGACTGCTCGCAACCATCCGCTCGATCGGCGAGATCATCGGCAACCTGAGCGTGGGCAGCGACCCGGTGGCCATGTTCGAGGCGCTCAAGACCAAGCTCGACGCGCCCCTGGGTGGCATGGCGACCAGTTTCTCGACCTCGTTGTTCGGTCTTGCCGGCTCGCTCGTCGTCGGCTTCCTCGACCTCCAGTCCGGCCACGCGCAGAACCGTTTCTACAATGAACTTGAAGAGTGGCTCTCGAACATCACCAAGCTGCCCTCGGGCGTCGGCATGGAGGGCGAGGGCAACGTACCCGCCTACGTACAGGCGCTGCTCGAGCAGACCGCCGAGAGCATCGAGCGCATGCAGCGCTCGGCGGCCGAGTCCGAGCGCGAGCGTCGTGTCACCGCCGAGCACCTGGGCGAGCTCAACAACCAGCTCACCCGCCTGGCCGACCTCATCGGCCGCGAATCACGTGATCTGTCCGCACTCTCGGCCACCCAGGACGACCTGCGCGGCCTGATCCGCCAGCTTGCCCAGCAGCCCGCACAGGGCGCGCAGTTCACCGAGGACCTGCGCGCCGAGCTGCGCCTGCTCTCGCGAACCATCGGCGCAGCGCTGGGCGGTGCTTCCGGCAACAAGGCGGACTGAGCCATGGCCCGACTCGCCCGCCGCCGGCCACTGGACTTCTGGCCCGGCTTCGTGGACGCGCTCGCATCACTGCTGATGGTGATGGTGTTCGTGATCCTGGTGTTCGTGATCGGCCAGTTCGTGCTCGCCGACGCGGTCAGCGGCCGCGACCGCGCGCTCGCCCAACTGAACGCCGAGCTCGCCGTACTCGCGCAGACCCTGAGCCTGGAGAAGTCCGCGCGCGAACGTGCGGACGTCATGGTGGGCGAGCTGAGCGCCTCACTCACCGCCTCGGAGCGAGAGCGCGAAGCGCTGAGCAGCGAGCTGCTCGCCTCGCGCGACGAACTGCACGCTGCGCAGGACGAGGCCAAGACGCAGCGCGAGGAGGCCGCGCGCCTGTCGGCCGACATCGCGGCGCTCCAGAAGCTCAAGGCCGAACTCGAGGCCGAGGCCGCGCGCCTGGCGGGTGCGCTCGATACCTCGGAGCGTGGGCTGAAGGAACAGCAGGAGATGTCGGCCGCTGCGATCGCTCAGGTCGAACTGCTCAATCGCCAGCTTGCCGCGGTGCGCGAACAGCTCGAACAGCTCAACAATGCGCTGGCCAGCGCCGAGGCCGCAGCACGCGACAAGGACCTCAAGCTCGAAGAGCTCGGGCGCGAGCTCAACCTCGCGCTGGCCGCCCGCGTGAAGGAACTCGCACGTTACCGCTCCGAGTTCTTCGGGCGTTTGCAGGCCGTACTCGGCGACCGCAAGGACGTGCAGATCGTCGGCGACCGCTTCGTTTTTTCCAGCGAGGTGCTGTTCCCCACGGCCTCGGACGAGGTCAGCCCCGACGGGTTCATTCAGCTCACCCGTCTGGCAGAAACCCTGAAAACCCTCTCTGCGGAGATGCCGAAGGATCTGCCCTGGGTGCTCCAGGTCGATGGCCATACCGATCGCCGGCCGATCTCCACCGCGCGCTTCCCATCGAACTGGGAGCTTTCGACCGCGCGTGCGCTCGCCATCGTGAAATTCCTGCGCAGCCAGGGCGTTCCGCCCGAGCGCCTCGCCGCCACCGGCTATGGCGAGTTCCACCCGCTGGACACGGCAGGCACCGAGGCGGCCCACGCGCGCAACCGGCGCATCGAGCTCAAGCTGACCAGCCGCTGAGCGCGCCGCAGCCGTGCTGTTCGTCGTGGGTGCGGGCAACCCCGCCCCACGACGAACAGCGGCGCCGCCCACCGTACGCGCTTCAGGTCCAGCCGGTTTCAGGCGCCGCGGTCCCGCCTGCTTCCGGCCTTCTCGAGATCCTGCACCACCACCGACAGCGCCTCGGTCGAGATCAGCACCTCGATCAGCGACAGCACGAGCGACATCGCCAGGATCACGATGCTGATCCCGAACATCCATTGCCCCGCGGTCTGCGCCTCGACGAAGAGCGCAAACATCGACAGCGCACAGAGCAGGAAGCTGAGCACCCCGAAGCCCTGCATGTACTGGGTCAGCATGATCCGCCGCTTCAACCCTGGCAGTTGGCACTGCACCAACGGCGCCGCGCGATCGCTGGAGGCATTGAGTTGCCGGATCACCTGCGCGAGCGTGAGGAAGCGGTTCGTATATGCGAGCAAGAGCAGTGAAATCGCCGGGAACAGCAGCGCAGGGGTGGTGAGGTTCATCGCGAATCCGGGCCTGTTGCGGAACACCGCATTCTATCGCCCAGCGCAGAGTGCGCCCCACGAGAAGAGCACCCGACGGTCTCAAGGGCCCCAGGTGCCAGCGAATGGAGGCACAGCATGGGGGCACCGAATCGGGGTGGTAAAAAAAACGGCGCCGAAGCGCCGTGTCCCAATTGGGAGAGGGGGGAGAAACCTTGAGGCTTACATGCTACGGCGGTACTGGCCACCGACCTTGTACAGCGCCTCGGTGATCTGGCCCAGCGAGCAGTAGCGCACCGCATCGACCAGCACTTCGAACACGTTGCTGTTGTCGATGACGGCCTGCTGCAGCTTGGCCTGCCACTTGGGCGCCTCGGCCTTGTTGCGGGCGTGGAAGTCGGCGAGGCGCTTCAACTGGCCCTGCTTCTCTTCCTCGGTCGAACGCGCCAGCTCGATCTCCTGCTGCGCCTGGCCCTTCGGGTTGAGGAAGGTGTTCACGCCGATGATCGGGTAGGAGCCGTCGTGCTTCTTGTGCTCGTAGTAGAGCGACTCCTCCTGGATCTTTCCGCGCTGGTAGCCGGTCTCCATCGCGCCGAGCACGCCGCCGCGGGAAGCGATGGCCTCGAACTCCTTGAGCACCGCCTCTTCGACGAGGTCGGTGAGTTCCTCGATGATGAAGGCGCCCTGGTTCGGGTTCTCGTTCTTGGCCAGGCCCCACTCGCGGTTGATGATGAGCTGGATCGCCATCGCACGACGCACGGACTCTTCGGTCGGCGTGGTGATCGCTTCGTCGTAGGCGTTGGTGTGCAGCGAGTTGCAGTTGTCGTAGATCGCGATCAGCGCCTGCAGCGTGGTGCGGATGTCGTTGAAGTCCATCTCCTGCGCATGCAGCGAGCGGCCCGAAGTCTGCACGTGGTACTTCAGCTTCTGGCTGCGCTCGTTGGCGCCGTACTTGTTCTTCATCGCCACCGCCCAGATGCGGCGGGCGACGCGGCCGATCACCGAGTACTCGGGGTCCATGCCGTTGCTGAAGAAGAAGGACAGGTTGGGCGCGAAATCGTCGATGTGCATGCCGCGCGCCAGGTACGACTCGACGTAGGTGAAGCCGTTCGACAGCGTGAAGGCGAGCTGGCTGATCGGGTTCGCGCCGGCCTCGGCGATGTGGTAGCCGGAGATCGACACCGAGTAGAAGTTCTGCACCTTGTTATGGACGAAGTACTCCTGGATGTCGCCCATCATCTTGAGCGCGAACTCGGTGCTGAAGATGCAGGTGTTCTGGCCCTGATCTTCCTTCAGGATGTCGGCCTGCACCGTGCCGCGCACGGTCGACAGCGTCCAGGCCTTGATCTTGGCGTACTCGTCCTCGGTCGGGTCGCGACCGTTGTCGGCCTTGAACTTGGCGATCTGCTGGTCGAGCGCGGTGTTGAAGAAGAAGGCCAGGATGATCGGCGCCGGGCCGTTGATCGTCATCGACACCGAGGTGGTCGGCGCGCACAGGTCGAAGCCGTCGTACAGCACCTTCATGTCGTCGAGCGTGGCGATGGACACGCCGGAGTTGCCGATCTTGCCGTAGATGTCCGGACGCAGGTCGGGGTCGCAGCCGTACAGGGTGACCGAGTCGAAGGCGGTCGACAGGCGGTGCGCCGGCATGCCCTCGGACACCTTCTTGAAGCGGCGGTTGGTGCGGAAGGCGTCGCCCTCGCCCGCGAACATGCGGGTCGGGTCCTCGCCTTCGCGCTTGAACGCGAACACACCGGCGGTGTAGGGGAAGGAGCCGGGAACGTTCTCCTTCATCAGGAACTTGAGCGTCTCGCCCTCGTCCTCGAAGTTGGGCAACGCCACCTTGCGGATCTTGCTGCCCGACAGCGAGGTGTGGGTGAGCTGGGTACGGATCTCCTTGTCGCGGATCTTCACCACGTACTCGTCCGCTGCGTACAGCGCCTTCTCGGTCGGCCACTGCTCGAGCAGCTTCTTGGCCTGCGGGGTGAGTTCGCCGTCCTTCCAGTTGATCAGCTCGTCGAACGAGCCGGCATCCTTGCCGCACTGCTCGAACAGGCCCTTCGCGATCTTCAGCGACTGGCGCTCGCGTGCGACGCGCGCCTGCTGCTCGACCTGCTTGTGATAGCCGCGGACGGTGTCGGCGATCTCGGCCAGGTAGCGGGTACGGTCAGCCGGGACGATGGCGCGCCCTTCGGACGAGGCGCGGACCTTCACCACCGGCAGCTTGCTCTTGGCGACCTTCAGGCCCTTGCCCACCAGCGCCGGCAGCATGGCCTGGTACAGCGCGGTGACGCCGTCGTCGTTGAAGCGCGCGGCCATGGTGCCGAACACGGGCATCTCTTCCGGACGCTGGCTGAACAGCTCGCGGTTGCGCTGGTACTGCTTGGCGACGTCGCGCAGCGCATCCTGCGCGCCCTTGCGGTCGAACTTGTTGATGGCGACGAAGTCGGCGAAGTCGAGCATGTCGATCTTCTCGAGTTGGCTGGCGGCGCCGAACTCGGGGGTCATCACGTACAGCGACAGATCGACGAAGGGCACGATCGCGGCGTTGCCCTGGCCGATGCCGGAGGTCTCGACCACCACCAGGTCGAAGCCCGCCAGCTTGCACGCAGCGATGACTTCGGGCAGCGCGGCCGAGACTTCCGAACCGGTGTCGCGGGTGGCGAGCGAGCGCATGTAGATGTTGTCGTGCTCGATCGCGTTCATGCGGATGCGGTCGCCCAGCAGCGCGCCGCCGGTACGCTTGCGCGAGGGGTCGATCGACACGATTGCGAGCTTGAGCTTGTCGTCCTGGTCGAGACGGAAGCGGCGCACGAGCTCGTCGGTGAGCGAGGACTTGCCCGCACCGCCGGTGCCGGTGATGCCCAGCGTCGGCACCTTGGTCTTGGCCGCGGCGTCGATCAGCGCTTTCTTGACGTCGTCGCCATAGCCACCATTCTCGAGCGCGGTGATGATCTGTGCCAGCGCACGACGGTCGCCGGCGGCGAGCGCCTTCAGCACCGCATCGGCCTTTTGTGGCGCAGCCTTGGTGACGTCGAGATCACAGCGCTCGACGACGCTGTTGATCATGCCCTGCAGGCCCATCTTGGCGCCGTCCTCGGGCGAGAAGATGTGGGTGACGCCGTATTCGTGCAATTCCTTGATCTCGGCTGGCACGATCACGCCTCCGCCGCCGCCGAAGACCTTGATGTTCTCGCCGCCGTTGGCCTTGAGCAGGTCGATCATGTACTTGAAGAACTCGACGTGACCACCCTGGTAGCTGGTGATCGCGATGCCCTGCACATCTTCCTGCAGCGCGGCGTTGACGATCTCGCCCACCGAACGGTTGTGACCGAGGTGGATCACCTCGGAGCCGGTCGACTGCAGGATGCGGCGCATGATGTTGATCGAGGCATCGTGGCCGTCGAACAGTGCCGCGGCGGTGACGAAGCGCACCTTGTTCTTGGGCTTGTAGGGCGAGAGCTTGTGCGCAACGCTCAGGTCGGTCATGTCGAACCTCTCCATGGAATGGGCTAACCCTGCAATCTTAGAAGGCCCGCGAGCGGTTCGCCATTGCGCTTGCGGACGCCGATCGTGCAAAATCTGCCAATCTATATCGATTCCATGCCGATCCGAAGCGTCATGCCTGCCCAGTTCCCGGCTTCCAAGCAAGCGCACATCGCGCCTCCTGCGCCGTCGGCGCGCAGCCGACGGCGCAGGGCAACGGTTGCCACGGGCTTCGTCACCGGCATGCTTTCGGGCCTTCAGGGGCGCGGCGTGGACACCGCGCCCCTGCTCGCGCGCGCCGGCATCGCCCTTGCAGATACCGCCAGCCGCGTGCCAGTCGAACGCTACGCGGTGCTGTACAACCTGTGCATCGAAGCCCTGCAGGACGAAGCGTTCGGGCTGCTGCCACAACCCATGCCGGTGGGCAGCTTCGAGTTCCTGTGCCGCGCCATGCTGGGCGCCCCCACGCTGGAAGAGGCGCTCAATCGCGCCATCCGTTTCCTGCGCATCGTGCTTCCGGCCTTTCAGGTCCGTATACAGCGTGATGGTGCACGCGCCGAGCTCGTGCTGGACGACGGCGGCAGCCTCGGCGACGCGCGGGATTCACCCGCTCGCGTGTTCGCCTACGAATGGTTGCTGCGTCTGCTGCACGGCGTGGCAAGCTGGTTCGTAGGCCGAGGCCTGGCACTCGACGCGGTGGAGTTCCCCTACTCCCGCCCGCAGCATGCGGAGGACTACGCCCTGGTCTACACCGAGCACTCGCACTTCGACGCCGCACAGCTGGTGGCCCGGCTGCAGGCAAACCTGCTCGATCTGCCGCTGCGCCGCGACGAGGCAGCGCTCGCTGGTTTTCTCCACGGCGCACCGGGCAAGATCACCATGCTCTACCGCCGCGACCGCGAAATGGTGTTCCGCGTGCGCGACATCCTGCGCGACGCCCTGCCACTGAACCTATCGCTCGAGGACGTTGCCGACCGTCTGCACCTGTCCCCCCGCACCCTGCACCGGCGGCTCGAGGAGGAAGGCTCGGGCTTTCGCACCATCAAGGAGGCCACGCGACGCGACATCGCCTATGCGCGCCTGGCCAAGACACAGCACCCCGTCGCAAACATCGCGGCCGAACTGGGTTACGCTGATCCGTCCACCTTCTACCGCGCCTTTGTCGCCTGGTCGGGGATGTCTCCGGAGCGCTTTCGGAACCAGGCGCGCCCGCGCGCACGCTGAGCGGCGCATGGTGCGTTGCGAGGTTGACGTTAACGTCAATCTTTCGCCAACATAGTCCGGCGACGCGCCGCCCACATGCGGGATCCCGCCCATTACGGGAACGGCCGAATCGTGCAAAGATTCCGGGCACAGGATCCCGGCCACGTCAAGGACACACGGAGACAGCCTTGGGCAGCACGTCCCCCGCTGAAGACAACGGCACCCCCGCGGCGGCATTGTCACCCGAGCAGCGCAGGCGCTACGACCTGCTGCTGGCAGGGTTGGATCTGCTCGACCAGGCCATTGCCGTATTCGACGCCACGCCGAAACTCGTCACCTGGAACAAGGCGCTGCTGCGCCTGCTCGACTTTCCCGAGTCGATGGTGCGCGTGGGCACGCCCTTCGAGGCTTTCGTCCGCTTCAACGCCGAGCGCGGCGAGTACGGCCCGGGAGACATCGAACCCCTGATCCGGGAGCGCATGGCCGCCGCGCGCAGCTTCGAGCCGCACTACGTCGAGCGCGCGCGCCCGAATGGACGCATCCTCGCTGTCCGGGGCGTGCCGATCCCCAACCTCGGCTTCGTCTCGCTCTGGACCGACATCACCGAACAGCGTCGCTACGCGGCGGTGATCGAGGAGCAGAACACCCAGCTCGAGGCGCGTGTGCGCGAACGCACCTCCGAGTTGCAGGCGGCCAACGCACGTCTCGCGCAGGCGAACATCGAGATCGACGACATCGCCGGCGCACTACGTCGCAGCGAGAACCGGCTGCAACTGATCATCGACTCGATCCCGGCCCTGATCGCCTACGTGGACCGCGACAACATCTATCGCTTCGCGAACAAGGGCTACGCGGATTGGTTCGGGCTGACCAAGGAGTCGATTACCGGTCGCAGCATCGAGCAGGTGTTCGGGCAGGAGATCTTCACGCAGATCCTGCCTTACCTCGAGCGTGCGCGGGATGGCGAGCAGGTCAGCTACGAGTACGCCCGCCAGCTCGGCGACGGGCGCACCGTGCATGCACGCAGCGTGATCGTGCCCGAGTTCGCCTCCGACGGCACCACCGTGGGCTTCTTCGTGATGTCGACCGACATCACCGAGCAGAAGGCCAGTCAGGCCGCCCTGGTGCAGGCGCAGAAGATGGAGGCTGTCGGACAACTGACCGGCGGCCTTGCGCACGACTTCAACAACCTGCTCACCATCATCATCGGCAACCTGTCCGCGCTGCAGCAGCGCATCGGTGGCGGTGCGGGCGCCGAGTTCGTCGACCCATCCCTTCAGGCAGCGCGCCGCGGTGCGGAGCTGATCCGCCGCCTGCTCACCTTCTCGCGTCGGCAGACGCTGGAGCCGCGCGCAGTCGAGGTCGGCGCGCTGGTGCACAACATGACCCACCTGCTCGCGCGCACACTGGGCGAAACCATCCGCATCCACCTGCGCATGCCCCAGGCGCCGCTGCATGCGCTCGTGGACCCACACCAACTCGAGAACGCGATCCTGAACCTCGCAATCAACGCACGCGACGCCATGCCGGAGGGTGGCGAACTCACCATCGCGGTGGCGCCGCGCAAGCTCGACAAGGCACTCTCGACCGTGGTCGAGGTACCACCGGGCGACTACGTACAGATCGACGTGGGCGACAGCGGAAAGGGCATCGAGCCCGCAGTGCTGCAGCGCGTGTTCGAACCCTTCTTCACCACAAAACCCTTCGGCGGCGGCAGCGGCCTCGGGCTGTCGATGGTGTACGGCTTCGTACGCCAGTCGGGAGGCAACATCCGCATCCGCAGCACGCCCGGACGTGGCACGCATGTGCGCTTCGTGCTGCCGACAACAAGCGAAACAGCGATTGCCGAGAGCGCCGCACCGCGCCCCGCCGCCAACCTCACCGCCCTGTCCGGACCGGTGCTGCTGGTGGAGGACGAGCCCGAGGTGCGCAAGGTCATCCGCCTGCAGCTCACCACGCTCGGGTACACCGTGATCGAGGCTGCAGACGGCGTGGAGGCGCTCGGCCTGCTGCAGAATGTGGACGACATCGCGCTGCTGGTCAGCGACACGGTCATGCCCGGCGGCATCGGAGGACGCGAACTAGCGCGTCGTGCGCGCGCCCTTCGCGCGGATCTGCCGATCCTGCTCGTCACCGGGTACGCAAGCGAAACCGCACACGCAGACGATCTGCCCGCAGGCGTTCCGACCCTGCGCAAACCCTTCGACCAGGCCGCACTCGCCAGCGTGCTCGCCTCGGTTCTGACCTCGAATGCCCCGACGGAGACTGCCCCGCAATGCCCATGAGCCCGACCGACACCGCGCAGCCGACCATCTTTGTGCTCGAGGACGATCCCGATGTCGCGCGCCTGACCTGCATGAGCCTGGGCGAGTACGGTTTTCGCTGCGAACACATGAGCACCGGCCGCCAGTTGCTCATGCGTTCGCGGCAGACAGCCCCCGAGCTGTGCATCATCGACCTCGGCCTGCCGGACATGGACGGCATGCAGGTCGTACGCGAGCTCCAGGAGGGCAGCCCCTGCGCCGTGCTCATCCTCACCGGCCGCAACGACGTTACCGACCGTGTGCTCGGGCTCGAGCTTGGTGCGGACGATTACATCGTCAAGCCTTTCGAGCCACGCGAGCTTGTCGCACGCGTGCGCTCCATCCTGCGTCGCTATCAGCGCAGCGTAAGCCCATCCCAGGCGGACGCCCCCAACAGCGCACGCTTCGCCGGCTGGGAATTCGACGCCGCCCAGCACGCGCTCACCGCTCCAGACGGGCGCACGCTCTCACTCTCGGCAGCCGAGGCGGGCCTGTTGCTGACGCTGTTGCGCAGGCCGAACAAGATCCTTTCTCGCGAGCAGTTGCTCGGCGACCGCGACCTCGACCCCTTCGACCGCAGCATCGACGTGCGAATCTCGCGTCTGCGGCGCAAGCTCGACGACGACCCGCAGAACCCACGCCTGATCAAGACCGTCTACGGTGCCGGCTACCTCTTTTCGGCGCAGGTCGAGTGGTGCTGAGGGAGAAATGGCGAGCCGAAGGGCGAGCGGGCCGGAAACGATCGGCCAACGAATGGCGCAGACGAGACCCGCGTACGGGCATCCGCAGCGTCGGCCTTGCTGGCTATAATTATGAATTCTTAACTTCAGATCACAGGTACCCGCCATGTCCCAGCGCCCGTTCAAGATCCTCGGCATTCAGCAGATCGCCATCGGTGGTCCGAGCAAGGAAAAGCTCAAGACCCTGTGGGTCGACATGCTTGGGCTGGAAGTCACCGGGAACTTCGTCTCCGAACGCGAGAACGTGGACGAGGACATCTGCGCCATGGGCAGCGGCCCGTTCAAGGTCGAGGTGGACCTGATGCAGCCGCTGGACCCGGAGAAGAAGCCCGCGGTGCACGCTACGCCCCTGAACCATGTCGGCCTGTGGGTGGACGACCTCCCCAAGGCGGTGGAGTGGCTGAGCGCCAGCGGCGTGCGCTTCGCACCGGGCGGAATCCGGCGCGGCGCGGCCGGCTACGACATCACCTTCCTGCACCCGAAGGGCAACGAGGCGTTCCCGATCGGTGGCGAGGGCGTGCTGGTCGAGCTGGTTCAGGCCCCACAGGAGGTCATCGAGGCCTTCGCCCGGCTCGCCGGCAACTGATCCACTGCACCCGAAGGCACAAGGGCCTGCCAAGGCCGGCCCGCCTTCGGGCTTCCCGGCGCTGAAGCCGCCGGGTTCAGGCGCTTCGTCCGCAAAATGCGCCCGCGTACGAGCCCTCTCAGAGCGATGACGCGGAGAAGGTGTCGCAACTGCGCAGCGCCCCGCTCTGCAGTCCATTGCCGAACCAGCGTGCGCGTTGGGCCGCGCTGCCGTGCGTGAAGCTGTCCGGCACCGCATATCCCTGCGCACGCTTCTGCATGCGGTCGTCACCGACCGCGCTCGCAGCCGCCAGCCCCTCCTCGATATCGCCCGCCTCCAGCACCTGCCGCGCGCGCTGTGCGTGGTGTGCCCAGACACCCGCGAAGCAGTCGGCCTGGAGCTCGAGCCGCACCGAAAGCTGGTTCGCCTCACGCTCCGAAACCTGCTGACGGGTCTGTTGCACCTTGTCCAGAATGCCGAGCAGGTGCTGCACATGATGGCCGACCTCGTGCGCGATCACATAGGCTTGGGCGAAGTCCCCTGGCGCGCCGAAGCGCCGATGCAGCTCATCGAAGAAGGAGAGATCGAGATAGACCTTGCCGTCCGCCGGACAGTAGAACGGCCCCATCTCTGCCTGGCCGACACCGCAGGCGCTGCGCGTGGCGCCGGTGTAGAGCACCAGCCCCGGCTCACGATACTGCGCACCGCCAGCCTTGAAGATCGGCCCCCAGGTGTCCTCGGTATCCGCCAGCACCATGGACACGAAACGCGCCATCCCGTCTTCCGCCTCCGTGCGCGGCGAAGCCGTCCGAGGCGATTCGACGGCAGGGGGCGCCGCCACGTCGGCGGTGTTGAGCACTAGGCTCGGATCGATGCCGAAATACATCGCGACCAGCGCCAGAATAAGGGTGCCGATCCCGATCTTTCCGCCGCCGCCGAGCCTTCGACCGCCTTGCCCTCGCCGGTCCTCGACGTTGCGGCTTTCCCTGCCATTACGGAAATCCATGCCCCTGCTCCCCGCGCCGATCGATGATTCGATCATAGCAGCCCGAACGGAAGAAGGGCCCGCGCAGGCGAGCCCTTCCCGGTGCAGGGGATACCCGGATCAGGCAGCCGCCAGGCGGTCTTCCCGGATCGCGTCGTACTCGTCCTGCCAGAACCACTTGGTCTCGCCGAACGCGGGCACGAGCTGATCCAGCCAGGTCGCCTCTTCGTCGTACTTCGCGAAGAAGGGGCGCTGCACCCAGTCGGGATTGCGCCCCTGGATGAAGCGCAGCACGAACACCTTCTCTCCCGCGATCTCGGTCACCCCCTGAATCTCCACCTTGCCCGGGCTTGCGCTCATGCTCGGGCCGCGCGCGGTACGGGCGAGGCCCGACACCTGCTGGATCGCCTGCTGGTAGATCTCCCAGGCGCGCGCGAGCGGCACCTCGAAGTAGTTTCGCGCGCCGGTGTCGCGTTCGACGAACATGTAGTACGGCACCAGTCCGAGCTTGACCTCCATCTTCCACAGCTTGGCCCACACCGCCGGGTCGTCGTTGATATGCGCGATCAGCGGCCCCTGCGCGCGGATCACCGCACCCGTCGCGCGCACGCGGCGGACCGCGGCCTGCGCAACCTCGGTGTCGAGTTCTTTCCAATGGTTGTAGTGCGCCATGATGGCGACGTGCTTGCCGGCCTCGACCAGCTGCGTGAGCAGGCGCATCAGGTCATCGGCATCTTCGGCCCCCAGGAAGCGGTGCGGCCAGAAAGTCAGCGCCTTGGTACCGATCCGGATGGTCTGGATGTGATCGAACTCGGGCCGCAGCAGCGGCTCGAGGTAGTCGCGCAGATGCCGCGTCTTCATCACCATCGGATCGCCGCCGGTGACAAGCAGGTCGGTGAGCTCGGTATGCTTGCGCAGATAGTCGTGCAGCGCGTTCGCCTCGGACGAGGCGATGCGCAACTCCTTGTCGCCAACGAACTGTGCCCAGCGGAAGCAGAAGGTGCAGTAGCTGTGGCAAGTCTGTCCCTGGCTGGGGAAGAACAACACCGTTTCGCGGTACTTGTGCTGCATGCCATCGAGCGGCTTGCCGTGTTCGTCGAGCGGCATGTTCATCTGCATCTGGTCGGCCGGATGCGGATTGAGCGCGTGGCGCACTTCGGCGATCGCACCCTCGAGCACATCCTTCGGCGCCTCGCTGCGCACCAGCTCGGCGATACGCGCATAGTGCTGCGGGGCGAGCATGCCGCGCTGCGGAAAGGTGAGTTGGAAGATCGGGTCGGCAGGGACATTGCTCCAGTCGATCAATTCGTCGATCACGTACTGGTTCACACGGAAAGGCAACACCGACGAAACCACCTTCATCTCGAAGCGTTGCTCCGGAGACAGCTGCGAAAGCTGTTCGATCCGGTCCAGATCACGCTGGGTATACACCTTGAATGGCACCGGCTCGAAGAATCCGGCAGCAGCCTTGGGAGCCGCGGCGCGGCTGGATACGGCCTTGAGTGCATGCACTTGAGCGCTCATGAAAGGTCCTCCTGGTCTGTTCTTGTCTCGCGGAACGGTCTCGCGCCGCCCACGGCACCGCACCGCATGTCGAAACATCGGCGCGTGGCTTGCATGGATGATGTGGAAGGGCCCTGCGGAATCAGGCTGCTGGGCAGCCCGGGGCCTGGATTGCACACCCCCTGGGAGAGGGGGCGGATGAGCGACCTGGATGATAGGTCACAAATTTGTTTTGCACAAATTTACAGATGCGTGGATGTGACCGGGCACGCATCCGAAAGTTCACTGCGCGCGCGCGCCAGCGCCTCCGATGGACGTTCCCTAAGGCCACACTGCCCGACCGCACAGGGCAGTAAATGCGCGAAGAACCAAAAAAAAGGCCTGCTTGCGCAGGCCCCGTGCCGACAGGCACCCGGGCGTTGCCCGGGTCTCCCTCCCCATCGATCGAAAGAAGTGAGTCCGATTATTCGAACTCGATGATCACTTCATCCACGGACAGGCTGGCACCCGGCTTCGCGACGATCTTCTTCACCTTGCCGTCCTGCTCGGCCTTGAGCACGTTCTCCATCTTCATCGCTTCGATGATGGCGAGCTTCTCGCCGGCCTTCACTTCCTGCCCCTCGCTCACCGAAACCTCGCGCAGCAGGCCCGGCATCGGCGACAGCAGGAACTTCGACAGGTCGGGCGGAAGCTTCTCCGGCATCAGCGACAGCAGGTGTGCGGCGCGCACCGTCATGACTATGGGCTCCACCTGCAGCCCGAAGTGCGAGATGCGGTAACGCAGTCCTCGGCGCTCGATCTGCAGGCCGACCGGTGCACCATTGACGGTGCCGGAGAACAGCAGGTCGCCGAAGGTCCAGCCGGACACGATGTTGTACGTCTTGCCCATGTGGGTGACGGCGAGCCCACCTTCGATCGCGGCAACGTGCATCGGATACTGCGTGCCGCCCATGACCACCACCCAATCCGTGGCCACCTTGCGGCCATGGCCGGCGAGTTGCCCCTCGATCTGCACCGCGCGCTCGATGTAGCGCATGCGGGCAAAGGTGGCGACTGCGGCAAGCAGCGCCGGATCGTCGTGCGGCACCATCGAGGCGTCGAAGCCCTGCGGGTACTCCTCGGCGATGAAGCCGGTGTTGAAGTTGCCCGAGCAGAACCGCGGGTGCTGCAGCAGCGCGGCCTGGAAGGGGATGTTCGAACTGATGCCGCGGATCACGAAGGCATTGAGCGCGTCCCGCATGCGCTCGATGGCTTCCTGGCGGTCCTTGCCGTGCACGATGAGCTTGGCGATCATCGAGTCGTAGAACATCGAGATCTCACCGCCCTCATACACGCCGGTGTCGACACGCACGCCATTGCCTTCGGCCGGTGCCTGGAACTTCACCAGGCGACCAGTGGACGGCAGGAAGCCGCGGAACGGGTCTTCGGCGTTGATGCGGCATTCCATCGACCAGCCATTGATCTTCACGTCAGCCTGGCTGAGGGGCAGCTTCTCGCCATACGCCACGCGGATCATCTGCTCGACGAGGTCGAGGCCGGTGATCAGCTCGGTGACCGGGTGCTCGACCTGCAGGCGGGTGTTCATCTCCAGGAAGTAGAACTCCTTGGTGGCGCCGGAGACGACGAACTCGACCGTGCCAGCCGATTCGTAGTTCACCGCACGCGCCAGCGCCACGGCCTGCTCGCCCATCGCCTTGCGCATCTCGGGGTCGACGAATGGGCTCGGCGCCTCCTCGATGACCTTCTGGTGACGACGCTGGATCGAGCAGTCGCGCTCGTTCAGATAGACGTAGTTGCCGTGCGAATCGCCCAGCACCTGGATCTCGATGTGGCGCGGCTCGAGCACGTACTTCTCGATGAAGACCCGGTCGTCACCGAAGGCGTTGCGGGCTTCGTTGACGCAGGAGGCAAAGCCTTCATGCGCTTCCTTGTCGTTGAAGGCCACGCGCAACCCCTTGCCGCCACCACCAGCCGAGGCCTTGATCATGACCGGGTAGCCGATGTTCCTGGCGATTTCGACCGCCTCGTCCGGACCCGAGATCGCGTCGTTGTAACCGGGGATGGTGTTCACGCCGGCTGCGATCGCGAGCTTCTTCGACTCGATCTTGTCGCCCATCTTGGCAACCGAGTAATGCTTCGGGCCGATGAACTTGATGCCCTCCTCTTCCAGCCGGCGCGAGAACTCGGCGTTCTCCGACAGGAAGCCGTAGCCCGGATGCACCGCTTCGGCACCAGTCTGCTTGCACGCGGCGATGATCTTGTCGATCACCAGATAAGACTCTTTGGACGGCGCCGGGCCGATGCAGACGGCCTCATCAGCCATCTCCACGAATAGCGCGGCCTTGTCCGCCTCGGAGTGCACCGCGACGGTGGCGATGCCCATCTTGCGGGCGGTCTTGATGACGCGGCAGGCAATCTCGCCACGGTTTGCAATCAGGATCTTCTTGAACATGTGACTATTCCTCGTACGCGGATCAGAGCGGGATGTTGCCGTGCTTGCGCCACGGGTTGTCCAGCTGCTTGTCGCGCAGCATGGCCAGCGAACGGCACACGCGCTTGCGGGTGTTGTGCGGCATGATCACGTCGTCGATGAAGCCGCGGTGCGCCGCGACGAAGGGGTTGGCGAAACGCGCCTTGTATTCGGCCTCGCGCTGGGCGAGCTTCTCGGCGTCGTTCTTTTCTTCGCGGAAGATGATCTCGACCGCGCCCTTGGCGCCCATCACCGCGATCTCGGCGCTCGGCCAGGCGAGGTTGACGTCACCGCGCAGATGCTTGGACGACATCACGTCGTAGGCACCGCCGTAGGCCTTGCGGGTGATGATGGTGACCTTGGGCACGGTGCACTCGGCGTAGGCATAGAGCAGCTTGGCGCCGTGCTTGATGATGCCGCCGTACTCCTGCGAGGTGCCGGGCATGAAGCCCGGAACGTCCACCAGCGTGACCACCGGGATGTTGAAGGCGTCGCAGAAGCGCACGAAGCGGGCAGCCTTGATCGAGCTCTTGATGTCGAGGCAACCGGCCAGCACCAGCGGCTGGTTGGCGACGATACCCACCGGCTGGCCTTCCATGCGTGCCAGGCCGATGATGATGTTCTTGGCGTAATCGGGCTGCAGCTCGAAGAAATCGCCGTCATCGACCATCTTGACGATCAGCTCCTTCATGTCGTACGGCTGGTTGGGATTCTCCGGGACCAGGGTGTCGAGCGACATCTCGATGCGATCGGCCGGGTCGGCGCACGGGATGACCGGCGGCTTCTCGCGGTTGCTCGCGGGCAAGAAGCCGACCAGACGGCGGGTCATCATCAAGGCCTCGACGTCGTTCTCGAACGCGAGGTCGGCCACACCCGACTTGGTGTTGTGGGTGATCGCGCCGCCCAGCTCCTCGGCCGTGACCTCCTCGTGGGTCACGGTCTTCACGACCTCGGGGCCGGTCACGAACATGTAGGACGAGTCCTTGACCATGAAGATGAAGTCGGTCATCGCCGGGCTATACACCGCACCGCCGGCGCAGGGCCCCATGATCAGGGAGATCTGAGGGATCACGCCCGAGGCCAGCACGTTGCGCTGGAACACGTCGGCATAGCCGCCGAGCGAGTCGACCCCCTCCTGGATGCGGGCGCCGCCCGAGTCGTTGAGCCCGATCACGGGCGCACCGACCTTCATCGCGTGGTCCATGACCTTGCAGATCTTCTCTGCGTGGGTCTCCGACAGCGAGCCGCCGAACACGGTGAAGTCCTGCGAAAACACGAACACCAGCCGACCGTTGACCGTGCCGTACCCGGTCACCACGCCGTCACCGGGGATGTGGTCGGCGTCCATGCCGAACTCGGTGCAGCGGTGCTCCTTGTACATGTCCCACTCTTCGAAGCTGTCGTCGTCGAGCAGCAGCTCGATGCGCTCGCGCGCGGTGAGCTTTCCCTTGCGGTGCTGCGCGTCGATGCGCTTCTGGCCGCCACCGAGGCGGGCCAGTTCGCGCTTCTCCTCGAGCTGGCGAATGATGTTTTGCATGAGTGTGATCTCCTGTCAGATCTTGAGTTTGGCCGACCGGCTGCGCCGTCAGCCCTGTTCGCGGGTCTGGAGGTGGCCGAGCAGGCGCAGGGCTGCGGCCGCGGGCGTACTTCCCCCCTCCTCGACTGCGCGCGCGAGGACGGGAAGCTCCTCGCGCACGCGTGGATGGCTGCGGAAACGGCTGCGCAGCCCGGAATCGATCATTTCCCACATCCAGGCCAGGGCCTGGTGGCGGCGCTTGGCATCGAACTCGCCGGAGGCGGTCAGCGCCTTGCGGTACGCCGACACCGTGTTCCAGAACTCGGCGATGCCTTCCTTCTTCAGCGCGGAGAGCGTCAGCACCGGCACCGTCCAGTTGGGGCTGGCCGGACGCAGCATGTGCAGCGCGGTCTTGATCTGTGACTTCGCGCGCATCGCCGCGGAGGGGTCGATGTCGGCCTTGTTGATGACGATCAGGTCGGCAATCTCCATGATTCCCTTCTTGATCGCCTGCAGATCATCTCCCGCGTTGGGCAGTTGCAGCAGGCAGAAGATATCGGTCATGCCCGCCACCGCCGTCTCGCTCTGGCCCACGCCCACCGTCTCGACGATGATCACATCGAAGCCGGCCGCTTCGCACACCAGAAGGGTCTCGCGCGTCTTCTCCGCCACGCCGCCCAGGCTGCAGGCCGAGGGGCTGGGGCGAATGAAGGCGGCAGGATTCTGCGACAGCAACTCCATACGCGTCTTGTCGCCGAGGATCGAGCCCCCGGTCACCGACGACGATGGGTCCACCGCAAGCACCGCCACGCGCAAGCCCTGCTCGATCAGATACAGGCCCAGCGCCTCGATGAAGGTGGACTTGCCCACCCCGGGGACGCCGGAAATACCCACCCGCATCGCCCCGCCAGTATGCGGCAGCAGGCTTTCGAGCACCTGCCGTGCGCGCGCCTTGTGGTCCTCGCGCTGCGATTCGATCAGCGTGATGGTCTTGGCAAGCGGTCGCAGCTGGCGCGCCAGCACGCCATCGACCAGTACCTGATCGACGGCATCGAGCGGCTCGGCGGTGGCGGCGGACATGGCGGAGGGCCGCAGTTCGGGCTTGTTCATCGGCATCGGTAACGGATATCGCGCGGCCCCGGTCGGCGGCACGCGCCGACCGGGGCCTGGGTTGCGCAAACTCAGGCCTTGCCGCGAGCGGCGCGGATCTGCTTGAGCACCTCGCGGGCAGCGGCCGGAATCGGCGTGCCCGGGCCGAAGATGCCCTTCGCGCCGGCAGCATACAGCGTGTCGTAGTCCTGCGCCGGAATCACGCCGCCAACGAACGTGATGATGTCGTCCGCGCCGAGGCGCTTGAGCTCGTTGATGACGGCCGGCACCAGGGTCTTGTGGCCAGCGGCGAGGCTGGAGCAGCCGACCGCATGCACGTCGTTCTCGACCGCGTGGCGGGCGGCTTCTTCCGGGGTCTGGAAGAGCGGGCCGATGTCGATGTCGAAGCCGAGGTCGGCGAAGGCCGAGGCCACCACCTTGGCGCCGCGGTCGTGGCCGTCCTGGCCGAGCTTGGCGATCATCACGCGCGGGCGGCGGCCTTCCTCGGCGATGAAGGCCTCGATGTCGGCCTTGAGGGCCTTCCAGTCTTCCTGTTCTTCCACGACGGCTCCATAGACGCCGGACACGGCTTGCGGGTTGGCACGATAGCGGCCGAAGACCTTCTCCAGCGCATCGGAGATCTCGCCCACGGTGGCGCGCAGACGGATGGCCTTGACCGCGAGGTCGAGCAGGTTGCCTTCGCTCGTCTCGGCGCACCGGGTCAGCGCGTCGAGCGCGGTCTGTACCGCAGCCGCGTCGCGTGTCGAGCGGATCTTGTTCAGGCGGGCGATCTGGGCCTCACGCACCGCGTGGTTGTCGATGTCGAGGATGTCGATCGGGTCTTCCTTGGCGAGCTTGTACTTGTTCACCCCGACGATGACGTCCTTGCCCGAATCGATACGTGCCTGCTTGTCGGCGGCGCACTCCTCGACCTTCATCTTGGCCCAGCCGGATTCGACCGCCTTGGTCATGCCGCCCATGGACTCGATCTCCTCGATCAACGCCCAGGCCTTGTCGGCCATGTCCTGGGTGAGCGTCTCCATCATGTAGGAGCCCGCCCAGGGGTCGACGACGTTACAGATATGGGTCTCTTCCTGGATGATGATCTGGGTGTTGCGCGCGATGCGGGCGGAGAACTCGGTCGGCAGCGCGATGGCTTCGTCGAGCGCGTTGGTGTGCAGCGACTGCGTGCCGCCGAACACCGCGGCCATGGCCTCGATGGTGGTGCGCACGACGTTGTTGTACGGGTCCTGCTCGGTGAGCGACCAGCCCGAGGTCTGCGAGTGTGTGCGCAGCATCATCGACTTGGGGCTCTTCGGATTGAACTGCTTCATGATGCGCCACCACAGCAGCCGCGCTGCGCGCATCTTGGCGATCTCGAGGTAGAAGTTCATGCCTACCGCCCAGAAGAAGGACAGGCGGCCAGCGAAGGTGTCGACGTCCATGCCGCTGGCGATGCCGGTGCGCACGTATTCCAGACCGTCAGCGAGCGTGAAGGCCAACTCGATGGCCTGGTTCGCGCCCGCCTCCTGGATGTGGTAGCCGGAGATCGAGATGCTGTTGAACTTCGGCATGTGTTGCGCGGTGTAGCCGAAGATGTCGGCGATGATCTTCATCGACGGGGTGGGCGGATAGATGTAGGTGTTCCGCACCATGAATTCTTTCAGAATGTCGTTCTGGATCGTTCCCGAGAGCTTGTCCTGACTGACGCCCTGCTCCTCGGCTGCGACGATGTAGCCGGCGAGGATGGGCAGCACGGCGCCGTTCATGGTCATCGACACCGACACCTTGTCGAGCGGGATCTGGTCGAACAGGATCTTCATGTCCTCGACCGAATCGATCGCCACGCCGGCCTTGCCGACGTCGCCGGTCACGCGCGGGTGGTCGGAGTCGTAGCCGCGGTGGGTGGCCAGGTCGAAGGCCACCGACACGCCCTGGCCGCCGGCGGCGAGCGCCTTGCGGTAGAAGGCGTTGGACGCCTCCGCGGTGGAGAAGCCGGCGTACTGGCGTATGGTCCACGGCTTGACGGCGTACATGGTGGGCTGCGGGCCGCGCAGGAAGGGCTCGAAACCGGGCAGCGTGTCGGCATGCTGCAGGTCTTCGGTGTCGGCCCGGGTGTACAGCGGCTTGACGGTCAGCCCCTCGGGCGTGATCCAGTTGAGCTTTTCGATGTCACCGCCAGGGGCCTGCTTGGCGGCGGCTTTTTTCCAGGCCTCGAGATCGGGCTGGGGATAGACGGGCTCGTTGGCGTTCGACATGAAAACCTCTTCGATTCGGCAGCGGTCGCTGCCTGCGTAGGACATGGATGGGTGCACCGTCGCAGAAGGACGCATACTCCCTCTCTTCGACGACGGGGCCGCCCGCGGCACCTGCCGCGAGCGGCCGTCGACGTTCCGGCATCCGCCGCGCCCCCTCTCCTTTCATCGACCGGGGCCGACGCCTCCCAAGACGCGCGGTGCACTGGAACTTGACTTGCTCAGCTATAAAATAATACTTTATCCATAATTATGGACGCAATGGGGAGTTGTCGAAGAACGACAGCCATTGCGCCCGCCTCCACCGCACACGCCCGAACACCGCACATGAACGCGTCACGCATCGCGCCGATCGCCCTCTATCAGGAAGTCGCAGAACGCCTCCGGCAGCGCATCTTCTCGCACGAACTGCCTCCCGGCACCTGGGTCGACGAACAGGCGCTGGCCGAGCAGTATGGCATCTCGCGCACCCCGTTGCGCGAGGCGCTCAAGGTCCTCGCCTCGGAAGGCCTGGTGACGCTGAAGCCGCGCCGCGGCTGCTACGTCACCGAAATCTCCGAGCGCGATCTGGACGAAGTGTTCAGCGTCATGTCGATGCTGGAAGGCGAATGCGCACGTCTCTCGGCGACGAAGGCGACCGAGGGGGATTTCGTCCGTCTGCGCGGTATCCATGCGGATCTGGAGAAGGCTGCCGAAAAGGGCAACATCGACCGCTTCTTCGAGGCCAACCAGGCCTTTCACCTCGCCTTGCAGGAGATCGCGGACAACCGCTGGCTGCTGCACGTGATCGAGGACCTGCGCAAGGTGATCAAGCTGTCCCGCCATCACTCCCTGTTCTCGGAGGGACGGCTGGAGCAATCGCTGGCCGAGCACCGCGACATCATGGAGGCGCTGCTCGCACGCGACAGCGCGCGCGCGGAAAAGCACATGCGCACGCACATCCTCAGCGGCCGCGCCGCCCTCGCCCGCATCGCGGAGATGCGCAGCGCTACGCAGCCGGTGTGACCCCTTCGCGCGTCACCAGCACCTGGTCGATGCGGTAGTTGTCGATATCGACCACCTCGAACTTGTAACCGGCGTAGAGCACGAAGTCGGTGCGCTTGGGCACCTTGCGCAGCCTGTACATCAGGAATCCGGCCACCGTTTCGTAGTTCTGGAAGCCCTCGAACACCTCGATGTCGAGCGCCTGCATGACGTCCTCGATCGGCGTGACGCCGTCGATGAGCCAGGAATGCTCGTCTCGCCGGACGATCAGCTCTTCCTGGAAGGGGCTGACCAGGTCGCCCATCACCGTGTTCATGACGTCCTGCAGCGCGAGCAGCCCGACCACCAGCGCATACTCGTTGAGCACCAGGGCGAAGTCCTCCTTTGCGTCGCGAAAGCGCTCCAGTGCCTCGAACAGGGTAAGCGTATCCGGCAGCATCAGCACCTTGCGCACGATCGGCTGGGTGCGCAACGAAAGGTCCTGACCCTGCACGATGCGCGGCAGGATGTCCTTCGCATCCACATAGCCGATCACGCTGTCGATGCCGTCCTCGCACACCGGGAACTTGCCGTGCGGGTGCTCGGCGATCTTGCGCCGGATGCTCTCCTCCGATTCGGAGAGGGTCAGGAAGACAATGCTCTCGCGCGAGGTCATCGCCGAGGGCACGATGCGCGAGTCGAGTTCAAACACGTTGCTGATCAGGTGCTGCTCCTGGCGCAGCAGGGCGCCGGCCTGTGCCCCTGCATCGGCCATGGCCATGATGTCGTCGGCGGTGATGTCCTCGATGCGCGCACTCGGCAGCTTGAGCCAGCGGAAGAGTAGGTTTGCCGCCCCGCTGAAGACCCACACCAGCGGCGCGAACAGCCACATGCACACCTGCATCGGCTGCACCACCGCCACCGCGATGCGCTCGGGCTGCACCATCGCCAACCGCTTGGGCATGAGGTCGGCGAACAGCACGAACAGAGAGGTCACGAACACGAAGGAGAAGATGAAGGCGACCGTATCGCGCATCGAACCGTCGTAGACCGGCCGCAGCAGTTCAACCACGTAGGGCGAGAGCGCCTGCTCGCCGACCACGCCGCCGAGGATCGCGACCGCATTGAGCCCGATCTGCACCACAGTGAAGAAATTGCCGGGGTTGTCCTGCAGCGCCAGCACGCGCTGCGCGTTGACCTGTCCCCCTTCGGCCATCAAACGCAGCTTGATCTTGCGCGAGGCAGCGAGGGAGATCTCGGACATCGAGAAGAAAGCGCTGACCGCGATCAGCAGAAGAATGACGAAAAGCTCGTTGATTGGCACGACGACTCCTTTGGGATGAAGGCCCCGCCGGAAGGCAAAACCACAGGGTGATGGCGCCCGAGTCTATCACTCGAGCCTCACCGGAGCGGCCGTACGCCCGTGAACGAAAAAGCCCGCCCCCACGCTGTGCCGTGGGAGCGGGCCTGTGCCGCGAATGCCTTCCTGTTCGCGGGCAAGCCCGCTTGCCAAGAGGCAATCGTTGTCTCGCGCCGCGCATCACCCGCGCTGGGCGGGCGAGGCAGCGCGGTCGATCAGTGCGACGATGCGGTCGCTGCACCCACGCCGGTCTGGGCGCGAACGTACTGATCCTCGAAGGCTTCCTTCTCGGCCTCGGCCGCCTTGCTCTTGTCGAGCGTGGAGAACAGCCAGGTCATGAAGAAGGCGATCGGCATCGAGAACAGCGCCGGCTGGGTGTAGGGGAAGATCGCCGACTCGAAGTGCAGCACGTCGACCCAGACAGACTTCGACAGGAGCACGAAGATCACCGCGCTGACCAGGCCGGAGTAGCCGCCCATGAGCGCACCCCGGGTGGTCAGGCCCTTCCAGTACATCGACAGGATCAGCACCGGGAAGTTGGCCGAGGCCGCCACACCGAAGGCAAGCGCGACCATGAACGCGATGTTCATCTTCTCGAAAGCCATGCCGAGCAGGATGGCGACGATACCCAGGCCGATGGTAGCGAACTTCGACACACGCAGTTCGGTGGCTTCGTTGGCCTTGCCCTTCATGATGACGCGCGAGTAGATGTCGTGCGAGATCGCCGAGGCACCGGCCAGCGCCAGGCCTGCCACCACCGCGAGGATGGTCGCGAACGCCACCGCCGACAGGAAGCCGAGCAGCAGGTTGCCGCCGACCGCGTTCGCCAGGTGCATGGCGATCATGTTGCCGCCGCCAATGACCTTGCCACCGATAACGCCACCTTCGAAGAACTCCGGGTTCTGGCCGACGATGAGGATCGCGCACAGGCCCATGATGGCGATGACGTTGAAGAAGTAGGCGACGATGCCCGAGGCGTAGAGCACCGACTTGCGCGCTTCCTTGGCGTCGGTCACGGTGAAGAAGCGCATCAGGATGTGCGGCAGGCCGGCGGTACCGAACATCAGGCCGAGGCCGAGCGAGATCGCGGTGACCGGATCGGCGAGCAGACTGCCAGGGTTGAGCAGCTTGTCACCCAACTTGTGCACCTCCATCGCACGCGTGGTCAGCTCGTCAAACGAGAAGCCGAACTGGCTGAACGCGAGCAGACCCACCGCGGTGCCGCCGATCAGCAGCATGCAGGCCTTGATGATCTGCACCCAGGTGGTCGCCACCATGCCGCCAAACGTCACGTACACCATCATCAGCGCGCCGACGACGACGAGCGCGATGTTGTAGTCGAGACCGAACAGCAGCTTGATGAGCTGACCGGCACCGACCATCTGCGCGACAAGGTAGAAGCACACCACGGTGAGCGAGCTGACCGCGGCCATCGTGCGCACCTTGCCCTGGTCGAGGCGATAGGCGGTGATGTCGGCGAAGGTGAACTTGCCCAGGTTGCGCAGGCGTTCGGCCATCAGGAACAGGATGATCGGCCAGCCGACGAAGAAGGACAGCATGTAGATATACGCATCCACACCCTGCGCGTACATCATCGCGGTAAGACCGAGCAGCGTGGCCGCCGACATGTAGTCACCGGCGATCGCCAGGCCGTTCTGGAAGCCGGTGATACCACCACCCGCCGTATAGAAGTCGGAGGTCGACTTGGTGCGGCTGGCCGCCCAGTAGGTGATACCCAGGGTCATCAGCACGAACACGAAGAACATGCCGATGGCGTGAAGGTTGAGCGGCTGCTTCTCGGCAGCATCCATCGCGGGGCCGGCGGCGAGCGCGAGCGGGCTGGCGGCCAGGGCGAGCAGGCCGGCTGCGCTGAGGGAAAGCTTACGGGCGTTCATCACTTCTCCTCCTTCCATGCGGCCTTGACGAGTTCCTTGTTGATGTCGTCGAACTCGCCGTTGGCGCGACGCACGTACACAAGGGTCAGGATCCAGAAGAAGATGAATTGCAGCAGGCCAGCCAGAATGCCGAAAGTCAGGTTGCTGCCCTCGAACAGGCGCGTCCCGATGACTTCGGGCGCGAACGCCACGAGCAGCACGAAGCCGTAGAAGACGATCAGAACGATCGCCGCAAGGATGCCCGCAAAGCGAGTCCGTTTGGACACCAGTTCCGCAAAACGCGGATTGCGCCGTATGTGCGCATACATCGAGCTAGACACTTTCTCCCTCCTCGTGGAAAAGCAACGCTTGGAACGCTCCTCCTCCACCCTCCTCTGATCGACCGTTCCGTCTGACGCGGCGTGTCGAGCGAGCGGATGATATATCATCCATAAGAGTCCATACAGGTCCGTATGGAAAAATTTTATTTATCGAAAATCCCGAATGCGATGAACACACGAATCGATCTCGAACTCCAGAACGGTATCGCGACACTCACCCTGCACAATCCGGCCAAGCTGAACGCGGTCAACGCCGCAATGTGGCGCGGACTCTCTGCCGCCATGGAAAAGATCGCCGTCGACGACAGCGTGCGCTGCGTGATCCTGCGCGGCGCCGGCGAGGAGGCCTTCGCCGCGGGGGGCGACATCGAAGAGTTCGTTCGCGTGCGCAGCACGGTCGATGACGCCCTGCACTATCACGAGGATCTGGTCGCGACCGCCCTTAACGCGATCCGCGACTGCGCAGTTCCCACGGTCGCCGCCATCCGGGGCGCGTGCATCGGCGGCGGCCTGGAGATCGCCGGCTGCTGCGACATCCGCATCGCGGGCGAATCGGCCCGCTTCGGCGCACCGATCAACCGGCTCGGATTCTCGATGTACCCGGGCGAGATGGCCGGTCTGCTCGCGCTGGTGGGTCCGGCGGTGGTGCTGGAGATCCTGCTCGAGGGGCGCATCCTCACTGCGCGCGAGGCGCTACAGAAGGGGCTGCTTTCGCGCGTGGTGGACGACGAAAAGGTAGCCGACGAGGCGGCCGCCTGCGCCACGCGCATCCGCGCTGGCGCCCCGCTGGTGGCGCGCTGGCACAAGCAGTGGGTGCGCCGGCTGATGCGCGGCGAGCCCCTCAGCGCAGAGGAAAGGCGTCAGGCCTTCGATTTCCTCGCGACCGAGGATTACCGGGAAGGACTGGCCGCATTTATGGAGAAGCGCACGCCGCAGTTCACGGGGCGCTAGTCTGCTCAGACGGCCTCGCAGGCTTGTTCTTCATCCGCGTCGCGAACGGGGCTGCTGCGCACTCGACCCGAAGGTACGGAGTCAGCGCGCGCTTCACGAAGATCGCGCTCATCCCGAGGCAGGACGGAAATGATGCGCCCCTCCGGATCGTGCTCGACGACCATGATTCGCCGTCCCTGCCAGGCGAGCAGAGAAGACTCCTCTTGTCCAAATCTCGCTTGCAGCATGGCAGGCGTGACGGCGGGAAAGGCCTTGCGTCGCTCCACGTTGCGGAAGCGCAAGTGGTTGTACTTGGCCCACGCAAGCAGGGTGATGCCCATGGCGGCGATCACCACGAGATAGGCGCCGATCAGTTCGAAGAACCCCTCGTCCCCACCAAGATCGAACATGTGAAACTTGAACTGCCAGCCGAAAAACACCCAGCCGGCCAGCGTGACCAGCGGTAGCCACAATACCAGCCACACCATCCAGAAGAAGGTGGTGAGAACGCCGGACAAGGCTCTCTGCGGCCATGACTGCAGGTCAGGGCGTTCAATGATCAGGGGGCTTCGTTCGGGCGTATCCCGCGGTCCGGGCTTTTCCATGTTGCGCGCTTCCTTCCTCTCAGGAGAACCCTCGGCAGCGCCACCACCGAGGTGCAGACGTTAAGGCCCCAGTAGGCCAGTGGATACCAGATCATCCAGTAGTAGTAGCGACCGTACCCACGCTCGTAACGCGAATCGAGGAACATGCTCACGGCGAACTGCAAAAGGCAGGTCGTCCCGATCACCAGACCGCTCCAGCCAGGGGCAAGGGTCCGGATCTGCAAGGCCTCGGGGAGTTCCAGCAGCAAACCCGCAATGAACAGCGCGACGATCGCAGCCATCGCATACGCCCACGCGACACTGGTGAAGTATTCGATGTAGATTGGCCACAAGCGGCGTTGCCGCCACTGTGCGAGAACGCCGAACTGCGCGAGCAGCACCTGGCTGCCGCCCATGGCCCATCGCAAGCGCTGACGCCAAAGCCCTTGCAGCGTTTCCGGCATCAGGATCCAGCACAGCGCATTCGGCTCGAAACGCACATCCCAGTGGCGAATCTCCAGCCGCCAGCTGACGTCGATGTCCTCCGTGAGGGCATGGGGGTTCCAGTAGCCGACATCGTGCAGCGCGCTGCGCCGGAAGCAGGCCATGACACCGGACACCGTGAACACCTTGCCGTAGGTCCGCTGGGCACGCTTGATCAAGCCGATGATCGAGGAGAACTCCCCGACCTGTATCCGCCCGAGCAGCGTGGAACGCGTACGAATGCGCGGATTGCCCGTCACAGCACCTACCCGGGGGCTGGCGAGCAGGTGGCGCATCATCCACTTCAGGCTGTTCCTGTCGACCAGCGAGTCGCCATCGATGCAGAGGAAATACTCGTGACGCGCAAACGCTGCCGCAGTGTTCAACCCTACCGCCTTGCCCTGGTTTCTCGCGAGGTGGACGACCCGGATGCGCGCATCCGCTTGAGCAAGCGCCTCGGCACGCTCGCCGGTGTCATCCGTGCTGCCATCATTGATCAGCAGGACCTCGAACTCCGGATAATCGAGTTCGCATAGCGCGGCCACCGTCTCTTCCACATTCCGCCCCTCGTTGTGACACGGAACGAGAATGCTCACTGGCGGGTAATGCGGCAGCGGCGGCGGCTGATCCGGCGGGGGGTCGCGCCGCTCGTAATGGAGGTAATAGTACAAACCGCCCGTCATCCACAGATAGGCCATGAAAAGCGGGTAATAGAACGAAAAGGCGAACAGCAGCCGGGCGATTTCGGAGAGGAGATCGGTCGTCATCACGATGGAATCCGTTGCCTGAGGCGCTAGAAGCGGAACACCAGCGAGGCATAGAGGTAAGCGCGCGTCTCATGCTCTCCGTCGTACGGAAAGCGGCGCACACCCAGGCCATAGCGCGCAGAGGCGTCATCGCCCATGCGCCACTCATGCTCGTAACGCAGTTCGCCAAAGCCTTTCCAGCCATAATCCACATCCGCGGGGCGAGCTGCAGCCCATTGGCGATACCCACCCACGGTCGCGGCGACCCGCTGGTTGAAGCGCCGCTCATAGGCATGCCAGCTCAACCAATCCGAAACCACGGTCGCGGAGAGGGCATAGTCCCGCTTGGGGTTGAAATACTCCGCGTCCGTGCGCGTGTTGCGGCTGGTGTAGGCCGCAAACTGAAGGTCGACCGCGTTTCGCGGCACGCTGTAAATACGCTCGAACCAGGTCGCGCTCAGGGTCGCCCGCTCGTTACCGTCGGTGAAATCGTAGTAGCCGACATCGATCGACTGGCGGCGCGACTCGTCTTCCGTTCGTGTTGCGCCCACTGAAAACCGCCGCGCTGCCAGGTCAGCGCCGAAATCGCCAAGGTGATAGTAGCGGCCCTTGACCGATACATCGTCCGCGCGCGACTCGAAGGCAGCACGGAACGCCCATCGGTCGCTCGGCTGCCAGTCCCCACGGAGCGAAATGGTCGCCTTGCGCGCAAACGTACGCTCAGACCCCAGCTCTGCAGCAAGGCTCCAGTCTCGTCGAGTCATCTCGACACCGACGCCGGCACGGATGTGATCGGCCCGGTTTTCATCGAAGTCCGCCATAACCCGGTGATGATGCGCAAACACCCTGAACCCGTTTCCGAGCAAGGGGCTGTACAACCAGAGGTCAGTGCTGAGGTCGTCCTTGCCGGACACTCTGCCATGTCCCTGACCGGCGTTCAGTTCAAGACTCAGGCGGGCTCTCGCTGCCGACTCCCACGCCTTGAGCAGCCGCAAAACCCCGGGGTGCTCGGGCATCGTCACGATCAGTTCATCGATCAAGGCCTTGGCCTCTTCGAGCTCGCCCATGGCCCATGCGGTTTCGGCCAGACCGATCTTCGCATGCACGTTTCCTGGCGCTTGCGCCTCAGCGCGTGCGTAGCCCGCCCGGGCCGTTCTTGGAAGGCCTCGCGCCTGCGCGAGCGCGGCAGCCTCCAACTCTCCTGCGGGCGAGTGCCGCTCTTCTTCAGAAAGCGCATCGAGCATCTGCTGCGCAAGGCGTGGCCGGTCGCTGAAGCGGTGCATGCGGGCGCGCAGCAGTCGCGTCTCCAGGGCTGCGCCATCGATCCGCTCGATCTCCGTCAGCGTCCGCTCCAGTGCCTCATCCTCACCCGCCTCGAGATAGGCGTACGCAAGACTCACGTGGAGACTGACCTCATCCGGGCTCGCTGCGAGTGAGGCCCGATAAAGCGCAATCGCATCCAGAGGGCGTCGCGCGCGCAGGGCGAGATCTCCGGCAACGCGAATCGCGTAAGGCGGTAGCGGAGCCAGTCCGGCCAGTTCACGGAGGAGGCGGTCCGCCTCATCGTCCCGGCCCCGCGCCGCCAATGCGAGCGCCCGATCGAGCATCAGCGCGCGCTCGACCGGCGCGAAGCCGCCCTCCCCTCGAAGCCTGGCAAGTCGGGCGATGTTGTCCTCGATCGCCTCATCGAGCTTGGCGTAGCGTTGCGCGCTCCAGTCCTGGTCAAGATGGCGGATGCCCGCCCGGATCTTCGCTGCGTTTTCCTCCTGCACCTCCCACCAGTGCACCGCCGGAGACACAGGGCCCGGGATGCCGTCGCCGGCCCAGCCGGGGTGGCTGAACGCGAGCGAGCTCAGGAATAGGCAGATGAGGCCCTGTGGACGAAGAAAGTGCATGCGGAAACATCAAGCGCTGAAGGCCGGAAAGGCGCGATCCTGCAGGAAGCGCGACCATCTGCACAGGGCACAATTCACGCCTTGCAGGAAACTGCACTTACGGCCCGTGTGCATGCAGGAGTCGCCGGGCACGCCTCGCGGGGTCCCTTGGCCCCTACGGCCGCGCCTCTACCATCGCTCAACTGCACGCGTCCGTGACGAATTGCCGCGCGGGCTCAAACGAGCACAGCGAGAATCAGACTGTTTCCAATCCACAAGAAATTCTGGATCCAATATGCGCTCGTCAATTATCAAAACGCTTGCGGTTCTTGCGGTCGCGCTCCAGGTGCCCCCATCGGTGTCGGCGCCCCTCGAACTCATTCCTGTCAGTACAGCGCCCTACGTAACAGGCGGCGGGCTCTCCGCAACCTGGAGCCAGGTTCGCGACGACTACCGCTTCAGCCAGCAGATGTGGACCGAAGCCGGCAGCGACCCAGCCGCCATCGGTACGTTCGGCTGGGGTACGGGCATCTGGGGCACGGTCGACGTCGCGCACGTTCAGAGCCTGCCGAACGACTCAGCCGCCCTGATCGGCCGTGTGAACGACACTTCTGCGGTGAACTTCGCCAACCTGACCTACAACATGCTGATCGGTGATGGAGCACTCGGCCACTGGGAATATGACCGGCAGCGACCACTGGCTCCGATCGTCCAGCAGACCGGCTCGCAGACAAACTACGCCGCCAGCTTCGCAGGCTTTCTCTACATCCCGGAAGCTGGCGCGTACGACTTCAGCCTTTTTGTCGACGACGGCTTCGTGTTCTCGCTCATGGGCGCCAACGGCATGCTCGGCATGGAGCGCGAGACGCTGGCCGGCAGCACCAACGGCCGCGACCTCTTTGCACTCAGCGCATCGAATGGCAACACTACGGTGATGATGGGCAGTGGCTATTACGGCATCGAGATCGATTATTTCAATCGACTTGAAGCGGGGGTGATCGACCTCGCCCTGTGGGGACCACAGGACCAGGGCTGGCGCAGCATCTCGACAGACTGGCTGTTTACGGAACTCCCCAGAAACGCGATTCCCGAACCCGGTACGCTTGCACTCGTGCTGCTTGCATTCACGGCGCTCGGGCGCCAGGCGAGGAAGACCTGAGCGGACTATCCGATCGTCTCCCCTGCAAGGATGCAGGCAAGCTACTCCGGCAAGTCCTCCACATATTCCTCGACCCGCAGCGCACGCAGCTGGTAGCCCGCTACGCCCATCTCCGAGTCCATCCGGCCCACCGCCATCACGCCATTGACCCACACCGGCAGCATGTTCCAGGCCCCGGGCACGGGCTTGTCCGGGATCACGTGGATGAGCTGGTTGGCAGGCGGTGGCGGCACATGGACGCAGGCGCCGAAATACGGCACGAGCAGGAATTCGCGGATCTGCTCGCCGTCACTCTCCAGCGGCACGAGAAAGCCGGGGATGCGCACCTGTGCGCCAGCGAGGCGTTCCACCAGCGGGGCGCGGTCCCATTCCTCGCGCAGGCGCTGCATCGCCTCCATCGCGCGCGGGTCTTCATCCTGTAACTCGTCCAGGTTCAGGCTGCCGAGAAAGCCCTCGGGGTTCCAGTCGGCAGGGATCAGGTCATCCCAGCTGACTTCGCGATACTCGCCTGCCGCCGCGCTGGCCGGCGCCGCCAGTCGGTCGCCGACCCGGTACTCCCCGGCACCCTGAGACTGCGCCTGCACAGGCAGCGCCATCACAAGCAGGCCTGCGAGCAGACCCATGCACAACATCTTCGAGCGTTTCATCATTCCTGGCCGATTGCCTGCAAACAGGGGAAGGGGAAGGCCGGCACGCGCTTCCGCGTAGCGTGACGGTCACCGCGAGATCCGCGGCAAGGCGACATCAGACACGAATCGTCATCCCGTCCGCAAGCGAATAACGGTACGCGCGCAGGGCAGGCACCAGACTCGCGAGCAGGCTCACCGCAAGCACCGCCCCCAGCAAGCGCCACTCGCCGACACCCGGCCAGCCCAGGCTCAGCTGCAGTCCGTGCGCGCTCGACAGCCAGGGCGCAAACGCAGCGCCCGCGCCATACAGCAGCACCAGCCCGAGCGCGATACCCGCCAGCGCGAGCAGCAGGCTCTCCACCGCCAGCAGCGCAAACACCTGCCGTGGACGGGCGCCGAGCGCACGCAGGATCGCGAGCTCGCGCCGGCGCTCGCCCAGGCTGGCGACCACAACCGCCACCATGCCGGCCAGCCCAACCGCCACCACCAGTGCAGACACCGCGAGCAGCGCCTTTTCGGCAATGCCGACCAGGCTCCACAACGCCTGCAGGGTCGCACCCGGCAGGATCGCAGTGAGCGCTTCGTCGGGGTATGTGTTGATCTGGCGCTGAACGCGGAACACCGCGGTGCGGCTCTTCAGCCCCACCAGCGCGGCGGTCACGGACTTGGGCTGCAGGTCGAACTTGCGCACATGCTCGGGCGCGATGCGGAGTCCCGGAATCGGCGCGCCGCCATGCCAATCGACATGGATCGCCTCGATTCCTTCCAGGCTCACCAGCAGCGCACGATCGACCGGCGTGCCGCTGCGCGCGAGGATGCCGACCACAGTAAAGGGCTTGTCGGCGTGGTCGGCGAATCGCGGCCCGCCCTCGCCGCCCAGGCTGCCGTGACTGAGCACGATGCGCTGGCCGAGCGCGTAGCCGAACCGCGCCGCGACCTCCGCGCCGAGTACCACCTCGAAAATGCCCGCCGCATCTGCGGGCTTGTCCTCGAAGGGGCGCCCCTGCGCAAACCGCAGCGGGCGACGGTCACCGTGACGATAGTGCGCAAAGAAGTCCGCCGTGGAGCCGACCACCCGATGGCCGCGATGCGAATCCCCGAGCGAGATCGGCACCAGCCACTGCACCTGCGGCAGCGCGGCCAGGTGCTCGATACTCGCCCAGGACATGTTGTTGGTCGCGCTGCCGAGGTGGAAAACGGCATACAACAGCAACTGCACCGGCCCGCTGCGCGCGCCCACGACGAGGTCGGTACCGGAGAGGGTCTGCGCGAAACCCGCCTTTGCATCGTTACGCAGGCGCTCCACGCCGAGCAGCAGCGCCACCGACAAGGCCACGGCAATCACGGTCAGCAGCACGGACAGACGCCGGTTGGCGATGCTGTGCAGGGACAGGGTGAAGACGGGGCTCATGCTGGCGCCTGCATCGAACCAGTGGCGCGATGGATCGTGGCGAGATCGAGCACGCGGTCGAAATGCCCCGCCAGGCGCTGATCATGGCTGACGAAGAGCAGCGCCGCCCCAGCCGCCGCGCACTCGTCCAGCAGCAGGTCGATGAAGGCCTGCTGACGCTCTGCGTCGAGCGCCGAGGTCGGCTCGTCGGCCACCACCAGGCCGGGACGGCCGATCAGCGCGCGCGCTGCAGCCACACGCTGCTGCTGGCCGACCGAGAGCGCGGCCGCGGGCCGATCGAGCAGCGCAGCCCCGAGATCCAGACGCTCGGCCAGGCGGGTGGCCTCGGCCTCCGGCGTGCTGCCTGCCACCGCAATGCGCGCGCGGCGTTGTGGCGAGAACCTGCAGGCAAGCAGGATGTTGTCGCGCGCGGAAAGATAGGGCAGCAGATTGAAGAGCTGGAACACGAACCCCACGTGATCGGCGCGGAAGCGGTCGCGCGCACCGGCCGAGAGCGCCGCCAGCGACTGCCCGGCGATTCGCACCACCCCCGCTTGGGGCAGGATCACGCCGCCGACCAGCGACAGCAGCGTCGTCTTGCCGCTGCCGCTGGGTCCGCGCAGGAACACCCGCTCGCCCGCGGCAATCCTCAACGTGGCGATGTTCAGGCAGTCGCAGTCTGCGCCGGGCCAGCGATAGCGCAGCGCGTCGAGCAGCACCGCGGCTGGTTCGGCAGCAGCGCCTGATGCGGTTTCGGTGGGATGGTCAGGCATGGCGGCCTCAGAACGCCATCGTCGTCGCCCCCGGCCTCAGCACCGTCGCGCCCTGACCGTGCGGTGTCGCGCGTTCGGCCCGGATCTCGTGCAGGCGCGGGAAGAACTCGAACAGCCGCGTATCGAGCGCATCCAGCGCCGCAGGCTGCCCGCACACAAACTGATAGCTCGCCACGAGGTCGGCATGGCCGCGCACCTCTCCGGCATGCTCGTGCTCGTGCTCATGCTCGTGGTCGTGGTCGTGGCCGCGCGCTCCCTCCACCTCGCTCAGCCAGGGGGCCTCGATCTCCACCGTGCGCTGCACGCAGGCTGCCGCCTCGGGCAGCACGAACAGCCTCCCCCCTTCGCGCAAGCGCGCCGCGGCATCGGCCAGTGCCTGGCGCTGGGCAGCGGTCGTGGGGGCATGCTCGAAGCCCACCAGGTTATCCAGCGGCGTCAGGAACTCGAGCAGCAACTCCCCGCCCTCCAGCGCAGCGCTCAGCCGCGCCACGCCATGCTCATGCGCAGCGTGCTGCGCGCTAGCCGGCAAGGGCGTGGCCGCGACAATCACGCCCAAGCCGGCCAGCGCCGGGAGAACATTTCTCGAAAGCCAGGAATGGACAAGCATCAGCGAACAACCTCCGGAACAAGACCGACACGGCGTCGGTCGGGCGAACGCCCGACTGCGACACAATCTAATGCTACAATGTTGCATCAAAAATCTGCTGCAGGCCAGCACCGCTGCTGACCGCCCTTTTCATGCCGGCCTACCGCCCTTCCACCCCACCCCCTCCGCCCCCCACGAGCGCCCGCGAGCTCATCTCCGCACATGGCGGGCGGGTCACGCGTACCCGGGTCGCAGTCATCGACGTCCTGCTGGGTTCGCAACACCCGCTCTCACACGACGAGATCGCAGCAGCCCTTGACGGAGAGCACATCGAGCACGATCGTGTGACGCTCTATCGCGCACTGGAATGGCTGGTCGAGCAGGGCATCGCGCAACGCATCGCGAGCGGGGAGCGGGCCTGGCGCTTCGAGATCCGCCGCGGCGGAGAACACCGCCATGCCCATTTCCACTGCGAGCGCTGCGGGCAAATCCTGTGTCTCGAGGACGTTCCCACCCCTGCCAGTGCCCCGCTGCCGCCGGGCTTCGCGGTCGAACGGGCCGAACTCGTGCTGCATGGCGCGTGCGCAGCCTGCGGCCGCCATGCGCAGAAGGGCGAACAGTGATGAAGCCCGTACCCACGGTTTCGGCTGCACCCGCCCGCTCGCGGCAAGCGCGTAGCGCACGCAGTTTCCCGGCGCGAAGCCTGCTTGGCGCCGGCCTGCCCGCCCGCCTGGTGCTGGTTGCCGCGGCGTTGGTGCTGCTGTGGCTGACCATCTTGTGGGCGCTGGGCTGAAATGCACGCCGCCGCCATGGTCGTCCTCGACAACCTCACCCTCGGATACGATCGCCACCCTGCGGTCCATCACCTGTCGGCGGAAATTCCCGCCGGCAGCCTGCTCGCCGTGATCGGTCCCAACGGCGCCGGAAAATCCACCCTGCTCAAGGGGATCGCCGGAGAACTGCGCCCCATCGGCGGACGCATCGTACTGTCTGCATTGCCTGCGGCCGGGGTGGCCTACATGCCCCAGCGCGGAGAGATCGACCACAGTTTTCCAGTTTCGGTGTTCGACGTCGTCGCCATGGGCCTGTGGCATGAGATCGGCGCCTTTGGGGGGCTCTCGCGGCGCCAGCGTGCGCGCGTGGGCGAAGCCCTCGGCGCGGTTGGGCTCGCCGGCTTCGAGGCCCGCCCGATCGGCTCGCTCTCGGGCGGACAGCTTCAGCGCGCCCGCTTTGCCCGCCTGATGTTGCAGGACGCTCCGCTGATTCTGCTCGACGAACCCTTCGCCGCCATCGACAGTCGCACCGTCGATGATCTGGTGGCGCTGATCCTCGGCTGGCACCGTGAAGGCCGAACCATCCTCACCGTGGTGCATGACCTGGAACAGGTGCGCCGCCACTTCCCGCACGCGTTGCTGCTGTCACGGGAGCCGGTCGCCTACGGCCCCACTGCCGCGGTGCTCACCCCCGAGTTGCTCGGGCGCGCCCGGCGCCTGTCCGAAGCCTTCGACGAGGACGCACCCGAGTGCCACATCGAGACCCCGCTCGAACCATCACTCGCTGGCGGAACGGAAGCGCACGCCCCCCCTGTCCGGCCATCCCACAAACACGGGGACGGACACGTGCACCATCACCACTGACCGTCGGCCCCGTGCCCACCCCATCGCCTCTCACCTCCTGCAAAAAGCGCCACCCGAGTGTTCGATTTCCTCATCGCCCCTTTCACCGAGTTCGCCTTCATGCGCCGCGCGCTCGCCGGCTGTCTCGCGCTCGCGCTCGGCGCCACACCGGTCGGCGTATTCCTGCTGCTGCGCCGCATGAGCCTGATGGGCGACGCCATGAGCCACGCGATCCTGCCGGGCGCCGCGCTCGGCTACCTCGCCTTCGGCCTGTCGCTGGGTGCGATGACAGTGGGGGGCATCGTTGCCGGCCTGGTGGTCGTCTTCGCCGCCGGTCTGGTGACGCGCGCCTCGGTGCTCAAGGAAGACGCCAGCCTCGCCGCCTTCTACCTGCTCTCACTCGCGGCCGGGGTGATGATCGTGTCGCTGCGCGGGCGCAACCTGGACCTGCTGCATGTGCTGTTCGGCTCGGTGCTGGCGCTCGACGATGCCTCGCTGCTGCTGATCGCCGGCATCGCCAGCGTCACCCTGCTGAGCCTCGCCGTGCTGTTCCGCCCGCTGGTCATGGAGTGCTTCGACCCCGCCTTCCTGCGCGGCGTGAGCCGCTGGTCGCCGGTGGCGCACTACGGCTTCCTGATGCTGGTGGTGGTGAACCTGGTGAGCGGCTTCCACGCCCTGGGCACGCTGATGGCGGTAGGCATCATGATCCTGCCCTCGGCCGCCGCGCGCCTGTGGGCGAAGGGTCTGCCGATGCTGCTGCTGCTCGCTGTGCTGTTCGCGTTCGGCAGTGGCATCGCCGGCCTGCTGTTCTCCTTTCATGCCGACGTACCGGCGGGCCCAGCGATCGTGCTCATGTGCGGGCTGGTCTATTTTGCCTCGCTCATCGCCGCACCGGGTGGCCTGCTCGCCGGCCGGTTGCCGGTGCGCCACCACCTCGAATCCTGACTTCCCAACCCTGAGCCCAAATGACCATGAAACGGAACTCGTCGATCGCCCGCATCCGCCGCAGCCTTCATGCGCTCGCAGCCTCATTCGCCCTGCTCGCCGGCAGCGCCCATGCGCAGCCGGTGAATGTGGTCGCCAGTTTCAGCATCCTCGGCGATCTCGTCGGCCAGGTGGGCGGTGAACGTGTGAAAGTGCGCACACTGATCGGCGCCGACGAGGACGCGCACGCCTTTCAGCCCCGGCCCTCGGATGCACGCGACATCGGCAGCGCCACGCTGGTCGTCGTGAATGGTCTGGGTTTCGATGACTGGATGCTGCGACTGGCACATGCGGGCGGCTACAAGGGCACGGTGACTATTGCCAGCAAGGGCATCACCACGCTCGAGATGGACAAGGATCATGACCACCACGGTCATGACCACGACCATGGCCACGAGCCCGCTGAAGCCGGAAACAAGGCCGGCACGAAGGCGGTGGATCCGCATGCCTGGCAGGACGTGGGCAACGTGCGCCGCTACGTCGCCAACATTGCCGACGCGCTGAGCCAGGTCGATCCCGAGGGCGCTGACCGCTACCGCACCAACGCCGAGCGTTACGATGCCGAGCTGAAGGTGCTGGACGCGGAGATCCGCACAGCCTTCGAGGCCATGCCCGTGGAACGACGCAAGGTGGTCACCTCGCATGCAGCTTTCGCCTATTTCGGCCGCGCCTACGGGCTGCAGTTCCTGTCGCCGGTGGGCGTGTCCAATAACGCGGAGCCTACCGCGCAGGGCGTCGCCCGCCTGATCCGCCAGCTCAAGGCCGAGAAGGTGCCCGCAGTGTTCATCGAGAACGTGGCCGACCCGCGCCTGATCGAGCGCATCCGGAGCGAAAGCGGTGCGCGCGTGGGCGGCACACTGTACTCCGACGCCCTGTCCGCGACGGACGGGCCTGCAGCCAGCTACGTGCAGATGATGCGCGCCAACCTCGCCACGCTGCGCGACGCGCTGCACGCAAAGGACTGAAGGCGGACGCGCCCCAGACAGCTACGGACGAAAAGGAGGCGAAGGCGCCGACGGGCGTAGCGCGCCTTCGGGCCTAGGCGTGGGCTCGGCGCCCGCATCAGGCGGTAAAAAGGAGCCCCGGCTGCAGACTCAACGGCTCGAGGCAGCCAGCATCGCACCCGCGCCCACGAACAAGCCACCGAAGATGCGGTTCTGCATGCGCAGCAGGCGCGGGTTGCGAAGCAGCGGACGAAAGCGGGTAGCGAGCAGCGCATAGAGCGACATCACGATCACGTCCACTCCGACCATGGTCGCGCCGATGGCCGCGAACTGCGGCCACTGGGGCAGATCGGGCACGATGAACTGTGGCACCAGCGCGGCGATGAAGACGATCGCCTTGGGGTTGGTCAGATTCACCAGCACCCCCTGGGCGTAGAACTGGCGGCGGGAATGCGCGCGCACCTCACCCTCGCCGATGGGTTCCGGCGCGGCGCGCCATTTCTGTACGCCCAGCCAGACCAGGTAGCCCGCACCGACGAACTTGATCACCGTGAAGGCCACCTCCGAGGTCGCCAGCACCGCGCCCAGGCCGAGCGCAACCACGCCCAGTTGCAGCAGCAGAGCCAGCTCCAGCCCGGCGATGCTGCGCAACGCGGCGCCGAAGCCGTAGCGCAGGCCGGTGGACATGGACAGCACCGCGCCCGGCCCGGGCGACACCGCGATCACGATCGTTGCGACCAGGAAGGCCAGCCACAGATTCCAGCTCATCACACCCTCCTCAGGCAAACAGGCTGTGCAACATCTTCGCGCACAGCAGCATCAGCACCCCGGCGAACACCTTCTTCAGCGTCGCCACCGGCAGGCGATGGGCGAGCCGGGCTCCCAGCGGCGCGAAGAACATGCTCACCGCCGACACCAGCACCAGCGCCGGCAGGTAGATGAAACCCAGTGTCAGCGCGGGCGTACCGGGCGCGCCCCAGCCATTGATCAGGTAGCCCAGCGTGCCCGCCAGCGCGATCGGCAAGCCGATCGCCGCGGACGTGCCGATCGCATTCTGCATCTTCACGTTGCACCAGGCCATGAAGGGCACCGACAGCGAACCGCCACCGATCGCCACCAGCGCGGACACCCCGCCGATTCCCAGGCCGGCTGCAGTCATCCCCGCTGTACCGGGCAGGTCACGCGAAGGCTTGGGTTTGATGTTCAGCAGCATCTGCACCGACACGTAGGCCATGAAGCAGGCAAAGAAGATCGCCAGCGGCACGGTGTCGGCGCGCGCGGCGATGAAAGTGGCGCCAAAGGTGCCGGCGAGAATGCCGGGCGTGATCGCGCGCACGATGTCCCAGCGCACCGCGCCATGAGCGTGATGGGCGCGCAGGCTGGACACCGAGGTCAGCACGATAGCCGCCATCGAGGTACCCAGCGCCAGATGAACGACCTGGTCCTGCGGGAAACCCTGGGCAATGAAGAAGGTGGTCAGCATCGGCACCATGATGCCGCCGCCGCCCACGCCGAGCAGACCTGCGAAAAAACCCACCGCTGCGCCCAGCACGGGGTAGGCGAGCCACCAGATGTCGAATCCCATGGACACTCTTCCAGCGCACGCCAGCCACGATCACCGCACACGGCAGGCAGGGCATGCACCACGTTAACGGGGAAAGGCGCGGCTTTCACCGCGCCTTTCCGATTGGCCCCCCGCCTGTGCCGTCTCCGCCGGGCATCCTGAACCATGGGTTCAGGGAGGTCGCGTCCCTTCCGCTTCAGGATCACCCGGCGAGGGGCGTTCACACCAGCGGCATCGATGGTCGGCGACCGAGTCTCTCGACTATTGGTTCAAGGAATCTACGACTTCGACGAACACTGCAGGGGATTGATCTTACCGCCGGGAAAAGCGCTCAGAAGAGCTTTTCCTGCGGTGCCAGCACGCCGTCCAGGCGCGCTTTCATGAGTCCGATTCTACGCTTCATGCCCGGCATGTCAAACCCGTTGCCACGCTGATGCTGGAGAAATTCGTGGGCAATGTTGAGCGCAGTCATGACCGCGAGTTTCTCCCCCGAAGCGTGCGTCTTCTCACCGAGTTCGCGGAACTTTTCGTCCAGGAACGCGACGGTGGCGAGCAGATCTTCGCGCGTCTCGGGCGTGCAGGAGATACGGTACTCCTTGCCCAGCAGCGTCATGTCAAGGTGGTCGGCAGACATCGCGTCAACCCTCCGGCAGTTTGTGGAGCAGGCTCTCGAGCCGGTCCGCGGCCAGGCGGACCTTGTCTGCGAGCGTGCGGTTGTCGGCCTCCAGCCTGCCGACGCGCGTGCGCAGGTCGGCATTGTCGGCCTTCAGGCGTTCGTGCTGGCTGATCAGTTGCTCTAGCTGGGCTTCGAGTTGGGCGAATTCGGTATCCATGGCGTCGATGGTAGTGAGCGGCCCATGACGGGTCAATCAGCGCTGCACCTGAGTGACATCACGCACTGCGCCGGTGTCTGCCGAGGTGGTGAGTGCCGCGTAGGCCTGCAGCGCAGCCGAGACCACGCGCTCGCGCTTGACGGGCCTCCAGGCAGCGCGCCCCCTTGCCTCCATCGCAGCGCGACGGCGGGCGAGTTCGGTGTCCGGAACCGCGAGGTGGATGCGCCGGTTCGGGATGTCGATCTCGATCGTGTCACCATCCTCGACCAGCGCGATCGCACCGCCGCAGGCTGCTTCGGGCGAGGCGTGGCCGATCGACAGGCCCGATGTGCCACCCGAGAAGCGGCCATCGGTGAGCAACGCGCACTGCGCACCCAGGCCACGGCTTTTCAGGTAGGAGGTCGGGTACAGCATCTCCTGCATGCCGGGGCCGCCCTTGGGGCCTTCGTAGCGGATCACCACCACGTCGCCGGCCTGCACCTGCTCGCCGAGAATGCCCTCGACCGCGTCTTCCTGGCTCTCGAACACCCGTGCCTTGCCGGTGAACTTCCAGATCGACTCGTCCACACCCGCGGTCTTCACGATGCAGCCCTTCTCGGCGATGTTGCCGTACAGCACGGCAAGACCACCATCGGCGGTAAAGGCATTGGCCTTGTCGCGGATCACGCCGGAGGTGCGGTCCATGTCGAGCTCGTTCCAGCGCCGGTCCTGAGAGAAGGCGACCTGGCTCGGCACGCCGCCGGGCGCCGCACGGAAGAGCGTGAACACCGAGTTTTCGTGTGCCTGCATGATGTCCCAGCGCGAAAGCGCCTCGGCCATGGTCTTGCTATGCACCGTCGGCACGTCGCGATGCAGCAGGCCTGCGCGGTCGAGCTCGCCCAGGATGCCCATGATGCCGCCCGCGCGATGCACGTCCTCGATGTGGACGTCGGCCACCGCGGGAGCAACCTTGCACAGGCAGGGCACGCGACGGCTGATGCGGTCGATGTCCTTCATGGTGAAGTCGACACCGGCTTCGTGCGCGGCGGCGAGCAGGTGCAGCACGGTGTTGGTCGAGCCGCCCATGGCCACATCCAGGCTGATCGCATTCTCGAACGCCTTGAAGCTGGCGATCGAGCGCGGCAGCGCCGAGGCGTCGTCCTTCTCGTACCAGCGGCGGGCCAGTTCGACGATGCGTCGCCCGGCCTCGCGGAACAGCTTCTCGCGGTCGGCGTGAGTGGCGAGCGTGGTGCCGTTGCCAGGCAGCGACAGGCCAAGCGCCTCGGTGAGGCAGTTCATGGAGTTGGCGGTGAACATGCCCGAGCACGAGCCACAGGTCGGGCATGCCGAGCGCTCGATGGCGTCGACCTCCTCATCCGAACAACTCTTGTCGGCCGCCTTGACCATGGCGTCGACCAGGTCGAGGGAGATGACCTTGGCCTCCCACTTGACCTTGCCCGCCTCCATCGGCCCACCGGAGACGAAGATCGCCGGAATGTTGAGACGCAGCGCGGCCATCAGCATGCCCGGGGTAATCTTGTCGCAGTTCGAGATGCACACCAGCGCGTCGGCGGTGTGCGCGTTGCACATGTACTCGACACTGTCGGCGATGAGCTCGCGCGAGGGCAGCGAGTACAGCATGCCGCCATGGCCCATGGCGATGCCGTCGTCCACCGCGATGGTATTGAACTCCTTGGCGACGCCCCCCGCAGCCTCGATCTCGCGCGCGACAAGCTGGCCGAGGTCCTTGAGGTGCACATGGCCAGGCACGAACTGGGTGAAGCTGTTGGCGATCGCGATGATCGGCTTGCTGAAATCCTCGTCCTTCATGCCAGTGGCACGCCACAGGGCGCGGGCGCCCGCCATGTTGCGGCCGGCGGTGGAGGTGCGGGAACGATACTGAGGCATGACGGCGCTCCGGAAGATCGGCGGTAAAGGTTGGGATTCTAACGCGCAGCACGAAGCATGCGTATCATCCGGAGCCTAGTCATCGCCAGGAGCGCACATGCAAGACCTGACCCCCGCAGAGGGTTTCGATCTGGACGCCGCCGAAATCCGCGTGCTTGGCGTACTGATCGAGAAGTCCTTCATCACGCCCGACGCCTATCCGCTGTCGATCAATGCCATCACCACCGGCGCCAACCAGCTCACCGCACGCGAGCCGGTCATGAGCCTCAGCGAGCCCGAGGTGCAGGCCGCGGTCGACAGCCTGATCGCGCGCCGTCTGGTATCGAAACGCGACCAGCAGAGCGCGCGGGTGGCGAAGTACGAGCATCTGATTCGCCTGCGCCATTCGCTGCCGCCGGCCGAGCAGGCGGTGCTGGCGATCCTGCTGCTGCGCGGCGCACAGACCGCCGGCGAACTGCGCCAGCGCTGCGAGCGCCTGCACCGCTTCGACGACGTCGCCGCGGTGGACGCGGTGCTCGAACATCTGGCGGAGAAATACCCGCCCCTGGCAGCCGCCCTGCCCCGCGCGCCGGGCACCAAGGAAACCCGCCATGTGCACCTGCTCGGCGGCGATGCCGCGGTGCAGGAGATGGCCGAGGCTCAGGCCGGCACCGCCGCCGCGGGGAGCGGACGAGGGCGGATCGCGGAACTGGAGGACGAGTTGCGACGTCTGCGCGAGGAGTTCGACGCGCTGCGCAACGAGTTTGCCGCATTCCGCAAGCAGTTCGACTGACCCCCTGCCCCACGCCGCCCCGCCCCACGCCGCCCGCCCCGCCGAACACCATGCTGATCCATCCTCAGTTCGACCCTGTCGCCTTCTCCCTCGGTCCGCTCTCGGTGCGCTGGTACGGGTTGATGTACCTGATCGCATTCGTGCTCTTCGTCGTCCTCGGCCGCATCCACGCACGCCGCAGACCCGAGCTGGGCTGGGACGCGCAGAAGATCGACGACCTGCTGATGTACGGCGTGATCGGGGTGATCATCGGCGGGCGCCTGGGCGAGGTACTGTTCTTCCAGCCCGCCTACTACCTGCAGCACCCGGCGGAGATTCTTGCGGTCTGGAAGGGCGGCATGAGCTTCCATGGCGGCTTTCTCGGCGTGCTGGTGGCGATGTGGCTGTACGGCCGCAAGCACGGCAAGGGTTTCTGGCAGGTCACCGATTTCATCGCGCCACTGGTGCCGACCGGGCTCGCCGCGGGCCGCATCGGCAACTTCATCAACGGCGAACTGTGGGGCCGGCCAGTGGGAGCCGAACTGCCCTGGGCGATGGTTTTCCCCTGGGTGGACGCGGCCCCGCGCCACCCTTCGCAGCTCTACCAGGCCGCAGGCGAGGGCTTGCTGCTGTTCGTGATGCTGTGGTTCTACGCGGCCAGTCCGCGACCGCTTCGTGCCGTCTCCGCGGCATTCCTGGCTGGCTACGGCAGCCTGCGCTTCATCGCAGAGTTCTTTCGCACGCCCGATCCCGGCATCTTCGGCACGCTGTCGCTGGGGCTGTCCACCGCGCAATGGCTGTGCGTACCGATGATCGCCGTCGGGCTCATGATGCTCGCGGCGTCGGCGCGCCAACGCTGAGGGCGCGCGCACCAAGGCGCAATCAGAGCATCCGGGCCAAGCTTCGGGTCATCTCGACGAGATCGTCCAGGCTCCCTACCGACTCGGCGCCCAAACTGCGCGCCGCTGCCGCAGCCGCGGATTGCGATGAAGGCACCACCGCGACAACGCAGCTTCCGGGCGCCATGCGCTTGAGCAGGCCGACGAAGCGCGCCGGCTCGTCAGCTGCGGTACGGCAGTCGAGCACGACCAGATCGGGGCGCAGCTTGAAGTAAGCCTGCAGGGCGCGGCTTTCGGTGAAGCAGCGCTCGACGACCTCCGCGCCGGGCGGCGGAACCGAGCGCAGCCGCAACTCGGCCGCATCAGCCGCAGCCTGATCCGGAACCAGCAGCAACACCCGCAAAGGAAGCTGATTATCGTGCACGCTCAAGCCTGCAGCCGATCGGATCGGCGGGACGGATATCGAAGGAGGTCAGGCAGCCTGGAAGGCTGGCGGGGTGAGCTTTCAACGACCGCGTGAATTTCGCACGACGGCCGAAAATTGCCAGCGTAATTGCTACCCAATCTGGGATAGCATGGTAACAGAATATCTACCATGAATCGGACAGGAGGCCGCATGACGGGCTCGAGACTGGTTTCGCGCGGGTTGAGCATGATGCGCGAATTCGTCGCAAATGCCGCTCATTTCGGCAAGCCGCCGGAAGCGGGCGACCTCGAACGCATCCGTGCGCAACTGCAGGAGTGCGCCGAAGGACGCGGGGGCGAGGTTTCCACCCGGCAACGCGCCGGAAGGCTCGCAGAAACCTACCTGCATCTGGACGACGCGGGACGGCACGCTTTCCTGCGCCTCATCGCACACGAATTCGGCCCCGACCCGAGACAGGTTTCGGAGGCACACGAGGCCTATCAGGCCGCGGTGGGCACGGCAGAGCAATGGGACGCCGAAGCACGCCTGCGCGCGGCGATGCGTTCGCGCAGGCTGCGCATCCTGACCCAGTTCAACGCCATCCCGCAGGGCGTCAAGTTCCTCGTGGACCTGCGTGCCGACCTGCTGCGCTTCGTCGCGCAGGACCCGTCGCTGAAGCCGCTCGACCGCGAACTCGAAGCCCGCCTGTCGGCGTGGTTCGATGTGGGCTTCCTCGAATTGCAGCGCATCACCTGGCTATCGCCGGCCGCGCTGCTCGAAAAGCTCGTCCAGTACGAGGCAGTACACGAGATCCGATCCTGGGATGATCTCAAGAACCGGCTCGACTCGGACCGGCGCTGCTATGCCTTCTTCCACCCACGCATGCCGCTAGAACCGCTGATCTTCGTGCAGGTCGCATTGCTCGAGGAGCTGGCCGACAACGTCCAGCGCCTGCTGGACATCGAGGCGCCACTGGCCGACACCCGCCGGGCAACCACGGCGATCTTCTACTCCATCAGCGCGACCCAGCCCGGTCTGCGCGGCGTGAGTTTCGGCAATTTCCTGCTCAAGCGCGTCATCGACGACCTGAAACGGGATTTTCCGCGCCTGAAAACCTTCGCCACCCTGTCCCCGATCCCCGGGCTCGCACGCTGGGCGCAGCGCCATCCTGAAGAGATGGCCGAAGCATTCCTCCCGGCCGACAGGACCCGGCTTGCCGGGTTAGGCATCGCTTCGACCGACGACGCTGCACTTACCGCGGTGCTCGAAGGCAAACCCGATTGGCAGGCCGACGACAAGCTGCGTACGACCCTGCGCGAGCCACTACTGCGCCTGGCCGCGCGCTACCTGCTCGAAGCGCGGCGCGGCGACAAGCCGGTCGACGCGGTCGCGCGCTTTCATCTCGGCAACGGCGCCCGTGTCGAGCGCCTGAACTGGCTCGCCGACTGCTCCGCAAAGGGCTTGCAGCAGTCATGGGGAATCATGGTGAACTACCTCTACGACCCTGACAGCATCGAATCGAACCTTGAGCAGTTCGCCAGCGAAGGGTTGATCGCCGCATCGTCCACCGTACGCAAGCAGGCGCGCCGCTGAACGCGGTGCGCACACGATCATGTTCTTCCGTTGTCGACCCAGATCCATCCGCATGCGCCTGTTGCTCGCGAGCACGGTGGTGCAGGTCGTGCTGTTGAGCCTGCTGCTGGCGAACAGCATGCGGCTGATGAACAACGCAGTCTCGGCAACGCTAGAGACCACGATCACGCAGAACGCGAGCATTCTCCATGCGATGGCAACCGCATACGGCGAACAACAGCGCTTCGACGCGCTGCAGGACGTCCTGGGCGAGTTGCTGCATGACGCGGAAGAAGGACTCACCTACGTGCGCATCGCAGGTCGTGACGAGCGCATGCTGGTGGCCGCGGGACTGCCACAGTTGAACCGGCTGCCGGAGCCGACCGAGCAGACCAGCGGACGCCTGCAGGGGCTGGTCGGCCGCGAACTCGTTCATGTGCGCAGGCCACTTCTGCTGCCGCGCAACGAGGTCGGCCTGCTGCAGTTTGGCATTTCGATTTCGTCGCTCTCGGCGGCGCGACAGGCCATCATGAGCCAGGGTCTACTGATCGCGCTGTCTGAGATCGCGCTGACGTTCCTGCTGCTCTCGGCCGTCGGCTTTTTCCTCACCCGCAATCTGCACCGGCTCCTGGACGGCAGCAAGGCCATCGCGGATGGCCACCTGGATCATCGCGTGCTCACCCGTGGCCGCGACGAGCTCGCCACCATCGCGCATCATTTCAACATCATGGCCGCCACCCTGCAGCAACGCGTGTCAGAGCTGCAGGAAACGGCCGGCCGGCTGCGCGCCAGCGAGGAGCGCTATGCCATGGCTCTGCGGGGGGCGAACGACGGCCTATGGGACTGGGATCTCGACACCGGTCACGCCTACTACTCCGAGCGCTTCTGCGAGATCCTCGGGCTGCCCCCTGGCGGCATGCCCGCCGAAGCCGACGCCTTCATCGACCTGGTGCACCCGCACGAGGTCAAGAGTTACCAGCAACGTTTGATTGCCCACCTGAAGGGCGAGAGCGCCCAGTTCATGATGGAATTGCGCGTCGCCCGTCCCGATGGCGAGTATCGCTGGGTGCTGATCCGCGGCGTGGCAAGCCGCAACCCCGGCGGGCACGTCTTCCGCATGGCGGGCTCGCTCGGCGACATCAACCTGCGCAAGCGCGCCGAGCAGCAACTCCTGCACGACGCCCTGCACGACGGACTCACCGGACTGCCCAACCGCGCGATGTTCATCGAGCACGCGAACCACGCTCTCGCCCAGCGCCGGCGGGGCAACCCCAAGCAGATCGCAATCCTCACCATCAACCTCGAGCGCTTCAGCCTCGTCAACGACAGCTACGGCCACGCCGTCGGTGACGAATTGCTGCGCAGGATCGCCAACCACATCACCTCGCTGATGCGGCAGGGCGACGTCTGTGCGCGGGTCGGGGGCGACCAGTTTGCCGTATTGCTCAACGGGGTGGAGAATTCCATCGAAGCCTTGCGGGTGTGCGAGGACCTGGTCGCCCTGCCCGCCTTCGCACCCAGCAACACCGACCAGGTCCTGCATCCGCGCTGCCGCGTCGGCGTAGCGATGAGCGACAGTGCGCGGGAGGACGCCGAATCCCTGCTGCGCGACGCGGACAACGCCTTGCACAAGGCGCGACGCAGCGAAACCGCCCCAATCGAGTTCTTCCAGCCCGATATGCACGCGCAAGCGGTACGGGCTCTGCAGATCGAGGCCGAGTTGCGCGCCGCCCTGGTGCGCGGCGACCTGGGTGTCTTCTATCAACCCATCGTCGAGCTCGCCACACGACGGCTCGCAAGCTTCGAGGCCCTGGTGCGCTGGCCCCACCCGAGCATGGGCCTGCTGCCGCCTTCCGAGTTCATTCCCCTGGCCGAGACGCTCGACCTCATCCACGACGTGGGCATGCAGGTGCTGCGCAGCACCTGCCGCGACATCCGCGACTGGAGCACGCGCCTTCCACAGCAGCAGCCGGTGCGCGTGAGCGTGAACCTTTCCGCGCGACAGCTCTCGCGCGCCGATCTCGCCGAGGAACTGCTCGCGGCCATTGCGCAGAGTGGCATCCCACGCAGCGCGATGCGTTTCGAAGTCACCGAAAGCGTGCTCGCGGACCGCGACGGCCCCGCCATCGCCCATCTGCACGCGCTGCGCGCATCGGGCATCGACGTGCTGATCGACGACTTCGGCACCGGCTATTCGACGCTCAGTTACCTGCACACGATGCCCTGCAACCAGGTGAAGCTGGACGGCTCCTTCGTTCACTCGCTCACCCACGACGAGCGCCTGCGCGCCATCGTGCGCCACAGCATCCAGCTGGCACACGAACTCGGCATGACCGTGGTAGCAGAGTGCATCGAGAATGAAGAGCAGCTGAAAACGCTGCTCGAAATGGGATGCGACTACGGACAGGGCTACCTGTTCTCCCGCCCCGTCGATCGCGACTCGACGTTTGCCTATCTGCAAGGCCTCGATCAATGACTCAAGGATCTCTCCGACGCCATCTGCTGGTACCCGCCCTGGCCCTCGGCTTGCTGCAAGGCCTGTGCGCCCCCGCCGCGCGCGGGACCGACATCGACTGGCGCCTGTCGGGTTTCGCTACCTTGGGTGCGGTACACACGCGCTCGGACACGCTGCAGTTCGCACGCGTGGGCATCGATGCCCCCGGGGGGCAGCGCACCGATCTCGGTCCGGATTCTGTGCTGGGCGTGCAGGCTGATGTCCGCCTGAGCGAGCGCAACGCGTTCGTACTGCAGCTGGTCACCCGCGAGACGCAGCGTGGTGACTACGACCCACGCCCCGCCCTGGCCTTTCTCAGCCACGCCCTGAGCCCCGAACTCACGCTGCGTGCGGGCCGCTTCCGCAGCCCCTTCTTCATGCTCTCCGATACCTCGGACATCAACTACAACCAGGTTTGGGTTCGCCCACCCGTCGAGGTCTACGGGCTCAATCCCTTCAGCGACATCGACGGCATCGATCTGCTTTACCGCACGCACATCGGCGACATGTTCGTTGAGCTGCATCCGTACTTCGGCCGCAGCCGGATCCCTGTCATCAATGGCGGGCAGGCGCGCCTGAGCAAGCTTGGTGGCATGACGCTGACACTGGAGTCCGGATCGCTGAGCCTGAGCGCCGGCTATGCGAAGGCAGATCTCGCTGTCGAGCGGACCTCGCCGGGCTTCGTCGACTTTGCCTCCACACTGCCGCAAGCGCTCAGGGCGGAACTCAGCGGCTCGGGCGCAAGCGCAAGCTTCAGCTCGCTGGGCATGCAATGGGACGACGGCGTCTGGCGCTTCAGTGCAGAGGTGGCGCGCAACACCGCAAGCAAATTCTCGAACAGCGCCACCGCTGCCTACGCTTCCGCCGGCCGCCGCTTCGGATCCGTCATGCCCTACCTGAGCGTCGCTCGCCAATGGCAGGATCAACCTCTCGTCGAAGCCGCGGAGTGGCCGGGCTACGAGGACCGGATCAAAGGGTTCAACCGCTCGCGCAACCAGGCCCAGAAGAGCTTCTCCGTTGGCATGCGCTGGGATTTCGCCCCCAGCGCGGCATTGAAGGCCGAATTCACCCAGGCTCGCACCAGTCGGAACGCGCTGGGCACTTTCATCGCCCGCGAGGACCCTTTCGCGCCGGGTCTCGACCGACGCACGATCAACCTGCTGAGCGTGTCGGTCGATGTGGTGTTCTGAGCGCCTCGTTTCCCTGCGCGGCTGGCTGCGCGTGTTCGCGCTGTGGCTGACGCTGCTCGCACCCGCCGCACTTGCTGCGGACGGGGCGGGGATCGTGCTGGTCAGCGCGCGTGAGGGCAACCTCCAGACCCTGGAGCTCAGCGCGGCGCAGGAGTTGTACCTTGGCCAGCGCACCCGAATCGCAGACGGCCCCTTGCTCACGGTCGTCGATTTGCCTTCCGGCCCGGTCCGGGACCAGTTCTACCAGCACCTGACGGGCAAGAACCCCAGCCAGATCCGGGCCTACTGGTCGCGTCTGGTATTCACCGGGCGGGCGCGTCCTCCGCACGAAGTCGCTGGACCCGAGCATGCGATCGAGCTGGTCCTCAGAAACCCGAACGCCCTCGCCTATCTGCCCGCCAGCCTGGCCGAGCACCCTGGACTCAAGGTGCTGTTGAGGCTCGACCAGGTACCCGGCAGCGCGACACGGTAGGCGCAGAGGATCAAGCAGATGCACGAACAGATTGCACACGCTCGGCACTCGTGCTCTAATGCGAATCATTATTGTTTGCACGAAGTTTCAAATGATCGATTCTGAGATCCCGGATACTGGCTCCATGGAAAAAGGCGTGCTCGACAGCGATGACCTGCCCGGGAGCGATGCCCGCCTCAATGTCGTGCGCAGCACCCAGCTTCTCGGGCGGCAGCGCGCGATCACGATCGAACACGAGGGCAGCCATTACCTCCTGCGTGCAACGCGGAACGGAAAGCTGATCCTCACCAAGTGAGCGTGGAACGCAAGAATCTGTCTGGAGGCTAGACTATGTATGTGTGCGTATGCAATGCAGTCACGGAGCGCCAGATTCACCTGGCCGCGAGTCAGGGGACGCGCACGCTCCGGCAGCTTCGCACCGAACTGGGTGTCACCGCGGAGTGCGGTCGTTGCGCGCGTTGCGCAAGGGATTGCCTGAACTCCGCGCTGGCATCAAACCCACGACAGAGTCACGCCGCGGTATGCTCCAGCCCGGCACCGGCGTTCTCTCTCACCCTGGAGGCAGCATGAAAGGCGACAAGAAAGTCATCCAGTTCCTCAACAAACAGCTGACCATCGAGCTGACGGCAATCAACCAGTACTTCCTGCATGCACGCATGTACAAGAACTGGGGCCTGGATCGACTCGGCAAGCACGAGTACGACGAATCGATCGAGGAGATGAAGCATGCCGACCTGCTCATCGAGCGCGTCCTGTTCCTCGAAGGTCTTCCGAACCTGCAGAACCTCGACAAGCTCCTGATCGGGGAGAACGTCCCGGAATGCATTCAGGGCGATCTGAAACTCGAACTGGGTGGGCGAGCGAACCTCATTGAGGCGATCGCCTACTGTGAGTCCTGTAAGGACTACGTTTCGCGGGAGATCTTCGAGAAGATTCTCGAGGACACCGAGGAGCACATCGATTACCTCGAAACCCAGCTCGGTCTGGTCGAGCAGGTGGGACTGCAGAATTACCTGCAGTCACAGATGAGCCCGGCCTCAAGCTGACCACGTTCTCAACCCGACCACCGTTTCCAGCCCGGCTGCCCCCGCGCGGGGCAGCCCACCTTCCTGCAACATGCACACTGCCGCACCGGTCCTGAAGACGCCCGCCCCCGACACGGCACCGATCGCCGGACGCAAGGCAGCGCTTGCTGCATCTGCGTCCATCGTGACCCAGGTCGCTGCGGTCAACGCCGTCGAGTTCGAGGCGCCCCCGGCGCGACGCGCATCCGATGCCTCCCCCCAGTCCGCGCTGAATGGCGGCTCGGCAGCGCGCATCACGCTCGCCTCCCTGGTGGCAGTTGCCCATCTCGCCGCGCTGGGGGCGCTCGCCCACTTCGGCATGCAGGACACGACGCCACCGCAGATCGCCCCGATCCAGGTCGCACTGATCCAGGCCGAGCCAGCAGCCATGGAGCAGCCCGCAAGCGCAGCCCCAGCTGAACCCGTGCCGCCGCCCCCTCCTGAAGTGCGTCCGCCAGAACCAGCGCCGCCGCCACCGCCACCGCCCGAACCCAAGCCCGAGCCGACGCCCAAGCCGAAGCCCGTGGCGAGGAAGCCGACACCCAAGCCGGTGGTCCGTGAAACACCCCCTGCCACCGACGCGCCTACCGCAACCAGCGCACCCGCCGAAGCCGCACCCCAGCCTGCGCCTGTAGCAAGCGCAAGCGCCTCCACCCGAAGCGAAAGCACGCCGGCACTCACCCAGGCGCGCTACGACGCTGCCTACCTGAACAACCCGCATCCGGCGTACCCGATGGTGTCACGCCGCATGCGCGAGGAAGGACAGGTCATGCTGCGCGTGCTCGTCTCCGCGGAAGGACTGCCTTCACGGATCGAGTTGCGCGCAAGCTCGGGCTCCTCGCGCCTGGATCGGGCCGCTCAGGACGCCGTCGCGCGCTGGCGTTTCGTCCCTGCACGTCGTGGTAGCGCAGCGGTGGAAGCCTGGGTGCTTGTACCCATCGTATTCAAACTCCAAGGAAACTGAACATGGACAGTTCACAGGCCTTCGGCCTCGCTCACCTGTGGGCACAATCCGACTCGATCATCCGCGCCGTTGCGCTCATCCTGCTCGTCATGTCCGTCACGAGCTGGTATCTGATCCTGAGCCGCGCCTGGCGCCAGATGCGCGCCCGCGGCTACACCCGTGCGGTCGAGGCGTTCTGGGGCGCCAGCAACCTGGAGTCAGGGCTGAAGATCCTGGGTGAGCGCGCACCGGAATCCCCTTTCGAAGCGCTCGCGCAGCAAGGGGCCGCAGCCACCGAGCACATCCGCCGCCACACGCACACGAACACCCTGGGCGGACATCTCGACGCCGACGAGATCGTCACCCGTGCCCTGCGCAAATCGATGGCCCTGTCCACCGCGGGCCTCGAGGCCGGGCTGACCACGCTGGCGTCGATCGGTTCGACCGCGCCCTTCGTGGGCCTGTTCGGCACGGTGTGGGGGATCTACCACGCGCTGGTGAACATCAGCGCCTCAGGCATGGCCACCCTGGACAAGGTGGCAGGACCGGTCGGCGAGGCGCTGATCATGACCGCCTTCGGCCTTTTCGTCGCCATCCCGGCCGTGCTTGCCTACAACGCGATCACCCGTGCGAACCGTGTCGAACTCTCGGAGCTGGACGCCTTTGCTCACGATCTGCATGCCTGGTTCTCCACGGGTGCACGCATTGCAAGCGTCGCGGGTGCTCAGGAGCAAGCCAGTGCAGGCTTGCGTATCGCCAGCAACAAGGCCACCAGCCCCGGAGCCGCATGATGGCATTCGGCGGTTTCAACCAGGGCGACAGTCGCCCGCCGCAGAGCGACATCAACATGGTGCCGCTGATCGACGTGATGCTGGTGCTGCTGATCGTGTTCATGATCACGGCGCCCCTGCTCACCCACTCGGTCAAGATCGATCTTCCTCAGGCCTCGAGCGACGCCACCGAGCAAAAGCCCGAGAATATCGCGCTATCGATCGACGATCAGGGGCGGGTCTTCTGGAACGAGGAACTGCTGGACGCGGAACTCCTGCCCGCACGTCTTGCAAACGCGGCTGCGCAGTTGCCCCAGCCCGAGTTGCATCTGCGCGCGGATCGCAACACGCGCTACGAGGTCATCGCCGAGGTGATGTCCCGGGCCCGCAGCGCCGGCATCGAGAAGATGGGCTTCGTCACCGTGCCGGAAAACTGAGCCGACGCCACAGGCCTGCTACAAGAAACGGAAACGGCGCCCTCCCGCTGCGGCGCCGTTTCTTCTTGTCCTGCTTCCAATGTAACGGGCAGAGCGCCCCGCCGGGCGTTACGCTCAGGCCATGCGGTTGCGGACACGCACGATGACGTCGATCTCGTCGAGCACAACGCCCTCGGGCAGTTTCGGCCTGCCGACGACCTGCAACTCTTCATCGGAGACGTCGCACACCTCACCGGTGTCCATGTTGTAGAGATGGTGGTGCGGCGTGGTGGTCGAGTCATAGACCACGCGCTGCGGATCCACGAAGAGCTCGCGGATCATTTTCTTCTCGCTGAACAGTCGCAGCGTGTTGTACACCGTGGCTCGCGAAACATCCGGAGACAGGTCGCGAACATTCGCCCAGACCTGATCAGCAGACAGATGCACCGGCGCGGAAAACAGCACTTTCGCGATCTCGATCCGCTGGTGGGTGACCGGAACGCCGGCCTTGCGCAGGCTGGCGATGGCATCGGCAGAAGTATATTCGTTCATGGCTATCCATCCCGGGGCGCTCTGAGGGCCCCTTCTCTCTGTTAAGACTCCGTATTAATGCTGGACCGAGTCGTACATTGCGTCAATAAGCCTTACGAACTAATACGGGGGGCAGTCTTGCGACCGCCCCCCGTTCGGAATGCCACTCCGGATGCGGGATCTCCCCGCCGACGCTTAATTGAACGGATTCGGCTGCGGCGTCGCGTTGCTGGACGGCGGCAGCAGCGGCATTGCGATTTCCGGACGGTCTCCGGTCAGCGTCTTCAGGAAGGCGACAATCTTGCCGATCTCATCCTCGCTGTATTTGCGACCCAGCTGCAGGCGCCCCATGACGTCCACCGCCTCCTCCAGGGTTGCGGCTTCACCGTCGTGGAAGTACGGATAGGTCAGCTCGACGTTACGCAGGGTCGGCACCTTGAAGTTGAAGCGGTCGGCATCGTTACCGGTGACGGCAGCACGACCTTCAGCCGGCGATGTGCTCTGGTACGGCTCGAACAGGCCCATGCGCTGGAACGAGGTGCCGCCCGCAGCCGGCCCGTTGTGGCAAGCCACGCAGCCGCTTTCCTTGAACAGGGTGTAGCCGGCCAACTCCTTCTCGTTCAGCGCCTTGTCGTCACCCTTGAGCCACTGGTCGAAACGGGCATTGGGCGTAACCAGGGTTTCCTCGAACTCGGCGATCGCGTCGGTGATCATGTCGATCTCGATCTTGTCCTTGCCGTAAACAGTCTTGAACTCCTCGACGTAGCCGGGGATGGACTGCAGGATGCCGACCGCCAGCGTATGCGGCATGTTCATCTCCACGTCCGCCTGGATCGGGCCGCCCGCCTGCTCCTTGAGGTCGGCCGCGCGGCCGTCCCAGAACTGCGCGATCGCGAGGCTGGAGTTGAACACGGTCGGCGAGTTCACCGGGCCTGCGTTCCAGCCGTGACCGATGGAGGTCTTGAGGTTGTCCGTACCGCCCATCGACAGGTTGTGACAGGTGTTGCAGGAGATGATGCCGGACATCGACAGACGCGGTTCGAACCACAGCTTCTTGCCCAACTCCACCTTGGCAGGGTCGGTGACCTTGGCGGCCTCGATCGGCTGGATCGGTTCCTCCCGCACGGTGGCGGCCCAAGCGGTGCCGGCAACGGCAAACGCAACTGCGACTCCGACTGCTTTCATCTTCATCATGGTGCTTCTCCTTGCTTGCTCAGCGAATCTGCTGTGGTTCGTCCGGCGTCGGAGTTTTCCTCCGCCGTGCTGTTGATCTGATTAGACGTGATCTAATTTCTCTCTTTCTTGACTATCGTCAACCTTTCCTCAAACCATGCCCCGGAACGTTGTCTTCGAGCGCGGGTCTTCCATGACCGCTCACCAATCGTCTTCATCATGGCCCAAGCGCTGCAATCTGATACATGACGGCGCCAGGCAGGCCGCTATGCTTGCACAGGAACTCTCTTCTCAAGCCGTGACTCCGCGCACGACCGACACCACAATCACATGAACACCCACACTCCCTCCTCCCGCAAGCCCCACCCCCGCTGGGGCCGCCGACTGACGCTGCTCGCCCTTCCCCTGCTTGCGGTGGGCGGCTGGTACGCATGGCCGCATCTGGTGGGCGAACGCAGCCCGCTCACCGCCTATCAGTTCAGTACCGTCCAGCGCGGCGACATCGAGGATGTGGTCACTGCTACAGGCACCTTGCAGCCACGCGACTACGTGGATGTGGGCGCGCAGGTGTCGGGCCAGCTCGACAAGATCCACGTCGAGGTAGGCGACAGCGTGAAGGAAGGGGACCTGCTCGCCCAGATCGACCCCACCGTCTATCTCGCCCGGGTCGACGCCTCGCGCGCGCAGTTGAAGAACCTGAGAGCACAGTTGAAAGACCGCGAAGCCCAGCTCAGCCTCGCGCAGATCCAGTTGCGCCGCCAACGCGCACTCATGGCTGAGGACGCAACCACCCAGGAAAGCCTGCAGACGGCCGAAGCCTCGGCGAGATCAGCCGAGGCCCAGCTCGAGGCCCTGCGCGCCCAGATCGAGCAGATCGAATCCACCCTGCGCGCAGACGAGGCCAATCTCCAGTACGCCCGCATCCTCTCGCCGATGAGCGGCACCGTGGTGTCGATCACCGCCCGCCAAGGCCAGACGCTGAACACCAACCAGCAGGCGCCGGTGGTCATGCGCATCGCCGACCTGTCCACGATGACCGTGCAGACGCAGGTCTCCGAAGCGGACATTGGCCGCCTGCGCCTGGGCATGAGCGCCTACTTCACCACCCTGGGCGGCAGTGGCAAGCGCTGGTACGGCAAGCTCGAGAGGATCGAGCCGACCCCGACCGTCACCAACAACGTCGTTCTATACAACGCACTCTTCGACGTACCCAACGCGGACGGACGCCTGATGACGCAGATGACCGCACAGGTCTTCTTCGTGGTCGCACAGGCCAAGGACGCACTATTGGTCCCGATGGCGGCACTGACCCAGGGTGCCCCCCGCCCGCCGCAGGTCGCTGGCCCGGCATCGCCCCCCGCCCCGGCGGGGACGCCCCCTGGCGGCGGCGAAATGAACCCGGGTGGCGGACGCGGCGCAGGAAAGGGCATGGGGACCGGCCGAAACCGGACCGCGACCGGGACTGCAGCGGCTCCGGCGCAGGGAACGGTCAAGGTGGAGAACGCGCGCGGTGCGCTCGAAGATCGCAAGGTGGTACTGGGCGTTGCAAACCGGGTGCAGGCGCAGGTGCTCGAAGGGCTGCAGGAAGGCGAGCGCGTGGTGTCCGGTGTGGCGGTGGGCGCAGGCAGCAGCGGCCCGGCGAGGACACCGCGTCTATGAAGCCGGAAGCCCTTCCCGCACGCGAGACGCCCACCACGCCAGACCAGGGCGGAGATGGCCTGACGCAGGCCGGGGCTTTCCGCCAGCCACTGATCGCGCTCTCGAACATCACGCGCAGCTTCGTGAATGGCGAGGTCGAGACCCGTGTGCTGCACGGCATCGACCTCACGATCCATGAAGGTGAATTCGTCGCCATCATGGGCGCCTCGGGCTCTGGCAAGTCGACGCTGATGAACATCCTCGGCTGCCTCGACCGGCCGAGCAGCGGCGTATACCGCTTCATGGGCGAGGATGTGGAGGATTTCGGGCGCGACGAGCTCGCCCGCCTGCGCCGCGAGGCCTTCGGCTTCGTGTTCCAGAGCTACAACCTCATCGGCGGAGCCACTGCGCGCGAGAACGTGGAGGTGCCGGCCGTCTATTCCGGCATGCCGCGCGACGAGCGCCACCACCGCGCCGAGGAACTGCTCGGCAAGCTGGGGCTGGCCGAGCGGGTGCACCACCGCCCGAACCAGCTCTCCGGCGGTCAGCAGCAGCGCGTTTCCATTGCGCGCGCGCTGATGAACGGCGGGCGCATCATCTTCGCCGACGAACCCACCGGCGCGCTCGACAGCCGGAGCGGGGCCGAAGTCATGAAGCTGCTGCGCGAGCTCTCGGCGTCGGGGCATACGATCATCCTCATCACGCACGAGCGCGAGGTCGCCGAGCAGGCGCAACGCATCATCGAGATCCGTGACGGGCGCATCGTGTCCGACCCGGGCCCCTGCCTGCCCGAGGGTCCAGCCCCCGACTTCAGCCCGCATGTGGATCGCACCTCTCCGCTCTCGGACGTGGTCGAGGCCACCCGCACCGCGCTGCGCGCCTTGCGCGCCAACCTGTTCCGTACCGTGCTGACCCTGCTCGGCATCGTCATCGGCGTGGCCTCGGTGATCGCCATGCTCGCGATCGGCGACGGCGCCAAGCAGAAGGTGATTGACCAGGTCAGCGCAATGGGCACCAACCTGCTCACGGTGCGCCCGGGCGCACCAAACACGCGCGGGCGCGACGCGCCTGCCACGCTGGTCGTCGAGGACGTGCAGGCCATCGCCGAACTGCCCAATGTCCTCGCCTCGGTGCCCGAGCAGGGCGCCACGATCACCCTGCGCGCCGGCAACGTCGACCACCGAAGCAGCGTCAATGGCACCTCGGCCGACTATATCGTCGCTCGCAACTGGGCGACCGCCAGCGGCACCTTCTTCAGCGCCGAGGACGAAGCCCGCTACGCCACTGTCGCGGTGCTGGGCCAGACCGTCGCGCGGGCGCTGTTTCCCGGCGGCGACGCGGTCGGCGAATTCATTCTGGTCAACAACATCCCCTTCCAGGTCGTCGGCGTGATGACTCCGAAGGGGGCCACGCCCTGGGGGCAGGACCAGGACGACATCGTGTTCATGCCGTTCACCACCGCAAGCCTGCGCATCACCGGCCAGCGCTTCCTGCGCAACGTGACGGTAGCGGTCGAGGACGTGGCGCGCATCGACGACACCCAGGCCGCGGTGCAGAGCCTGCTGCTCGCCCGCCACGGCGTGGAGGACTTTCAGATCCGCAACATGGCTTCGGTGATCGACACGGTATCCGAAACGCAGAACACGCTGACCATCCTGCTCGGCACGGTTGCGGCGATCTCGCTGCTGGTGGGTGGCATCGGCGTCATGAACATCATGCTGGTGTCGGTGACGGAACGCACGCGCGAGATCGGCATCCGCATGGCCACAGGTGCACGCACACGGAACATCCTGCAACAGTTCCTCATCGAGGCACTGGTGGTTTCCGCTGTCGGCGGGCTGATCGGCGTTGCCGTCGGGCTCGGTAGCGCAGCCATCATCGCCAGCTTCGGCACCGCAGTGCAGTACTCGCTGCTGCCGGTGGTGCTCGCCTTCAGCTGCGCCTTCCTCACCGGACTGGTGTTCGGCTACCTGCCGGCGCGCAAGGCCGCGCGCCTGGATCCCGTCGTGGCCCTCGCCTCCGAATGACATTCCCGAGCAATTTCACTCCACCGGAGCGGGCTTGCCCGCACATCCCCACCCGGACGAAATCCATGCAGCCTCATCGCACTGCCCTGCGCCGCAGTCTCCTCCCCGTGCTGACCGCCCTTCTCGCGGCCGGCTGCGCGATCACCGAGCCCGTCGCCCGCCCGGACCTGCCCCTGCCGAACGCATGGGCCGAAAGCGAGCCCGATGCCAGCGGCGCCGTCGATGCGGCCTGGTGGCGAAGCTTCGGCTCAGCTCAGCTCGACGCCCTCGTCACGGAGGCGATGACCTCCGCGCCAGATCTACGCATCCAGGCCGAGCGCGTGGTGCAGGCCGAGCTCACGCTGCGCCAGGCCGGCGCCTCGCTCTTCCCGACACTGAATCTCAACGGTGGCAGCGGCACGCGCAATGTAGATGGCAACGAGTCGGGCTCGATCGACCTGAGCCTGGGCGCCAGCTATGAGCTCGATCTGTGGGGTCGCATCGCCGCCGGCGTGGACGCCAGCCGCGCCAGCCTCGCGGCAAGTCGCCATGACTACGACGCCGCCCGTCTGTCGATGAGCGCAAGTGTCGCCACCACCTGGTTCGAGGCCCTCGCGCTGCAGGAACGCGTGGAGATCGCCCGCCAGAACCTCACCCTCGCCGAGGGCGTGCTGCGTGTGGTGCAAGCCCGCTACGACAACGGCGCGGCCTCTGCACTCGATCTGAGCCAGCAGCGCAGCACCGTCCTCACTCAGCGCAAGGCGATCGAACCCCTGGAAGTGCAGCTTCGCCAGACACGCAGCGCGCTCGCCCTCCTGCTCGGTCGCAACCCGCAGGCCCGCTTCACGACCGACGAGCGCCTCGAGGCCTTGCGGGTGCCAGGCATCGATGCGGGCCTGCCCTCCGAGTTGCTGCTACGCCGCCCCGACCTCGCCGCCAGCGAAGCCCGTCTCATCGCTGCAGCCGCCAACATCGCGGCAGCGCGCGCGGCCCTCCTTCCCGGCATCAGCCTCTCGGCCGGCGCCGGGCTTGGCAGCAGCGCCCTGCTTTCACTCGCCGACACCACGCGCACACTGTCGCTGTCGGCCAGCGTGCTGCAGAAGATTTTCGACGGTGGCCGCCTGCGTGCAGAGGTCGAGCTCCAGCGCTCACGCCAGCGCGAACTGCTCGAAACACACCGTCGCGCCCTCCTCGTCGCCCTCAAGGAAGTGGAAGATGCACTCGCCGACGGCGCACGCGACACCCGCCAGGAGGTCGCACAACGCGAGATCCTGACCGAAGCGCAGCGCAGCCTGCGCTTGGCCGAGCTACGCTACCGGGAAGGCGCAGACAGCCTGCTCACCGTGCTCGACGCCCAGCGGACCCTGTTCTCAGCCCAGGACCAGCTCGCCCAGTTGCGCCTGGCGCGCCTGAACAACGCGGTGAACCTGTACAAGGCGCTCGGCGGCGGCTGGCAGGGCACCTGAAGGCAGCCAGCTGGGGCGCGAGAACATCCGCGCAAAACACCCGTTACAGTTTGACAAACCTAAATACGAACTTTTATCATTCGCGACTCCAGATAACACCAGCCAGCCACCTGTAAGCCCTCCGGGCCAAGCGTATCCAGGAAGCCAGCCAACGTCCCGACTACGCCGTCAAAGGAATCGCTTACATGGCACACGCTGTCCGGGCGGGCAACCGCCCGCCTCGTATTCGCACGTCCGTCCTCTTCCTCGCGCTGGCCTTTCCAGCCGCCGCATCGCACGGACAGGAGACCGCGCTTGGCGCAGTGGTCGTCAGTGCTGCGGGTTTCGAGCAGAAGATCACCGACGCACCGGCCAGCATCTCGGTCGTCACGCAGGAAGAACTCTCGAAGAAGCCCTACACGACGCTGATCGACGCCGTGCGCGATCTCGAGGGCGTCGATATCGGCGAGACCTCCGACAAGACCGGCCAGAAGACGATCAGCATGCGCGGCATGGGCTCGGACTACACGCTGATCCTGATCGACGGCAAGCGCCAGAACAATCACGGCGACATCTACCCGAACAGCTTCGGCGGCAACCAGTTCAACCACATTCCGCCGCTCGACGCCATTGAGCGCATCGAGGTCATCCGCGGCCCGGCATCCACGCTGTACGGCGCGGATGCGATGGGCGGCGTGATCAACATCATCACCAAGAAGGACATCAGCAAGTGGTCAGGGTCGGTCACCTACGGCCGGACCTTGCAGACCGACGATCAGTTCGGCGATGACATCACTACCGACTTTGCCATCCGCGGGCCAATCGTGCAGGGCAAGCTGGGGCTGGCGTTGCGCGGCAGCGTCTATGAGCGCATGGCCTCGAACGTCGAACTCGAGCCGACGCTCAACCCCGGGACAGGCCAAGTCCAGTCGCCCGACCTGGGTTTCGGCGGCGGCGGCAAAACCGTCGACAACACCAACAAGGCATACGGGCTCAGCCTCTTCTTCACCCCGGACGCGCGCCAGCGCATCACGTTTGACTACGACGACTCCACCCAGTCCTACAACAACGACCCGTATATCGACCAAAGTGGTGCCACCGCTTACCCGCTGGGCACGGTCGACAGCATCGACACGGTCTTCTGCAGCAGGTGGAGCGGCTCTCGATGTGTCCAGACAAACGGGGCTTCAGGTCGCGCGGAGCCTCGCGTCGGCTACGCGAGCGAGCAGGAGTTCACCCGCAGTGCATGGTCGCTTTCGCACGAAGGCCATTGGGATTTCGGCACGAGTTTCCTCGCCCTGTCCTACGTTGAAACGGACAACAACGGCCGCACCCTGCCCTTCACCGTTGCCGAACGACAGGAACTACTGGCGATGCTCCAGGGCTCCGGCGCCTACGCAAACCTCAGCGAGGATGAACGTAAAGCCGCAGCGCAGGCTACATTCCTGCCGCGCCCCAAGCGCGTGCTGCAGAGCAACCAGTACACGCTCGACGCCAAGCTGGACATTCCGCTGCACAAGCTCGCAGGCGACCACCTTCTGGTCGTGGGCGGCCAGATCATCGACGGCGAACTGCAGGACGGCGTGTTCGGCATGGAATCCGGCACCCCGGGGAAGGTACAGGATCACAAGATGTGGTCGCTCTTTATCGAGGACAACTGGATGCTGACCGACGCCTTTACACTCACGGGGGGGGTGCGCTACGACAACCATGACATTTTCGGCGACAACCTCTCACCCCGGATCTATGGCGTCTACAACCTGAACCCCCAGTGGACCCTCAAGGGCGGCATCAGCACCGGCTTCAAGACCCCCAAGACCACCCAACTCTACGACGGCGTCGTGGGCTTCGGCGGCCAGGGCACCTCTCCTTTCTTCGGCAATCCGGACCTTCAGCCTGAAACGAGCCGCAACACTGAGCTCGCGGTTTACTGGAGCCATCCGGACCGGCACAGTTTCAACGCCACGATCTTCCGCAACGACTTCAAGGACAAGATCGCTTCGCAGGCATGCGGCCCAACTGCCAGCGTGACCTGCTCCAGCACGGGTGACTATGCAGACCTCGGTTACGCCACATCGACCAAGGCGGTGAACATCGACGAGGTGGTGATTCAGGGGGCCGAACTCGCGGGACGCTGGCAGTTTCTTCCCAACTGGGCGTTGCGCGGCAACTACACCTACACCGACAGTGAACAAAAGAGCGGTGACGAGAAGGGTCTGCCGCTGGGCAACAGTGCTAAGCACATGCTCAACACCACGCTCGATTGGCAGGCGCGTCCCGATCTCAACGTCTTCCTGACCCTGGAGTCGCGCTCCAAGCGCTACCGTGGGACCGATGACGCCGGCAATCCGCGCTACTACAAGGACTACGACGTCCTCCATCTCGGCGCCAGCCTCGAGGTAAACGAACACGTCACGCTCAACGGCCGCATCAACAATCTGCTGGACAAGGACTTCACCGGCTACACCTGGGTGCCTTGCTCCGGCCGCGGCTGCGATACGAGCGGTTACGGCCCCGAGTACGACTACAACAACAAGGACAAGGCGCGCAGCTTCTGGGTGAGCTTGAACGCCCGCTTCTGAGCGGCGCTGGCAGTCACCGCAGCCCTCGACGGCTGCGGTGACCGCGCGTATTCGATCGCCCGTCAGGCAGCCTGACTCAACCATGCCGACCTACCCGAGGCCCTCCGACACCGCGGCAATCCGCACGAAGCATGCGCACGCCACCACGCCGGACACAGACGGGCAGCGTCAGGCCCGTCGGGCCGGATGGCTGCGCGCCCTGCACCAATGGCACTGGATCAGCTCGGCCGTCTCGCTATTCGGCATGCTCATGTTCGCCCTCACCGGCATCACCCTCAACCACTCTGGCGCAATCGAGGCCAAGCCGCGGATCGAGACCCGCAGCGTCGCCATCCCTGCCTCGCTGCGGGACGACTTGCGCACGCTCGCCGGCGATGGCCAGGCCGCAGAGCGCCCGCTGCCCGACGCAGCCACGCGCTGGGTGGCGGACGCGATGGCATTGTCCGTCGCCGGCAAGCCGGCCGAATGGTCCGAGGGTGAGATCTACCTCGCCCTGCCCCGCCCGGGGGGTGACGCCTGGCTGCATCTCGACCTTGAGGCGGGCGAGGCAGAGTACGAACTCACCGACCGCGGCTGGATCGCCTGGCTCAACGACCTGCACAAGGGTCGCAACACGGGTGAGGCCTGGCGCTGGTTCATCGACCTCTTCGCGGTGGCGTGCGTGGTCTTCTCCGTGACCGGTCTGCTCATCCTGCAGGTTCACGCCACCACGCGCGCCTCGGTATGGCCGGTGGTCGGCCTGGGCGTGGTACTGCCTGCACTGCTGATCCTTCTTTTCATTCACTGATCCCCCTGGAGCCCCCGCATGTACAAACCCCTGCTCCTCGCGCTCGGCCTGCTCGCAAGCAGCCCTGTGCTCGCAGCCGGCATCGATGTCGAACTCGAACTGCCGCACTTCGACGTGGCGGACTACCGCCGCCCCTACGTCGCCGCCTGGCTCGAACGCCCGGACAACTCGGTCGCCGCCAACCTCGTCGTCTGGTATGACGCCAAGATGCGCAACGCAGAAGGCGCGAAATGGCTCAAGGACATGCGCCTGTGGTGGCGCCGCAGCGGACGCGAGCTGGCCATGCCGGTCGATGGCCTCACCAGCGCCACCCGCCAGCCGGGCAAGCACACACTGAGCTTCACCGAGGGGCAGACCCCGCTCGGCAAGCTCGCCGCCGGCGAATACCGCCTGGTGGTCGAGGCCGCCCGCGAGCACGGCGGTCGGGAAGTGGTGAGCCTGCCGCTGCAATGGCCGCCTACGAACGTCACCCACCACGAGGCACGCGGCGAACACGAACTCGGCACCATCGCCGTCCAGCTCAAGCCCTGATCCGTCCGCACCGAGGAAGAACCGATGAAACCCAAGCAACACCTTGCCGCCGCCGCCCTTGCGCTCGGCCTCGTCACGCCGGCTGCACATTCGCACGAAGCCTGGCTGCTGCCCTCGTCCACCGTGCTTTCCAGCCCCGGTTACGTGACCTTCGACGGCGCCGTCTCCAACGACATCTTCTACTTCAACTATCGCCCGATGGTCATGCGCGACAACCTCGCCATCACCGCACCTGACGGTAGCCCGCTGCAACCGGAAAGCCTGCTCCAAGGCAAGCTGCGCACGGTGTTCGACCTCCATCTCCAGACCTCGGGCACCTACCGCGTCGCACTTGCCAGCGCCAGCGTGATGGCGAGCTGGAAGGAGAACGGCGAGACCAAGCGCTGGCGTGGCACGGCCGCCGAGATGGAGGGCAAGGTGCCGGCCGAGGCCGAGGAACTCGTCATCCGCGAGGGCAGCTCCCGGATCGAGACCTTCGTCACCGTGGGCCGCCCTACCGAAGCGAAACCCACGGGCAGCGGTCTGGAACTCGTACCGGTCACCCACCCCAACGATCTCTATGTCGGCGACCCGGCCACCTTCGCCTTCACGGCGAACGGCAAGCCAGCAGCAAACCTCGAGGTCACGGTGATTCACGCGGGCACCCGCTACCGCGACCAACTCGAGAAGCTCACGCTCGTCACCGACGCCGAAGGCCGCGTCACCCACACCTGGCAGGCACCTGGAATGTACTACCTGAAGGCCTCGGTGGATGGGATGAGCGAAACCCGGAAGAACGTGGAACGCCGCCTGTCCTACGTGGCAACGCTCGAGGTGCTCGCCCAATGAGGGCACTTCGGGCGCAGCGGGACGACCACCTCCGGCGCAGCCCATCGCCGGCATGATCAGTCTCGAGTTGCCCAGGCTGGGGGCGGCGACGGGGGTGTTGGCAGCGTATGCGGCGCTCTGCATCCAGGCCTGGCGGGTTCATCGCCGCCGCGTCGCGCCCCTCAATGAGGATAACCACGCGGGGGTACTGATCGCCTACGCGAGCCAGAGCGGGTTCGCACAGGAACTGGCCGGGGAGGCCGCACGCGCGCTGCAGGCGGCCGGCCTGCCCGTACACCCCTGCGCGCTCGACCAGATCGGCGCCGCGCAGTTGCGCGATTGCACGCGCGCACTCTTCCTCATCAGCACCAGCGGCGAAGGCGACGCCCCGGACAACGGGGCGGGATTCGTCCGCCAGGTGATGACCACCCGCCTCGATCTCCAAGGGTTGCGCTACGGACTCCTCGCCCTCGGCGACCGCCGCTATGCGAACTTCTGCGCCTTCGGCCGCGCACTGGACCACTGGCTGCAGCAACAGGGTGCAGGCCCGATCTTTCCCCGCATCGAGGCGGACGGCGCCGCGAACGATGCCCTGATCACCTGGCGCCACCAACTCGCGAGCTTCGCCGGGCTGGCCGAGGTGGCGGAAGCACCACAGGCTGCCACCGGCTTCTGGCGCATACGCGCCTGTCGCCAACTCAATCCCGGCAGCGCGGGGGCACCGGCCTGTCACGTGGAGTTGGAACCCGTAAGCGAGGACTCACCCGCCGCGACGATCACGCCCCTGCCGCACTGGGCACCCGGCGACCTGCTGCAGCTGATTGCCACGGGCGATGATGCCCGCCCGCGCGACTACTCGATCGCATCCTTGCCCGAGGACGGCGCCGTACACCTGATCGTGCGCAGGGTGACCGGCGCAGACGGGACGCCCGGCGCACTCTCCCCCCTGCTGACACAGGAGGCAGCGGTCGGCACCCGCCTGCGCGGGCGAGTACGCCCCCATCCGAATTTCCGCATCGGCGACAACGCCGACCGCCCGCTGCTGCTCATCGGCAACGGCACCGGCCTTGCGGGCCTGCTCGCCCATCTGCGCGCCCGCGCCCGCCGCGGCGACGGCCGCAACTGGCTGCTGTTCGGCGAGCGCAACAAGGCGCACGACGATCTGCACGGCGCGGAGATCGACGCACTCGAGCACGACAACCTGCTCACCCGCTGCGACCGCGTCTGGTCCCGCGACCCTCCGCACGGCGAGTACGTGCAGGACCGGCTGCGGCGCGCCGCAGACACGGTACGCACCTGGGTCGAAGGCGGCGCAGCGATCTACGTATGCGGAAACGCCGTTGGCATGGGACCGGCCGTACACGCCGCACTGGCCGAAATCCTTGGCAACAGCACGCTCGACGCACTCACCCGCGCCGGACGCTACCGACGCGACATCTACTGACACTGCGGGAGGCGTTCCGCCGCCTGCACCCTTTCTCGAGAAGGAGCCCCACCATGAAACTGAAAGAAACCCTCACCGTCCTCGCGCTCGGCACCCTGGTCGGCCTGTCCGGTCCTGCCCACGCAAACGACGCGCAGCCAGCGAACCGCGTCGCCCACTACGCTGCACAACAGGCCGACTCGATCGAGCAGACGATGAAGAACCTGCGCGAAACCAATGCCAAGCTCAAGGAACTGCTGGCCGGCGAAGTGGGCGAATACGACATCCACGACATTCACAGCCTGAGCTACACACTGGAAGACTCGCTGACACGCATCGCGGACGAGATCAAGCAGTTGCACAACACCGTCGCCGACATGCACTTCGCGAGCGAAGGGCTCAAGCGCGACGCGGTCATTGACCTGGGCACGGCCTACCTTGATGGCATCGAGAAAATCATCGCACCCTGACTCTGGAGCGGAACATGGACATCCCCCTTGATCACAGGGGGGCGAAGTCCACGCCTTGCTGAACATCCTGCCGGCAAGAGCTCATGCGCAATGCATGTTCACATGGGTCGAATTCCGTATTCCAGACCGGTCTACTCCGGGACATAGACGAAGGAGCCGTCCTTCATGCGGTAGGCGACTCCAGCCTTGGAGCCCTCTCCCGAACCGATCTCGCCGCTGGCCTGGTAGTGCTCGATGACCTCGCCCTTCTTGACGATCATCTCCATGTTCGGCTGTCCGGGGTTCCTGATGATGGTGACATCTTCGGTTGTGAAAGGGTTCATCGGGTTGCTTGCGATCGCCAGCAGCAACGCGGCGATGATCACCAGGAACACGTCGATCAGATTGACCACCGACAGGATGGGGTCGTCGGCCTCGAGGTCGTCCATCAGGCGCAGGCTCATTGCACGCCCTCCGCGGCCAACGGGGCGATCGGGTCATCGTATGGCGCAGCGCCCTGTTCGCGCGCAGCCGAGCGGCAGCCCCGCTTCTCGATGTCGGCCAACTCGGTCGCCAGCCAGCGGCGGCGCACGCTGACGACCCAGTAGGTGATCGCCGAGGCGATCAGCGCGAGGATCACCGCGGAGAAGGCGATCATCAGGTTGCGGCTGACCTCCTGGAGTTGCCCATCGGAGAGTGCCATCAAGGCCGGCCCCATGGGGATCATGGTCGCGACCAGGCCGAGCATCGGCCCGACACGGGTGGCGATGCGCAGGGTCTCGAGCCGGTGCACCGCAATCGCTTCCAGATCGGTCACCCCCAGGCTGGGGTCCTGGCGCAGCGCGGCATGGAGTTCCTGCGCGCGCGGGTCGCCGCGACGGCGCTGGCGCGCCTGCATGAGGAAGCGGCCGAGGGCGTGGAAGGCGTAGAAGAACAGCACGGTCACGAGCAGCAGCACCGGCAGCATGAAGAGCTGGCTCAGCCCGTACATGGCGGTTTCGATCAGTTGGGAAAGAGACATATGTCCTCCTTGGAAGATAAATGGTTTGGTGGTAGTGAATGTGCAGGGGTAGTGGCGGCTACCACTTCCCCTCCAGGGTCAGCAGCCAGGTCCTGTCGCCGCCATCACGGCCGGCCAGCTGCCAGCGAGGGCGACACCGCCTCGGTATGCCGCTGCCCGCCGCCCGAACGCTGACGCAGGCTGGCGGCAAGCGCCGCAAGCAGCAACCCAAGGTGCGCACGCGCCCGCATCATGCGCGCGTACCAGGCATGACGTCCGGCTGCCGGCGCGACTGGCTCAGCGTACCCGCGAAGAAGGCGCCCAGGGTCAGCAGCGCAAGGAGAAGCTCCAGCCAGGGCGCCGGCATGTCGGCGGCCGCATCAGGCGCAACCTGCTCCAGCACCTGCCCGGTCACCTGCTGCGGCTCTGCCTCGGCCGCCGCCGCGGCTGCAGCCGCATCCTGCGCAGGTGCCGTGCTCGATTCCAGCCCGAAGCCGGCCGCGAGGGAGCGGGCATAGGCGTCCACCTTGCTGCTGACCGGCTGGTAGTCGAGTCGCTCGACCGCGTCGGCATAGATCTCGACGAGCCGCTTGAGCGTGGCCTCGTCGGTGCTCCAGTACTCCTTGCGCGCAGCCTCGAGCATGCGCTCTGCGATCTGGGCACGGGCGGTGGGGTTGTGGCGCTCGAACCACTCTTCCATGCCCAGCTCGAGCGAGTCCTCGACATAGACTTCGAAGAACTGCTGCCACTGGTCGTCACGGACGATCTCAGGCGCCACGGCGGTCCAGCCCCAGAAGTTGTTGACCGTATCGACGACCGCCAGCGTGCCGGCATAACCGTCCTGCTGCATCGCCTCCACCCACTGCGGATGGAAGTAGCGCGCACGCAGCTCCGCCGCCAGGAAGCGCCCTGCGCCTTCGACCCGGGTCTTGCCCTGGTCGCGCAGGTTGCTGATGTAGAGCCCGGGCGTGCGCCCGTCGAGGCGGCGGACGGCGACACCGATGCCGCCCAGGTACTGGAAGGGGTCGTCGGTGGTGAGCATGCCGTAGAGGTTGGACGAGCGTGCGAGCACGGCCGCCTCGGTTCCCTTCAGGTGCTCGGCATAGAGGTTGAAGCCGCCCTTGCCTGCCGCGCCGCCAGCCGCCTCCCGATCGCCCGGCGCACGCACGCGCTCGCCCCAGCGCGAGGGGTCCGGACCATAGGCGTACTGCATGCGATCCAGATAGAGATCGGCAAGCTTGCCCTCGTCGTCCCAGGTGTCGGATGCGAGCGTAGCGTCATCCAGGCCGGTGCCGTAGGCGCCGCTCTCGCTCGAGAAGATGCGCGTCAGCGCGTACAGGCGCGCGTCCTCGGCGGTGAAGCCCTGCTCGATGAGCGAGCGCTCGATCTCCAGCGCGTTCGCGCGTACGGCGTTGTCGGGCTCGTCGAGCTCCGCCACGCGCTCGACCGCACGCGCGATGAGCGTCATGACGGTCGGGAAGTGATCGCGATAGAGGCCGGTGGCGGACACGACCACATCCACCCGCGCACGGCCGAGTTCCTCGCGCGGGATGACCTCCACGTCGCTGATGCGGCCGAAGCGGTCCCACACCGGGCGCACGCCGAGGGCGTGGAAGACCTGGGCCTCGAGCACGCCGAGGTGGCGCATCGCCTCGACCGACCAGAGCGAGAACGCCGCCTTGCGCAACGGCGTGCCGTGCTCCGCCCGGTGCGCTTCGAGCAGCTGGGCGAAAGCATCAGCGCCGGCGAGCCAGGCCTGCTCGGTCGGGATGCGCGAGGGGTCGAAGCCGTAGAGGTTGCGCCCGGTGGGCAGGCTCTCGGGGTTCCTGATCGGGTCGCCGCCGTACTGGGTGTCGATGAAGCGGCCGTCGAGCGCCTTGAGCAGACCGGCGTGCTCGCCGGCTGCCGCAAGTGCGCCAAAGTAGGCGCGCCCCTCGCTCAGCAGCGCGTCTTCGTCCGCCGCAGGCTCGGTCGCAAACGCGCCGGCGAGCAGGCGGTAGGGGGCAGACTCGGGCAGCGCCTTGTAGTCCTCCACGAACAGCTCGTCCGGCTCGGTCAGGCCGAGGCTTGCGTACAGGCGTTCGCCGAGCATCTGCATCACCGTGCCGACGCGATGCTCGAAGCGCGGCGCCTCGCCGAAGGTGTGCAGGCCGAGCGGCTGTGCGGTCTGCGCCAGCGTGTGCAGCCAGTCGTGCAGCTCACGCTCGAAGGGGCGAAAGTCTGCGCGTGCGCGCTCGGCCGTCCAGCCGATGTCCTCGATCAGGGTCAGGCGTGCCGCCTCATCGACGATGGCGCCCATGGTGCGATCCTTGACTGCGCCGACGTCGAGCAGTTCGTATTCGTGCAGCAGGTCGTGCAGCGGCATCAGCTGCGCATGCAGACCGGCCGGTGCGAACGATGGCGTCTGGTGGCTGATGATGGTCGCCCTGCCACGCCGCTTCGCCTGGGTGGCCTCGCCGATGTTGTCGACGATGTAGGGATAGATCACCGGCAGGTCGCCCAGCACCAGGTAGGGGTCGTCATGGATAGACAGGCCGCGCTCCTTGCCCGGCGTCCACTCCTGGCTGCCGTGGGTGCCGAAGTGGATCAGCGCGTCGGCATCGAAGGCGGTGCGCGCATAGAGGTAGGCGGCAAGGTAGAAGTGGGTCAGCGGCACCTTGGTGTCGTGGTAGATCGCCTTCTCGGGCGGCTCGTCGATGCGGCCGCGCGGCGGCTGCGGCATGATCACCAGGTTACCAAGCTGCAGGCGCGGGATCGCGAAGCTGCGCGTGTCACCCGCACCGACCAGCATCGGGTCGTTCTCGGGCGGTCCCCAGTGCTTGTTGATGCGCTCGCGGACCTGCGCAGGCAGGCCATCGAACCAGGCAAGATAGTCGGCAAGGGGCAAGGCTGCCGCGAGGTTGTCGGCCAGCAGGGCGTCGAGCCTGCCCTCGCGGTAGAAAGGTGCGAGCAGACGGGCCGCGCTGTCGATGAGCGCTTGTTCCTCGGCGGGCGGCACGGTATAGCCCGCGCCCCGCAGGGCCTCGGACAGGCGGGCGAGACTGCGCGGTACGTTCAGGAACGAGGCCGACAGGTGTTGGCAACAAATAGAACTGTCCGGTGTTGTAGCAAATGAATTGTCCGCTCGGT